>WLNW01000162.1 GCA_009699605.1 Actinomycetota bacterium | reverse complement strand
GGGTGAGCGAAGTTGTTCCGGCAGCGCTTCGCGGTCGCGGACCTCGCCGACGATCGCGACGTCGGGCGCCATGCGCAAGAAGCCGGCAACCAGACGACGGAGATCGATCGCCGGACGATCGGCGCGAGCGGCACGCGTCTGCATTCCCGCCACGTTCGCAAGAGGTACATCGGCCTCGAACACCTCCTCGGCGATGACCACGCGCAGACTCGGGTCGAGCTCGGCCGCGCAGCACGAGAGCAACGTGGTCTTGCCCGAGCCGGGCGCGCCCGCGAAGACGATGCTGCGGCGGGCGCGCACGCAGGCGGTGAGGAACATGGCCACCTGGTGCGTGATCGTCGAGGACTCGACGAGCTCGTGAAGATCGTTGAACGCGATGCCCGTGAACTTGCGGACGTTGATCATGATGTGGCCGCCACGAGCGATGTCGCCGTGCACGATGTGCAGCCGTGCGCCGCTATCGAGTTGGGCGTCCTGAAGCCCTTCGCTTGGGTCGAGTTTTCGGTGCGAGGTCGACGACTCGTCGAGGATCTTCGTGAGCGTCCGAACGACGTGCTCGTCGTCGTGGAAGCTCTCGTCGTGATAGCCGGTGTGGCCCCGGTGCCGTTTCACGAAGATCGAGTTGGGTGAGTTGACCATGACTTCCCAAACGTCGGGGTCGTCGAGGAGCGGCCCGAGGGGGCCGAACCCAGTGAGGTTGCGCAGGGCGCGTTTGGCGAGATCGTCCGGGTCGACGAGCTCGTACTGGCGGGTGCCTCGACGGAAGTCGAGCTGCCACGTAGCGATCTCGTCGCGTATGAGATCGAGGATGCGTTCGATGGCGTCAGGCTCACTCATGTCGATCGACGAGTGCTTGGCGCGCGTCTGCACGGCCCCTTCGATGATCTCCAGCGGCGAGAGCTCGCGGTCGGCGCGCATCACCACGCCGATCCGTCCTCGGCGGCCTCGAACCGTGTGCCGAGCGAACCGACCGCGATCCGCTCGGGAGCGTCGGACCACACGGGTGCTTTAGGCCTACGGCGATCCAGCAGCGCGCTTATGGCCACACCGACGGGCCGAGTGAGTGCACGTGGCAGGGGTGCGGCTTGGGTGATGAGCGAATCGAGCCCGCGTCGCTCGGGGATGAAGAGGGGCGACGCGAGTGCGACGTCCTGGCCGGTGTCGGTGAGCTGCGCGAACGCTCGGCTCAACTCGGCGCGGTGACGCACGGTGTGACCGACCCGGTTGAACACGGGCACGATGCGCTCGCCGTCGACCCCGTGCTCGATGAGTCGGTGCACGCAGCGCACGAGGGAGTGCAGGCCCTTGGTGCCGGGCTGGCCGACGACCACCACGAGATCGGCGCTGGTGGCCGTGGTGCGGGCTAGCACGTTGCGGTCCTCCACTTCGAGCGAACCGGTGCGCTCGTGACCTTCGACGTCGTGGTCGACGTCGGCGACGACCACGCGGAAGGTGCGCCGCAACGCATCGAGCGCGACGTCGAACGCGCGAGGACGGATGGCGGTCCAGTCGCGATGGTTTCGAAGGCCGAGCAGCAAGTGGTAGCCGCGGTCGACGACCGAGAACGTGAGGGCACGAACGCCCTCGGGATCGAGGGTGCCCGACCGGAACGCTTCGACCATCTCTTGAACTCCGGGTACGACATCGCGTGCGTCGTGCAACATGGCGAGGTCGGCGTCGAGCGCGAGGTCGGCGAGCAGCACCAGGCCCAGGTTTCGAGCGTCGCCGGCGAGTGATTGCGCGAGTGCCATGGCAACCGTGGATGCGCCTGCGCCACCGGGCCCGGTGACCGCGATCAACGATCCTCGCCATCCCACATCGACCGCTTCGGCACGGTGCTCGACGCGCAGGTCAGTGCGGCTGATCGGCGAGGCGCACGCCGTGAGCGTGTCGACGAGCTCGCGTCGCGAGAACTGCGACGGGAGCTGGGCCGCCGCACCGAGCGCGATCCAGTCGCGTCGGTCGTCGCCGATCACGATGACCGCGGCGCCGGCGTCGCCGGCCGCGGCGAGGAGGTCGCGATCGACTCCGGTTCGCTGGGCATCGAGCAGAACCGCCGACACCGCTCGCGCTCCGGCCAGGCGGCCGCGCACCTCGTCGACGGAGACGCACTTGACGAACTCGATGGGTGCCACGCCGGAGGTCGACCAGCGGCTGACCTCGACGAACCAGCCGGCGCGCACATGGGCGAGCCCGAGCACCACGAATCGCTCGGTACTCATCCGGTCGCCTTGGTCGCGACGAGCGGCTTGGTGTTGGGCGTCGCGACGCTGAAGGTGGCGGGCAGGTCGGAGTTGGCGAGGGTGGTGCGCACGACGGTGAGGTCGGCGACCTGGGCGGCATGGGCGGTCTCGACTACCTCTTCGGGATGCTCGAGGGCCAGGGTGAGCCTCGCTGAACCACGGGTGGCGAGCGTGTCGCCGGCGGCGTCAACCGCCAGAACCAGTGCGTGTTGCACGGTGGTCACGGTGCGGGCGTCGGATCCACTGCCGTACGTGGCGAGCACCGCCACCCGTTCGCCGCGTCGCAGCCCGGTGGGCATGCGATCAGTAGGGACCGGAATGGTGAGCTCGTGGCCGGGCGGTAGTGCCCGGCCGTCGACCGTGGGTACCGTCGCGACCTCGGCGCGTTGCACCAACTGGCCGGCACCGAGCGGGGCCAGCGCGACCGCACCGATGAGCCGGGTCGGATCGGTGAACGCGTTGTCGGCCACGACCGGGTCGAGCGAGAGGGGACGTACCTCGAGGTCGGCGACCTGGATGCGGGCACCGGGCGCAACCGCCCGGGCGACGGTCACATAGCGGACGGCCGAGGAGTCGGATCGGTGGTTTGCCGCAGCGAACGTACCGACGCCGGCCATGGTGAGCAGCAGCGCGCCGACCACCGCGCGCCCGTTGGGAAGACCGCGCCGTCGCTGCACGAGGCGCTGGAGGCCCGAGACGCGCGATGCGTCCCGGTGCCTCGGACTGAGGGGTTCCATGGGGGTGTCATTGGCCTTTCACCCGCCACGGTGAGAGTACGTCTCGTTATCTTCGAACATGTACGAATAAAATTCAATCAATTTCGTTCAACACTGCGTTCTGGCCCCGGGGGGCTGCTGTAGTCTGATTGTCATGTCATTCGAGGATGTTCAATGGATGAGCACGGCTGATGCCGCCAAGCGTCTCGGCATCACGCCGCGCACGCTGTATCGCTTCATCGATGAAGGTCAGCTCCCTGCGTATCGCTTCGGTCGGGTCATCCGGTTGAAGGCGGCCGAGGTTGATCTCTTCATCGATTCGTGCCGTATCGAGCCAGGCACCCTGGAGCACCTGTACCCCGAACCGGTGCCGCACGGCGGCCGCAGCGGCGAGTAGTCCTGCGTCGCGGGTCACTCGTGCCGATGGTCGGTCATCGATCGGTCCGCAGCGTCACGGCCGCCACGGCGTCGAATGCCACGAGAACCGTGGCTTTCGGATCGTTGATCTCGCGTAGCGTGAGCACGTCCACACCCATTGCGCGAAGTGTGCCGCGGGCGTCGCGTCCGTCGTCGAGCAGCACATGAACGTCGAGTCGTTCGGCGGTGGCATCACAGACCACGTCATGCAGGGTGCGTGTAAGTGGATGAGGCGCGCCGAGCGGCGTGCCCGACGGCACGAATCCCTGGTGGGGGTCGCTGCGCACGGCGATCAGGTGACGCAGGCGGACGAAAGCCTGCCCCGCGGCGGTGGCGACCGCCACGCAGTCGCGTCCGAGGGCCACGGGAGTGCCGACGATCTCTCGCCCCCCTCGCAATTGCAGGCGCACCGGCGCATGCCGCTCGGCGAGGTCGACCAGCGCGCCCGCGAGGGTGGCGTCCTCCTCGGCGCGTCGGGTCACCCACTGGGCGCGCTCGCGGCCCGAAGCTGCGTCGTCGACGCGAGCGTCGGCGATGGCTTCGAGGATCCGGGCGAACGGGTCACCGGCGTCGGCGATTGGACCGAGCGCGCCGGAATGGGAAGTCATCGAGTTCAGGTTCTCGCGACTTCGGCCGCGCGGTCAATAGGCTCATGGGGAACATGACCCAACCCCCAACCAGCGTCGAGCCCGGCAGCGCACCCCAAGGCCCAGTCGATCTCACCGGCCCAGGCGCCGAGCCGTCCCCGCCAGTCAAGATCAACGTGCCCGGCAATCACCTCATGGCCGCGCTGCTCGGCCCCCGCGATGAACTGTTGCGCCTCGTCGAAGCGGCCTTCGCCAACACCACGGTGCACGTGCGGGGCAACGAGATCACCGTCACTGGCGCCGACGCAGCCATGGTGGCGCGTGTCTTCGAGGAACTCGTGGTGCTGCTGCAACAAGGCCACCCACTCGAGTCGCGCACCGTCACGCGGGCCATCGACATGGTGCGCGTCAACGAGCGGCCGAGCGAAGTGCTCACCACTCAAATCCTGCGCACGTCGAAGGGCGTGCCCATCCGGCCGAAGTCCACCGGCCAGAAGCGCTACGTCGAGGCCATCGCGAAGAACGTCATCACTTTCGGCATCGGCCCCGCCGGAACCGGCAAGTCGTGGCTCGCCGTGGCCATGGCGGTGCAGGCCTTCCAGGCCAAGCGCGTCGATCGCATCATCCTCACGCGGCCAGCGGTCGAGGCCGGCGAGCGCCTGGGCTTCCTCCCCGGTGATCTCATGGCCAAGGTCGACCCGTACCTGCGACCGCTGTACGACGCGCTCTATGACATGGTCGACACCGACGGCACGCAGAAGCTGCTCGAAAAGGGCAACGTCGAGGTGGCGCCACTCGCGTTCATGCGCGGCCGCACGCTCAATAACAGCTTCATCATCCTCGACGAGGCACAGAACACCACGCCCGAGCAGATGAAGATGTTTCTCACACGCATCGGGTTCGGTTCGCGGGCAGTCATCACCGGCGACCGCTCACAGGTCGACGTGCCGGGCGGGCGCAGCGGCCTCGACGGCCTCGAGGATCTGCTCGAACACATCGACGGGCTCGACTTCGTGCACCTCACCAGCCGCGACGTCGTGCGCCACCGCATCGTCCAAGACATCGTCGAGGCGTACGACCGTGCGTCGGTCGTCGACGTGAACAAGCGCCGATGAGCGCCACCGTCTTTGGCTACGACGAACAACTCGCGGTGCCGGTCGATCTCGCTCGCTGGGTCCTCCTGGCCGAACGCGTGCTCGAGAGCGAAGGGATCGCCGCTGGTGAACTCACCCTCGCATTCGTCGACGAGGCCGATATGGCCGAGCTGAACGAAGAGCACATGGGTGAGACATATGCGACCGATGTGTTGTCGTTCCCGCTCGATGCCGACGCGGTTGTCGCTGCGGGCGAGATACGCGACCCCGATGCCGCACCCGTGTTGCTGGGTGACGTCGTCGTGTGCCCCAGCGTCGCGAATACCAACGCCCCCGAACACGCAGGTGTGCTCGACGACGAGCTGGCCTTGCTCGTCGTGCACGGTGTCCTGCACGTGCTCGGCCACGATCACGCGGAGCTCGACGACACCGCGCAGATGCAGACCCGCGAGCGTGCGCTCCTCGAGCTGCACCATTGGAACGGCCCGGCGCCCGCGTCTTTCGGCGCTCATCGAACACCGTCATGATCGCGTTTTTCGCGGCCGTGTTGCCCGTCACTCTCGGCGCATCGCTCACCACCTCCGACGTGTGGATCATCGCAGTCATCGCGGTGCTCTTGTTGTTGCTCTCGTTCCTCGCCATGGCCGAAACCGCGCTGAACCGCATCTCGATCACCAAGGCGCAATCGCTGGCCGGCGAAGGCAAGCGTGGCGCGACGGTGTTGCTCGAGCTCGTGCGCGAACCCGAGCGCTTCCTCAACCCGGTGATCCTCGCGGTCAACATCGCGCAGGTCGTGCAAGCCGTGCTCACCGGGGTCGTGGCCAACCAGCTCTTCGGCGCTACCGGCGTGGTCATCGGCACGATCTTGAACGTCGGCCTGTTCTTCGTCATGACCGAAGCGCTGCCGAAGACGTGGGCGGTGCTCTATCCCGAACGCGGCGCGTTGTTGTCGGCCCGGCCGGTGTCGTGGCTGGTGCGCTTCTGGCCGCTGCGCATCCTCAGCAAGATGTTCATCGGCATCACGAACTGGATCATCCCGGGCAAGGGCCTCGCTCAGGGTCCATTCGTCAACGAGGCCGAGCTGTTGCACATCGTGCACGCCGCCGCGAACGACGAGGTGATCGAACACGACGAGCGCGAACTCATCGAATCGGTCATCGAGTTCGGCGACACCATCGTGCGCGAGGTCATGGTGCCACGCGCCGACATGGTCACCGTCGACGCGACCGCCAGCGTCAACGACGCACTCAGCGCCGTGATCGAAGAGGGCTTCTCGCGGGTGCCGGTCATCGGCCACGGCATCGATGACATCGTGGGCCTGGTGTACCTGAAAGACCTCGTACGTGCCTTCCGGCGCGGACAGACCGACGAAGCGGTATCGCGACTCGCTCGACGCATGCACTTCGTTCCCGAGACGAAGAAGGTTGTTGACATGTTGCGCGAAATGCAGGCCGGCAAGTTCCACATGGCGTTGGCCGTCGATGAATACGGCGGAACGGCAGGCCTCGTGACCCTTGAGGATCTACTCGAAGAACTCGTGGGCGACATCAACGACGAGTTCGACCTCGACGACCCCGATGTGGTCTCCCTGGGCGGTGGTGCGATGCGCGTGCATGGTCGCATGTCCATCGACGAGTTGAGCGACGTGCTCGACACCGAGTTCCCCGCCGACGACTGGGACACGGTCGGCGGCCTGATCTTCAACATGCTCGGGCACGTGCCCACGATCGGCGAGGAAGCCGACGTTCTCGGTTATCGCTTTCGGGTCGATCGCATGCAAGGACGACGCATCATGCGCGTTCGTATTGCACCTGCGCCGCCGGAGGAGTCGGCCGACGACGTCGGCAGTGGGGCCAACGTGTCATCGGTCAACATCGGCACCTCGGGTGTTGGTTCAGGCGGGGAGCGCCGCGCATGAGAACCGGCTTCGTCACCTTCGTCGGCCGGCCCAACACCGGCAAGTCCACGCTCATCAATCGCATCCTCGGCACCAAGGTGTCGATCGTGTCCGACAAGCCCCAGACCACCCGTACACAGGTACGGGGCGTGCTCACCCGGCCCGACGCGCAGATCGTGTTCGTCGATACGCCTGGCATCCACAAACCGCGCACCACGCTTGGCGAACGTCTCAACGCTTCGGCGGAGAACGCACTCGGCGGGGTTGACGTCGTGTGTTTCGTGCTCGACGGAGCGCGAGGCGTTGGCTCCGGTGACGAGTTCATCGCCTCACGCTTGCCGAAGAGCGCGATCGTGGTGCTGAACAAGATCGACGGCGCCGGCCCGACCCGCACGATGGAGCAGCTGGCCAAGGCGGCGGGGTTCGAGTTCGCCGAGTACTTCCCGATCTCGGC
>WLNW01000161.1 GCA_009699605.1 Actinomycetota bacterium | reverse complement strand
TATCCGTACTTCCAGGACATCTACGACCACATCCTGCGCGTGTCGGAGTCCACCGATGCACTCCGTGACCTCGTGGCCACCATCGTCGAGACCAACCTCAGCCTTCGCGACTTCCGCCAGAACCAGGTGATGAAGAAGGTCACCAGCTGGGCGGCCATCGTCGCCGTGCCCACGCTCATCACGGGGTACTACGGGATGAACGTGCCGTACCCGGGCTCGGGCCAGCAATGGGGCACGCTCACCGCAGTGGGCCTGGTAGTTGTGCTGTCGGCGTTCTTGTACGTGTTGTTCCGCCGACGCGAGTGGCTCTGACCGCGCGTCGTCGCGCCGCGCTCCCCTCGCTCAGTCGCGCTGTGTCCCCACACGAAGATCGCGGAACGGCACGTCGCGGTCGACCTGCGGCTCGCGGGGCAGGCCGAGGAGGCGTTCGCCGATCACGTTGCGCTGGATCTGCTCGCTGCCCCCTTGGATTCCGTGCGCCGGTGCGATGGTGATGGTGTCCGCGATGTCGGTGCCGTGCAGCATCGCCGCCGGCCCGGCGATATCGGCCACCAGGTCGCGGCACATGCGCGCCACGAGCACACCGCCCAGGTACACCACCGAGCTCTCGCCGCCTTCGCGACCGGCCTTCGCGCTGGCCTGGCCGCGCAGCCCGGTGAGTCGCAGCGCCTCGTAGAGCGAATGCAACTTCGCGAGGCGTTGGCGGATGTTCGGATCGTCGGTGCGGTCGAACCTGCGAGCGAGGGCGATCATGGCGTCGGGCGTACCGATGGGAAGCCCGTTGGCGATGTTCGCGTACGCACGATCCTCAGCCAGGACGTCGGCGCACGTGCGATCGAGATACCCGAACCGCTCGCCGCCCTCGACCGTGCGCAGGGTGAAGGTGCCACCACCGGCGAAGTTGGCCCGCTCGTGTTGCAACACCGTCATCGCGACCGCCCAACCGGCGTTCGGCTCACCGATGCGCTGGGCGTCCGGGAGTCGAGCATCGGTCAGGAAGGCCTCGTTGAACTCCTCGAGCCCGTTCATCTGCTTGATGGGGCGGATGTCGACGCCCGGCTGATCGATGTCGAGTATGAAGAAGCCGATGCCCTTGTGCTTCGGTACGTCGACGTCCGTACGGGCCACGAGCAGCGCACGGTCCGCGAAGAGCGTGCACGAGTTCCACACCTTCTGGCCGTTGACGACCCATTCGTCGCCGTCGGGCACCGCTCGTGCTTGCACCGCCGCGAGGTCAGAACCAGCGCCCGGCTCGCTGAAGAACTGCGCCCAGTACTCCTCGCCGTAGGCGAGCGTCGGGATCCATCGCTGCTTCTGCGCGTCGTTGCCGAAGCGCAACAACATCGGGATGGCCATCGATGGCCCCGCGCCCTCGGGCGGGCCGAGCACGTTCGCGCGGGCCAGCTCCTCGTGAACCACCGTCGCTTCTTCGGACGACAGATCCTGGCCGAACCACGCGGATGGCCAACTGGGGAAGCCCCATCCGCTGTCGACGAGGATGCGCCACCACGCACGCACGGTGCGCTGCGGATCCCAGTTGGCGTCGAGCCACTGCCGGACCGCGGCGCGCAGTTCGTCGTTGTCCGGCGTCGTCGAACTTGTGGCCATCAGTACATCCTCGCTCACCGGGTCTGCTGCACTCTGCCAGAGCGCCGCCGTCTACGAGATCCCGAGCGGGACCCGAGTGGCACACGACCGAGGTCAGCTCCCGCCACTATCGACATCGACTATCGATAGTCGATAGGGTCCCGACGCGACGACCGAGGAGCGCCATGCACATTCCGGACGGCCTCATCGGGCCCGGCACCTCGTTCGGGGCCAGCGCCGTCGCGGTCGGCGCGCTGGCCTGGTGTGTGCGCGACCAGCACACGTCGATCGACGATCGCCAGGTGCCCCTCGCCGGCATGGCCGCCGCGTACATCTTTGCGGTGCAGATGCTGAACTTCCCGGTGGCGAGCGGCACGAGCGGCCATCTGCTCGGCGGTGTGCTCGCCGCGGTGCTCGTGGGGCCCCGCCTGGGCGCCGTATGCGTCTCGGTGGTGATCGTCGTGCAGGCAATGCTGTTCGCGGACGGCGGATTGTCAGCCCTCGGGCTCAACATCGTCAACATGGCGCTCGTCGGCGCGATCGGTGGCTACGCGATCTTCGTGACGCTTCGCCGAGTTCTGCCGCGGCGCCCGCAGTCCGTGGTGCTCGCCTCGGGAATCGCCGCCGCGCTCGCTCCACCTCTTGCCGCGTTGATGTTCACCCTCGAATACGCGCTCGGCGGCAACGAGGCCGCGTCGGTCACCACCGTTGCTGCGTCGATGGTCGGGGCGCACGTGATCATCGGCATTGGAGAAGGCGTGATCACGGCGCTCACCGTGAGCGCCGTGATCACGGCACGCCCCGAACTCGTATGGGGCGCGTCCAATCTCGATGCCCTACAGCACACGCCAGCCGGTGCCGCGGCCGGCACTGCGGCTAGCACTGCGGCTAGCACTGCGATCGACAGGATGCGCTGATGCCGCTCGTGTCGTCGCGCAAGGCGTCCGGGGGGACGACGGCCATCGTCGTCGCGGGGCTCGCGGTCGCCCTCGCCCTCGCGTTCTTCGTCAGCCCAAACGTCAGCTCGTCACCCGACGGTCTCGAGATGGTCGCCGCGCAGCTCTCGATCGACACCGGCGAGCGCCCCCACGCGATGGACGACGGAACCCTCGCCGACTACACGATCCGCGGCGTCGATGACCCAGCGCTGAGCAAGGGTCTTGCCGGCGTCATCGGCGTCGCCGCCACGTTCTCGGTCGCGACCGTCGGCTTCGCTCTCCTTCGTCGCACGGCCCGGCGGCGCGTCGATGTCGGCGCTGTGCCGATTCCCGGGCCGCCCTCGTGACGATCGACCCGCAACGATGAGCGGCGCGCACACGCAGTTGCTCGCGCCTTACGGACGGCTACACGCGATTCCGGGCGCGAACAAGATCGCCGCGACCGCCGCATGGGTACTGCTCGTGACGTTCACCCCTCGCGCCGCCTTCTGGGCCTTCGCCGCGCATGCCCTGTGCGTCGTCGGCATCATCGCCTACGCGCGCGTCCCGGTCGCTCACGTCGCACGGCGCCTAACGATCGAGCTCCCGTTCGTCGCCTTCGCATGTGCACTGCCGATCATCGGCAGCGGCAACCGCATCGGTATTTTCGGCGTGTCGCTATCAGAGCGTGGGCTCTGGGCGATGTGGGCCATCCTCGCAAAGGGAACGCTCGGTGTCGCAGCTTCAATCGTGTTGGCGGCGACCACACCGGTGAGCGAGCTCCTGCGAGGTCTCGAACGACTTCGAGTACCAACGCTCTTCGTCGGCATCAGCGGATTCATGGTCCGTTACAGCGACGTTCTGCTCGACGAACTACGCCGCATGCGCATCGCCCGACTTTCGCGCGGACACGACCCTCGCTGGCTATGGCAATCGCGCGCGATCGGGGCAACAGCAGGAACGCTCTTCGTTCGGTCGTTCGAGCGCGGCGAGCGGGTGCACATCGCGATGCTTTCACGAGGCTACGACGGGCGCATGCCCACGTTCCGCGCCGAACAGACCATGCGATCTACCGCTCTCGTCTTCGTGCCGGTGGCCTTCGCTCTCGTGGTCGTGGTCGTCGCCCGGGTCCTCGCATGACCCCGCCCGCGATCGACGTGACCGACCTGAGCTTTCGTTACCCCGACGGCACGATCGCACTGGACCACGTGAACCTACGCGTCGATGCCGGCGAGCACGTCGCAGTGCTCGGCCCGAACGGAGCCGGCAAGACCACGTTGGCACTGCACCTCAACGGCATCCTGCGCGCGAACTCGGGCCGCGTGCACGTGACCGGCCTCCCGGTCGTCAAGGCGAACCTGGGCGAAGTACGCCGCCGGGTCGGAATCGTGTTCCAGGACCCCGACGATCAGTTGTTCATGCCCACCGTTCGCGACGACGTGGCATTCGGCCCGGCAAACCTCGGGCTACGAGGCGCCGAGCTCGACCGTCGGGTCGAGGACGCGCTTGGTGCGGTCGGGTTGCTCGGCCACGGCGACCGCACGCCGCATCACCTGAGCTTCGGCCAGCGACGGCGGGCGGCCCTGGCCACCGTCCTGGCGATGAGACCCGAGGTGCTGGTGCTCGACGAGCCCTCGTCGAACCTCGACCCGGTGGCGCGACGAGAACTTGCCGAGCTGCTGCGGACGCTCCCCCAGGCCGTGCTGATCGTCACGCACGATCTGCCCTACGCGCTCGAGCTGTGTGCCCGCGCCGTGATCATGAACGACGGGCGTATCGTCGCCGACGGGCCCACGCGAACCATCCTGCGCGACGCCGAGCTGATGCGGGCAAATCGGCTCGAGCTGCCCCCTGGCTATGACATCGACCGCGCCTGAACGCAGTCGGGTCGCTGGGGGCTGATGCACCGGTTGCAGAAGCCAGACCAGGCGAAGTGGTCGGGCGCCACCACGAAGTCGAGCTCGTCGCGTATGCGGCGGTGCAACGCCTCGAGCCACGCGGCCGGCACGAGCACGACGCGACCGCATCCCTCGCACACGAGCGACTGGCGTGGGTCGGTGGCGAGATGCCAGTAGGACGCCGTGTGGCCGAGATGCGTGTGGCAGATCACCCCGAGTTGCTCGAGCGACTCGAGCGCGCGGTACACGGCCGCCTCGTTGGCCCGAGGCCACGCGCTGCGCACGGCCACGAGCATGTCATCGGCAGTCAACCAATTGTCGCTCTGGAGCAGGGCGTCGATCACGGCCCGGCGGCCTGGTGTGACCCGGCCGCCGCTCGCCCGTACGAGCTCTTCGATTTTCGCCACCGACATCGGCATGTCGTGGCGGCGCGGAAGAGCGGGACGGGACATAGTCGAACCGTAGCGGCGAATGACCTCAGCCACGGCCGCTCAGCGCTCAGGGCAGGGGCAGCGTGCCGACCAGCGAACGACCGTCGGAGGTGAGCGTGAGGATCTCTACCCCGCTGTCGGTAACCACCACGGTGTGCTCGAACTGCGCGGAGGGCAGCCCATCGTCGGCGAACTCGGTCCAGCCGTCATGGCCCTGATGGAACGTGGAGACGCCGGAGGTGATCATGGGCTCGACGGTGATCGACATCCACGGCTTGAGCAGCGCCCGGTCGCGCGGCTCGATGGTGTGGTTCACGTGGGGTGATGCGTGGAACACGCGGCCGATGCCGTGGCCGCCGTACTCCGAGATGATGTCGTACCCGAACTGATCGACGTAGGGCACGATGGCCTCGGCGATAGCTCGCAACGGCCGTCCGGGGGCGATCGCAGCGATGCCGATGAGCGTGGCCAGACGGGTGGTCTCCACGAGCTTCGCCGTGGACGCCTCGACGTCGCCGACGAGCACCGTGGCCGAGGTGTCGCCGTGCATCCCCGACCTGTAGGCGGTCACGTCGATGTTGACGATGTCGCCCGCCTGCAGCGGGCGATCGTCGGGGATGCCGTGACAGATCACCTCGTTGACCGATGTGCAGATCGACTTCGGGAACCCGCGGTAGCCGAGCGTCGACGGATAGGCACCCCGGGCGATATACGCCGCATGCGCGACCGCATCGATGTGGTCGGTGGTGACCCCTGGAGCGACAGCTGCGGCCGCTTCGATCAGGACCTCGGCCGCGATCCGACACGCTTCGCGCAGCGCGGCCAGCGACTCGGGGTCGTGGATCTGCGCGGCGCCGGGGCCGATACGCCCACCACTGACGTACGGCGGCCGGACGATCGAGTCGGGCACGGCACGACGAGGGCTCACCGCGCCGATGATGACCGGCGTGCGCTCCAGCAAGCGCCGATCCAGATGGCACCGCTTCAGTTTGCTGCCACTACCGCAGAAGCAGGGTTCGTTCGCTCGAAGACGCACGAGCAGAGTTTACCGACCGACCCATCGAAGCTTCTCCGGCTTCGTGACCCAACTTCGGTGAACCGCCGATCAGTGAAAGCTCTCGCCGGCGTTGGCATAGAGCGCCTGGCCGGTCAGGGTGCGAGACAGATCGGAGGCGAGGAACACGATGCAATCAGCGACGGCGTCGGCGGTGACGAACTCATTCATGGCGTTCTTCGCCCGGAACGCCGCGTACACAACTTCGGGCTCGACGTTCGCCGCCCCCGCCTGCGCGTCGAGGAAGCCTTGCAGGTTCCGACCCCAGATCGGGCCGGGGTAGACGGCGTTAACACGTATGCCGTCGCCGCCGAGCTCGGCCGCGAGCAACTTGGTGTGATGGGCGAGCGCGGCCTTCGATCCGGTGTACGCGCCGAAGGATGGCTGGATCACTTCGACGCCGTGCGTGCAGACCATGACGATTCGGCCCGACCCGGATGCACGCAGCGCCACCAGCGCGGCTTGGGTCATGGTGAGCGTTCCGAAAACGTTGACGTCGGCGGTGCGTCGCCACGACGCGAGATCGGCGTCGGCGAAGCGCTGGTAGTCACCGCCGTCGTAGGCGTCGTTGACTAACGCATCGAGCCGGCCGAACGTGGACAGCGCGTCGCTGATGGCGCGGTCACAAGCATCACGATCAGTGATATCGGCGACGACGCCGTGCGCCTCGCCACCGTCCTCGTGGACCGCCCGAACCGATGCGGTGACTGCCGCTTCATCAAGGTCGCTGAACACCACCCGGGCGCCGTGCGCGGCGAGTCGGCGCCCGGCGGCTCGACCGAGCCCGGCACCGGCCCCCGATACCAGCGCGACCTTGCCGTCGAGCAACATCTGGTCCTCCACGCAAACTCGCCCCGCGCCCGCTGCCGCATCGCGCAGTCCTCAGGTTAGGAGATGTCCCCCTGCAGGTCGCAGATGGCCTGCAGTTCGTCGCAGCGTCTTACGCGCCGGAACGAACTACGACTTGATCGTGAGCCCGTAGGACTTGGTCAGGCCAAGGCCGCAATAGGGCCGCTGCGGACACTCCGGCGGGCCGCCAAGGGTGAGCGTGTCGGCGACCGTGGCCAGATCCGAGGTCTTCACCAACTTGTACTTCGCGGCGGTTGCCGCGGTGACGACGAATCCGTTCTTGTCCTCGGCTGGAGCGGGCTCACCCAGCACGATGCCCTTGGCCGCAGCCAGTGTCGCGAGCTGCGCGACTGCCGCCTTGACGTC
The DNA here is from genome assembly GCA_009699605.1 of Actinomycetota bacterium. Taxonomy (GTDB): domain Bacteria; phylum Actinomycetota; class Acidimicrobiia; order Acidimicrobiales; family WLNW01; genus WLNW01. The sequence continues at coordinate 315 of WLNW01000161.1, read as the reverse complement.
GGTGGGCACCGTGGCATCCTTGCTGAGGAAGCTCGTGTACGACCCCACGTACTCGGGGTACAGGTCGAGATCACCCTTTTCGAGCGCAGGAGCGACCACCTCGCGGCTACCAAGTTTGAACTTGCGCTCGACCTTGGCCCCCGCGGCCTCGAGGACCTGTGCGTAAAGCTCCGCCACGATCTCCTGCTCGCCGAAGTTGGTCGAACCGACCCTGAACGTACCCGTCAGCTTGGCTCCGCTGTAAGGAACCAGCTTGTTCTTTGCGAGCCACGCCTTTGCAATCGCCGACGAATCGGACTTGTCCTGGCTCTGTTG
>WLNW01000160.1 GCA_009699605.1 Actinomycetota bacterium | reverse complement strand
TGGACCAAAACACCGTGTGGTCTGCTTCGTCGGACACCCAAGACACGTTCGAAGGCCGTGACCGCGCGAGCGGCGAACTCAAGTGGACCGGTAGTCGCAACGATCTCGTGTTCGGTTCGAACTCGGTCCTGCGGGGGATTTCCGACGTGTATGCAGCCGATGACGCCGGTGCCAAGTTCGCCAAGGACTTCGCCGCCGCATTCGTCAAGGTGATGGACGCCGATCGCTTCGATCTCGCCTGATCAGCACCACCTGAAGCGTTCCAGCTGAGCCTGACCTTGGGAGGGTCGGGGCGGCTCCCGCCCCGACCCTCGCCAGTTTCCCGCTTTCCCCCAAGGGAGGTGACATGCCCACCAATGATGAGGCCGGCTTCAGCCTCATCGACATCATCTTCGCGATGCTGATCCTCCGCTACTGCTGTCTGATCAAGGACCCGTTCTCGAACCGGGTCGCAAGGCAGTTTCGTTCTCGTGACTTCGTCGCTGTGCTCAAAGCCGCCGGATTGTCCGGCTCGATGGGCCGAGTCGCCGTCGCCGGCGACAACGCCGCCTGGGCCTGCTCACCCCGTCGAATTCGAACTCGCCCTCATCGACCAGGCAACATGATCAAGACACAATAATCGTCAACCAAACTCGCGGCCGACCCTCGACCTGCGGGGTACCCGTTGGGGTCTGCCCCCACGAAGGCGACCGCGAACCATCACGCCGGATACACAAAGAATCTGACAGGCCAGCCCTGCGGGCTATGAGCCGAATCGAGCGCGAACGGCGGGGTTGGTGACGAAGGTCGGCAACCCGTCGCCGCCACGACCGCCGATGATGGTGCCTCCATCGACGGCCAGGGTGACCCCGGTGATGTAGGACGCCAGATCCGACAAGAGGAACAACGCGGCGTTGGCGATGTCCTCGGGCGCGCCGCGACGGCCAAGGGGGATCTCCTGCGCGGCAGCATCGGCCATATCGGTGGTACCAGCGCGAGGCGTCCTGATGGTTCCGGGCGCAACGGCGTTGACCCGAATGCCCTTCGGCGCCCACTCCAAGGCCATCGTGCGCCCGAACGACTCGAGGGCCGCTTTTGCTGCGCCGTATGCGCCGAGCAGCGGCGTGCCCCGCGCCGCAGCCGATGACAGGTTCACAATGGACCCCTCCTCACCTGCCGCGAGCAGCTCACGCGCCACTTCGCGACACGACACCACGGCGTAGCGGAGGTTGCGACCGACCAGTCGGTCGAAGGCGTCCATGTCGTACTCGGCCGAGCGGTGCCAGTCATCGGCCAGGGAGCCGCCGACCACGTTGACGAGATGACGGAAGCGTCCGAGCTGTGCCGCGAGCTCGGCGATGCCGGCGACGAGCGTGGCCTCGTCGGTCACGTCGAGGACGACCGCCGCAGCACGTACGCCGAGCGATTCGGCGTGCGCCACGGACGTCGCGGCGTGTTCAGGCACGAACGTGATGATGCCCACGTCAGCTCCCGCGCGGGCGACGGCATCGAGCATCGCGCTTCCGATCCCACCGCCTCCGCCGCCGATGACGAGCGCAGCGCGACCGCTGAGGTCTATCTGTACCGTCATGCTCGCGCCCTCGTTGCCCCGAGACAGCAGCTCATGCTGTCTGCCCGCCGTCGAGCGTGAATTCGGCACCGGTCGCATAACCAGACTCGTCGCCGGCCAGCCACAGCACGAGCTTCGCGACCTCGTCGGCGGACGCGTACCGCCGCAGCGGAACACGGTCGGTCATCGCGTCGAGCGGCTGGTCGGCCATCATCGGCGTGTCGATGATGCCGGGGTGCACCGAGTTCACCCGCACGTTGAACGGACCGAGCTCCTGCGCAGCACCCTTGGTCATGCCGCGCACGGCCCACTTGGTCGCGCCGTACGCAAAGCAGGGGCTCGCGCCGCGCATGCCACCGATAGAAGAGATGTTGACGATCGACCCGCTGCGCTGGGCCTTCATCGTCGAGGACACCGCCTGCATGCCGAGGAACACGCCGGTCTGGTTGACCGCGATGATGCGGTTCCACACGTCGAGCGAGGTCTCGGTCATGGGTGCCCAGTGCAAAATGCCTGCGTTGTTGACGAGCACATCGACGCGGCCGGTGTCAGCGAGCACGCGTTCGACCACCTGAGACCATTGCGCCGGGTCGGTGACGTCATGGGGGAGGAAGGTCGCGCCTATGTCGGCCGCTACCTTCGCTCCATCGTCCACGAGGACGTCGGTCAGGTAGACCGTGGCGCCTTCGCTTGCGAAGAGCGCTCCTTCGCTCGCACCCTGGCCGCGGGCGCCGCCCGTGATGATGGCCACCTTGCCGTCGAGCCTGCCCATGATGATGTCTCCTTTGCGATCGACCCGAACGCCGGCACGCATTTGCCGCGGCGTCCTGCCTCGATGCGTAACCTACGTGACGCAGGGCTGCCGGGGTGGCCCACAGGGGGAGCACGAGATGGCGCACGAGATCGCGGTCCGGGGTGGCATGTTGGTCGACGGCACCGGAGCGCCGGCGCAACGCGTCGACATCGGCATCCGCGACGGCAAGGTCGTCGAGATCGCACCGACGGTACGGGGCACCACTGAGCTCGACGCCACGGGCATGGTGGTCGCGCCCGGGTTCATCGACATCCACACCCACTACGACCCGCAGGTGCTGTGGGACGCCACGCTCAGCCCCTCGTGCTGGCACGGCGTCACGAGCGTCGTGGCTGGCAACTGCGGCTACAGCATCGCGCCGACCAAGCCGAGCGATCGAGGCTCGCTCGTACGAACCCTCGACAAGGTCGAGGACATGCGGGTGGCCACACTCGAGGCGGGCATCGAATGGGATTTCGAGACCTACGGCCAATACCTCGACTCGGTGCGGCGACGCGGCACACTGCTCAACTTTGGTGGCTATGTCGGGCACACGCCCGTACGGATGTACGTGATGGGCCAAGAAGCGTACGAACGCGAGGCCACCGAGACCGAGATCGTCGAGATGCAACGTGTCGTCGCCGAGTCCTTGCGCGGCGGCGCCCTAGGCATCTCGACCGATCGGGCCGGCTTCCACATCGGCGACGGTGGTCGTCCGGTGCCGTCCATAGCGGCCTCGCAAGCCGAAACCGAAGCGCTCCTGCGCGTGACGTCCACGCTTGGCCAAGGCATCGTGCACGTCGCGCCGGGCGAGAACTACCAGTGGGTTTACGAGTTCCAGAAGTCGCTCGGGCGACGCCTCAACTGGTCGTCCATCCTCACGTATCCTGCAGCCGCTTCGGCGCGAGGAGACTTTCGCGCCAAGCTCGACGCACACGTCGCGGGCCGCAACGGCGGCGCCGACGTCTGGGTGCAGGTCACCTGCCGGCCGATCACGCAGCAGGTGCTCATGGTCGAACCCACCTCCTTCTACACGATGGGTTCGTTCAAGGAGCTCGTCGCGCTGTCGCACGACCGACGCACCGACCTGTTCGCCGACCGCCAGTGGCGCGCTCGCGTGCAACACGACCTCGACGCGAACGGTTTGCTCACCACGCGCTGGAACGGCATGACCCTCGTCGAGTCGGCAACGCATCCCGAGTTGATCGGGTCGACCATCGGCGACATCGCACGCGGGCGTGGCACGTCGCCATGGGAAACGCTCTGCGACATCTCCTATGACGACAAGCTCGCGACGCGAGTCGAGATCACGTTCGCGAACGACGACATCGACGGGGTCAGCCTCCTGTTGCAAGGCGAAGGTTGCATCATGGGACTGAGCGACGCCGGCGCCCACGTCGGCCAGATCTGCGATGCGGTCATGCCCACCGACTTCTTGTCGAAGTGGGTACGTGATCGCCAGGTAATGAGCATGGAAGCCGGTATCCGCAAACTCACCGGCGAGATCGGCGACGTGCTCTGCACCGATCGCGGTTACATCCGCGAAGGCTCGCCGGCCGACGTCGTCGTGCTCGACTGGGAACGCCTGGCCACTGGCCCGCTGCGTCGGGTGACCGACATGCCGGCCCACGGCGAACGCCTCATCGGCGACCGCCCCGAGGGCATCTCGCACGTGCTCGTCAACGGCGTGCCGATCTCCGTGGATGGCGCATCCACGCTGGCCGGGCTCGACGTGCTGCCGGGCCGCACGCTCACCAATGCCTGACCCGCGACCCCGCCGCACGGGCGGCGGCCCATCCATGCGCGCGCATTAACCGGGCCTACACTCGCGTCGAACAACGGGGGGACCATGGCTGCCGCAGTCGACTACAACCTGAGTGCCGGCGATCTCGACGAGATCTACGAATCGTGCAAGAACTGGGGACGCTGGGGCGTAGCCGATCAGGCCGGCACGCTGAACCTGCTCACCGACGACGTGCGGGCCAAAGGCGCAGCCTCGGTCAAGCTCGGTCGCGCGATCAGCTGTGCGCACGACTTCCCCGTGAGCCCCTCGGCCGAGACGCCGGTCCCGGGTTGTCACCACATGATCACCGCCGGTGATGCTCGCGACTCGAGCGGCATCCCCGGGTACGAGGCGACGCAGGACTACGTCGGCACCAACGTGCACGGGCTCGGCATCACCCACATCGACGCGTTGTGCCACATGTTCGTGCGGGGTGAGATGTACAACGGCTTCCTACCCGCCGACGTACGCAGCAACGGTGGCGCGCTCCGCAACAGCATCATGGCCGCTGTCGACAACCTCGTCGGCCGATGCATCCTCATCGACGTGCCCCGAGTCCGCGGGGTCGACTACCTCGAGCCGCACCAGACCGTCACCGTCGGCGACCTCATGGCCGCCGAAGAAGCACAGAAGGTCGTCGTCGAGCCGGGCGACATGGTCATCGTGTCGACCGGTCGAGACGCACGCCGTGTCGCGCACGACGGTTCCCTCAGCCCATTTTTTCAGGGCCTCGCTGGTCTGCATCCCGAGTGCGCGCGGTGGTTGAAGGATCGTGGGGTCACGGTGCTCGGCAGCGATGGCATCTCGGATCACATGCCGGCCGGTCCGGTGGCAGGTTGGCCATTCCCGATCCATCAGATCGGCATCACCGCAGTTGGGCTGCACCTCATCGACAACATGCACCTGTTGGACCTCGCCGAAGCGTGCGCCGAGGTCGGCCGATGGGCATTCCAGCTAAGCGTGGCCCCCCTCCGCGTGGTCGGTGGTACCGGCTGCCCGGTCAACCCGATAGCGCTGCTTTAGAGGCAGCGCACTCAGTCCTCGACAAGCGCAGCCCTCAACGCGTCGAGTGCGCCGTTGGAGAGCGACGTGTACGAGAGGAGGTAGTGCTCGATGCCGCCATACGTGCCGTCGATCGCGTCGAGCGCTTCTTGCATCGCCCACCTCGGTGTGGACAGCACCCCGGCCGCGGCCTCGGGCGACATGCCCAGCTTGATCATGTTGGCGTAGCTGTCCTGTTGGTTCTCGAAGGTGCGGTACCGGCGAGTGATCTCGTAGTCGTCGAGCACCGTTTCGCGGTCGACGCCTACCGCAAGGAGCACGAGCGCCGCGACGATACCCGTACGGTCCTTGCCGGCGTGACAATGGAAGACCGCCGGTAGGCCGCCTTCGGACGCGAACGAAGTGAGCAACGCGCCGAAGAGATCGGCGCTGTGTTCGAGCGAACCGACATAGATGTTGCGCAAGACTTCCTCGCCGTCGACGTTGATGAGATCGCGTGCGGGTTCGATCCCGGGAGCGGAACGCAATCGACCCACCACTTCGTATTGCACCGCGCGCTCGAGCGGATTCGGGTGCGTCTCGCGTTCCTTGTCACTGCGCAGATCCGCGATGCCGCGCAAACCAAGACCCTCGAGGGTCGCGTGATCGGTCGTGGTGAGCTTGTGCATCGAGTCGGCCCGGAACAACCGGCCCCAGCGCGTGTGACCGCCACCGGCAACGCGATAGCCACCTAGATCGCGAAAGTTCTGCAGACCCTCGAGGCGGACCAGCCGCTCCCCGCCGACCCGCCTCGTGCCGCTGCCATGCACGCCCACCGACACGTAGTGCGGCCCTTCGCCGAGCCCCGTGAGGGTGAACGAACGTGCCGCGGCATCCGCGGTGTGCACATGGGTGTGATCGAGGACAACAGGTTGCGGGCCGTGGGCGATGTCGACCGGGCCGGGGTGCGCGACGTCGAGGAAGCTCCAGCGCACCTCGAGGGCGCCAGGGGCGACGTATTCAACTTCCAAACGGTCCACGACTGGTTGCATCTTCGAGACGCTAACCACTCACCTACCGGTCGAGGCGAGCCGTCACGTATCGTTCGTTCCACGTTCACGGAGGGGGCCCTATGGCCGGCACGGTCGATCTGGAATACCGCGGCAGCATCGCGGTCATCACCAACAACAATCCCGAGAAGCACAACGCGTTCAACGACGACATGGACACCCAGTTGTTCGCCGCCCTCGCCGAGTTGAAGGGTCGGCGCGATGTTCGGGCCATCGTCTGGCGCGGAGTCGGCAAGTCCTTCTCGTCTGGTCGCGACGTCGCGTCCATCGGCGGCGGTCAGGTCACCATGACTCACGCCGCGCTCATGCGTCGGGGGATCGAGAGCATCCAGCAGATCTTCGACATCGATGCGCCGATCATCGTGGCGATGCACGGCTGGTCGATCGGCGCATCGTTCCAACGCGCGCTGCTGTGCGATATCCGCATCGCAGCCGAAGGGGCGCGGTTCATGCTGCCCGAGGTCACCCACGGCGTCATGCCCGACACCGGCGGTGTGCCGCGGTTATTTCAGATCTGCGGCCACGGCGTGGCGAGCGACATGGTGCTCACGGGTCGTGCGATGGACGCAGCCGAGGCGTACGCCCATGGGGTGGTGTCGCGGGTGGTTGCACCCGACCAGCTCGACGAGACCGCGTTTGCCATGGCCGAGAAGATCGCCGCTGCGCCCACCATCACCGTCAACCTGGCGCGTCGCGTGATCAAGCACCTTGCCGAACCCGAGCTGCGGCGGGCCATGGCCGACGAGCAGCTGTTCCAGACCTTCCTCAACCGCAGCGACGACTACGCCGAGTTCCGTGCGGCACGCGCCGAGGACCGCACCCCGATCTACACGGGTTTCTGATCGTGCCCGTCGACCTCGCCACCCTGGTCGACCCGTCCCACACCGCAGTCGTGACCTGCGAGATGCAACGCGGCATCATCGGTGACCGCGCTGAGCTGCGCGAACTGGCCGACGAGGTGGTCGCGCTCGGGGTCGTCGACAAGGCTGCCACCCTCGCCCGCGCGGCGCGTGCAGTCGGCGTGCTCGTCGTGCATGCGTTGATCACGTTCCGCCACGACCTGCGCGGTACCGCCATCAACAACCCGCTGCTCGGCCGTATGACCAAGAACCCACGCATGATTCGTGACGGTACGCCCGAGGGCGAGTTGGTGCCCGAGCTCGGACCGGAACCGACCGATCTCGTGTCGATGCGTCATCACGGTATGTCACCGTTCGGTGGCACGTCGCTCGACTCGTGGCTGCGGAACGAGGGCATCTCCACGATCATCCCCGTGGGGGTGTCGGTGAACGAAGCAGTGTTCGG
>WLNW01000016.1 GCA_009699605.1 Actinomycetota bacterium | reverse complement strand
GGGAGCAAATAGGTCTCCTCGGCGTACATCGCCAGCCCGTCGGTCACCACCGTTGCGGCAACGCGGCCGGCACGCACGGCATCGTCGGGCCATCCCATGACGACCGCAAGGTCGGCGCCATGGACCGGCCCGCGCCGCAGGGCGTCGACCAACCGGCCGCGCCCTTGACGATCGGATCCGGCAAAGGGGGACTGCGGGGCGCTCACGCCGGCCGAGCCGATCGCCGGATCGACACCCTCGCCTTGCCAGACACACGTGCCCCGCACCGGACACCCGCCGCAGCACGGCGCGCGCTTGGTGCACACGAGCGCGCCGAGATCGAGCATCGCCTGGTTCCACCACCATCCGCGGCCCGGCGGCACCAACGCATCGGCGAGGGCCTGTGCCTCTCGGGCGCGGAGCGACCGCCCGTGCTGGCGAGCGAGTACGCGCGCCACGTTGGTGTCGAGTACCGCGGCGTCGTGCTCGAACGCGAACGCCAAGATTGCGCGGGCGGTGTAAGGCCCGACGCCCGGCAGCGCGAGCAGCGCCGCGAGCGAGGCCGGAAATGTTCCCTCGTGATCACGGACGACCGCGTGCGCCGCGGCGTGCAGGAGGACCGCCCGACGGTTGTAGCCGAGTCCGGACCAAGCATCAACGATCGCGCCCACGGGAGCCGAGGCAGCCGCCGACACGTCGGGGAACCGTTCGAGAAACGCGACGTACTTCGGAAGAACGCGTGCCACCTGGGTCTGCTGCAGCATCGTCTCGCTGACGAGGATTGCCCACGGGTCGCGTGTGTCTCGCCACGGCATGGAGCGCGGCAATGATGCCGCCCAGGATTCGAGCGCGCCTTGAAACGTCACCGCCGTCAGTTGTAGGGCTGACTGCCGGTGTGCATGTGGCTGTTGAGGTTGTTCTTGAACTGCACCTCGATGAACCGGTCGGTGAAGTGCCACTCGCCTTCGATGCACGCCCACTCGTCGACGTAGCGGCCCGCCACCAGCAGCGCGAACGGCGCATCGGTTCCAGGGATCTGCTGCGCCACGGTGTACATCGTGGTGGAACGTGCGGTGCCGGTGGCGAGATCGATATCGACGACGACGTTGTCGTACATCTCGCGCGTGGCGCGTCCCTTGCCCGGATAGGTGATGTTGGTGCGGGCGTATTGCGCGGTGATCTCGGCCTGCCCCGTGAAGACCTTGCGTCCGATCATGTCGGCGCCGAACGTCGCGTGCCGCAACAGCGAGCCGACCATCTCGAAGTCGCCGCCCTCGAGGGCATAGCCCATGCGGTAGATCTTCTGCTCGATCTCGCGATGCGCGAGCAGAAGATCGACCTTCGCTGCCAGGCCCGACACGTCGTCGATATCAGTCATATGCCTCACGCTAGCCCTGCCCGGCACACGTTTTCTGTGGCGTGTGCGGTCACGTAGCCTCCCCTCATGCCCTCGATCGATCTCGCCGAAGCCGCCGTCGCCGTGCATGTAGCCGCCCAGACCGTCGACGCCGGTCTCGCGTCGATTCGGTCGGTCGACGAAGATCAGGTCCTGGCCTACGACGTCGCGCACGCCGCCTCGGCGGTGGCCACGGCACGTGTACTTCTCGACTACGGGACGCGCGGCGATCTCGAGGCACGCCTTGCGTGCGCGTTCATCGCCGACGCGATCCACGACATCGCCACGCGCGTGCTCGGACGCGAGGAACTGTGGGGCGTCGGCCGCGGCGCGCTCGACCCCGCCCATCAGTTCGTCAGCACGTACCGCGCACCCTCGTTCGTCGCGTCCCTCGCGGGTGTCGACGGGCCGCGACACCTCGACGACTTCTTCGAGCTGGTGCGCGACTCGTTCCGCCGCTTCTCCGACGACAAGATCAAGCCTGTTGCCGAACACGTGCACCGCACCAACGCCGACGTTCCGGAATCGATCTTGTCGGGGCTGGCGGATCTCGGCGGATTCGGCCTCTCGATACCCGAGGAGTATGGCGGCGGGGCCATCGGCGAGGCGAACGACTACCTCGCGATGGTCATCGCGACCGAGGAGCTCTCACGCGGCTCGCTGGGCATCGGCGGTTCGCTCATAACGCGCCCCGAGATCCTCACGAGAGCGCTCGTGCGCGGCGGGACCCCCGAGCAGAAGTCGCACTGGCTCCCGCAGCTCGCCAGTGGCGAAACGCTCGTCGCCGTGGCGGTCACCGAGCCCGACTACGGCAGCGACGTCGCGGGCGTGCGCGTCTCTGCGGTACGCGACGCGAACGGCTGGCGTATCAACGGAACCAAGACGTGGTGCACGTTCGCGGCGCGCGCCGATGTGCTGATGCTGCTCGCGCGCACCGACCCCTCGACCACGAACCACAAGGGCTTGTCGTGCTTCATCGTGCCCAAGCCGCCCGGGGACGGTCACGGATTCTCGTTCGCGCAGCAACCGGGCGACGACGGAGGCGCACCTGGTGGGGGTGCGATGCAAGGTCGAGCGATCGACACCATCGGCTATCGCGGCATGCACTCCTACGAGATCGCGTTCGACAACTGGTGGGTCTCGAGCGACAACCTCATCGGGAACGAGGCGGGCATCGGCCGCGGCTTCTACTTGCAGATGGAAGGATTCGAGAACGGCCGGTTGCAGACCGCAGCGCGCGCGGTCGGCCTGATGCAAGCGGCATACGAAGCAGCATGCGCCTACGCCGCCGATCGTGTGGTCTTCGGCAAGGCCATCGCCGAGTTCGAGCTCACCCGCGCCAAGCTCGGCCGCATGGCGTTCCTCATCACCGCGGCGCGCCAGTTCGCGTACCACGTGTCGGATCTCATGTCGCGAGGCGAGGGAATGCTCGAGGCTTCGATGGTGAAGGCCTACGTTTGTCGCGCCGCCGAATGGGTCACCCGCGAAGCGCTGCAGATCCATGGCGGCATGGGCTACGCCGAGGAGTACGCGGTAAGCCGCTACTACGTCGATGCACGCGTGCTGTCGATCTTCGAGGGCGCCGACGAGACGCTCTGCCTCAAGGTCATCGCACGCCGGCTGCTCGACGCCCGCCAGTAGTCCCCACCCACCCCGCCGACATCGCGCGCAGCCACACGAGCGGTGGGTCAGTGCGATCTCAGTCGATGTCTCTGCGGTCCTTCATGAGCTCTGGGGCGACCGGACACGTGACGTCGCGCAGGGCCACCGCCGCATCGCGTACGCCGGCACTGCCGATAACGACATCGACGAGGTCGGCCGGCAGGCGTTCGTTGTCCTGATGCCACGGCTCGTTGTCGAGACCGGCCCGTTCGACGAGCGCCGCATACATGTTGGCGGGGAGCAGGCGCCCGACACCCATCCCGAGCCACACGGGGACCTCGAGCCGCCGGGCGATGACCGCGGCGGCGTAGGAGCCCGAGACCGCGAGCACCTCGGTGGGGCAGGCCGCCGACGCCTCGAGGATCACCAGATCGCTCGCAGCAATGGCCTGCGCCATACCTTCGACGGGGACGTCGTCGCAGTCGACGTCGGCCTGCATGAGTCGCGCTACGAACCCCGAGCCCTCGCGGCGGACATCGACGACGAGCACGCGGAGGTCGCCCCGGCGGAGCAACGCCTCGCCTACCAGGTCGGGCCAGCCGATCACGCACACCGACGAGTTGGCGGGCACCGCAAACTCAAGCTCACGCACGGTGGAGTCATCGGCGAGCTCCGCGAGGACCCGCTCGATCTCGACTGCGGGATCGGGTGCGGTGAGCAACCGCGCACCGAGCCACCACAGGGGCGCGATCGCCGGCTGGCGGTCGATCATGCGGCGACACGCGGTGACGAGCGCGTGCGGCTCGCGGACGAACGACCGCATGGCCGACGCGCTCTCTCGCACGGCGAGTGCGTGGGACACACCGCTCGCCCGGGCCACGTAGCGAAGCCGTTCGATGGGGTGCACGCCTCGACGCTACCGGTTGCGTCGAGGCGTGCAGAGGGACCGCCCAGTTCGTCCCACACGATGGCCGGTGCGCTACGGTTCGCGGTCGTGGCAACGGCACCTTCGATTGACGTGGAGCTCGCGTCAGTTCGCGGCGAAGCGCGTCCCTTCGGGAATTGGCTCACGACGTTCCCGCTCGTCCTGGTCGTCGTCGATCCATACACCCATGAGAGCGCGTGGATCCTCAAGACGGCGCAGCGCGTCCTCGAGAACTACGCCGGTGCCGATTGCCGCGTTGCGTTCCTGGCCACCGCCGACGCGGCCGGATCGTTGCAGTTCCTCGGGTCGCTGGCCGACGAGTTCCTCGCCTTCGCTGATCCCGATCGGGCGGTCGTCAAGAGCCTTTCGCTCACCGTGCTTCCTGCCCTCGTCGTCGTGCGCCAGGATGGCTCGCTGCTCGGCGCAGCCGAAGGATGGGTACCCGAGGAGTGGCGGGCGCTGTGCGAGGACCTGACCCGGCTCACGAGCTGGTCACGCCCGAACGTGCCCGCCGCGGGTGACCCGCCTGCCTATCCGGGCACGCCGACCGCGGGCTGAACCCGCGCCCCGAAACACGCCCAGCTGCCACATGAGCGACTGCGATCACGGAACGACCCGGTTGGTTCGTTTTGCTTGCCACCTGGCCTATGCATTGCGCGAAACGGGAGCCTGACCCAGTCCCATCGATCGGATGCGGCAACGACGCCCGCCCGATCGGAGTGACCCCGGCAAGAAACTGGCACTACCCACGCGGTGGGGTTCCCCGTCCCCTCCGCTCACGGTGACCGCCGCGACCCGGCGCTGACCGCCACATCGGCGTGAGGAACGGCCCACCCGGAATCCGGATGGTGCCGGTGGCGACGAAGCCCAAGCGCTCGTAGAACGCCACGTTGCGGACATTGGAGGACTCGAGGTAGGCCCCGACCCCGAGCTCGTCGGCCTCGGCGAGCACTGGCGTGAGTACCCGAAGCGCGCTCCCCTGGCCTTGCGCCCCGGGCCGGGTGCCGACCGCCGCCAGGTACCAGTGCCGCTCGTCGCGGGGATGGGCGGCCGGTATCACCGCGAGCCCACGAAGCTTCTCGTGGGCTTGCGCCTCACCCAGCAACGACACGAGCAACGCCGGAAAGTCGCGCTGCGCATCGTCGCCGACCGGATCGGGCCCGTACCAGAGCGCGGCCGAGTGACGGTCGTCGGTGGCGAGGACACGAGCGTGGCCGGGGCGGTGGACGAGCATCCAGGTCCACCATGTGCCCAAGAGCTCCGGGCGGGTCAAGGGGTCGTCGAATATCCAACCCATGAGTGGGTCATCGACGAACGCTGCGGTGAGGGTCGCGATTGCCTCGCGATCGGACTCAGTCATCGAGGCCGGCCGCGCGGCGCCGATCGCCAAACCCGCGGAAGCGGCGGATCACCGCGAAGAGGTAGAGCACGCCAAACGCGGCGATCACCGCGCCACCGAAGCTCGACCAGGTGATCGCGAGCACGATCCCCACGATCGCCACCACGATGCCGAGCAATCCATCGACGAGGATCACCCGCCGCCAGTTCGGTGCCATCGCCGCTGGGCTGTCATTGGGGTCATAGCCCTTCATGTGATCTCCGTCAGTGGTTTCGGTTCGTGGTTTGACGTTCTTGGTCGATTCTTGGCGAGCGATGCACGGTCGGGTCGGCACGCTCGGGCCTACCGTCCGGATATGGCCTTCGATTCGCTCCTCAATCTGCCCGCGCATCCACTGCTCGTGCACATTCCCGTCGTGTGCATCCCACTCGCTTCGATCGGGGCCGTCGCGATCGCGCTCCGCCCCAGGTGGCGTAGCGCCTACGGTCCGATCGTGGTGGTGCTCGCGGCGATCGGGGCCGTCGGCGCGCAGCTGGCCACCATGTCGGGCGAGTCGTTGCAGGAGTCCAGACGCCTTCGCACCATCGGTGATCACGGCGACTACGGCGAGCTCGCCCGCAACCTCACGCTCGTCCTGTTCGCGCTGGTGGCGGTGCTCTATGCCGTCGACCGCTGGAAGGCGCACCCCCGCATGAGGCGCGTACCGACGTGGGCGACGTTGGCGATCGCAGTGCTCGCGATCGCCGGAGCGGCAGGATCCACCGGCTCCGTCGTGCTCGCCGGTCATTCGGGCGCCAAGCTGGTCTGGAAGGAGCAGACGACCGCGCTCGGGCGTTAGCCCACATGAGCACCCGGCGACGGAGCCAGGACGAGCGCTGGCGCGTCCAGCCGCGCGTAGCGCCCCCAAGCAGCGAGATGAGCTGCGACGACGAAGAACTCGAAGAACACGTGAAGCCAGAAGAAACACACCCCGATCCGATGCATCCGGGCACAAACCGGGAGGCGGTCCTGCGTTGCCTGCTGCGCTGTCAGGCCCGGAGGGGTTTCCGCAGGTCATCGCAGTGCAGGTGCATTCCTCAAGACTTGAGTAGGAACTCGGTGTCGTTGTCGCCGAGGATCAGCTCCATCTCGACGCGCAACTGCTCGTGCGCGGCGAGTCCGGGGTCGGCATCGACCAACGCGAACGCCGCCTCGCGGGCACGCTCGACCCAGTCGCGATCTCGACGAAGCGATGCGAGTCGTAGATCGTTACGACCTTTCTGACGTTCGCCCATGATCGTTCCCTCGCCCCGCAGGTCGAGATCGATCTCGGCCAGCTCGAATCCGTCAGTGGTGCGCACCAGCGCCTCGAGGCGAGCCTCGCCGTCGGGCGTGTTCGCCTCACCGACCAGTCGGCAATAGGAGATGTGCACGCCGCGGCCGACGCGGCCGCGCAACTGGTGAAGCTGGGCAATGCCGAAGCGGGCCGCATCGAGGATGACCATCACCGTCGCGTTGGGTACATCGACGCCGACTTCGATGACCGTGGTCGCGACGAGCACCTCAAGCTCGCGCTCGCGGAACGCCCGCATCGTCTGCTCCTTGTCCGCCGACGGCATGCGGCCGTGCAGTAGGCCCAAGCGGAGCGATGCCAACTCGCCGTGCGCGAGCTCGTCGTAGGTCTCCTGCGCGCTGCGTACCTCGAGGGTCTCGCTCTCATCGATGAGCGGGCACACGATGTAGGCCTGTCGGCCGGCTGCGACCTCGTCGCGCACGAGCTGCCACACGGCGGCCTCGTCCGCCTCGGTGCGGGACCACTGGGTTTCGATGGGGGTACGCCCCGGTGGGAGCTCGTCGAGCACCGAGACGTCGAGATCGCCGTAGACGGTCATGGCGGCCGTGCGCGGGATCGGGGTCGCCGTCATGACCAACACATCGGGCGCAGCATCGTTCGCACTCTTGTCGCGGAGCGCAGCCCGCTGCTCGACGCCGAAGCGATGCTGCTCGTCGATGACGACCACACCGAGCGAGCGGAACGCCACGCTGTCCTGGATGAGCGCATGCGTGCCCACGAGCAGGTCGACCGCACCGCTCGCCAGATCAGCGGCGAGCCGTTTGCGTTCGGACTGCGTGGTGCGGTTCGTCAACAGCTCGACGCGAACCGGACGCTCGCCGAGCAGCGTCGCGTCGTCGGGGATGATCAGGTCGGCGACGAGCGCTCGTATGCCGATGTAGTGCTGCTCGGCCAGAACCTCGGTCGGGGCCATCAACGCGCCCTGGTAGCGGCCCTGTACGCCGACGAGCAAGGCGCTCAACGCAACGAGCGTCTTGCCGGCACCGACGTCGCCCTGCAGCAGCCGGTGCATAGGCACGGGCTTCGCGAGATCGGCGTCGATCTCGGCGATGGCCCGCTGCTGCGCGCCGGTGAGGGCGAACGGCAGGTTCGCGTGGAAGCGCTGGACGAGCCCACGGCCGGAGTCGTGCGGGATGCCCTGCGACACCGCCTCGAGCGCCCGCTTTCGCAGCACCAGCGCGAGCTGCACGCGAAGCAGTTCGTCGAACACGAGCCGCTTGCGCGCCTCGACCATCTGGCCCATCGACTCGGGCGCGTGGATGCCGAGGATCGCGTCACTGCGCGTCACGAGCCGATACTGCGAGCGAACGTCAGCGGGAACAGGGTCGGCGATACCGCGCGACGCGGAGCGCCGCAGCACCTCCTCGACGGCGCCGCCGATCTCCCACGTGACGACGCCCGCCTTCTCGGACTGCGGGTACACCGGCACGATGCGCCCAGTCTTGTCGCCGACGAGGTCGACCACCGGGTTCGTCATCTGGCGCGCGTTGCGGAAGATGTCGACCTTGCCGAAGAACACCGCTTCGGTGCCCGGTTGCAGCTGGCGTTCGCGCCACGGCTGATTGAAGAACGTACACGTGAGCTGGGCGGTGCGATCACGAACCGTGACCGTGGTAAGCGTGCGGCGGTTCTTGGTCTTCCGGCTCGAGACGCGCTCGACCCGCGCGAGCACCATTGCTTCCTCCCCCGGTACGAGATCGGTGATCGACGCTTCGTTGGTGCGGTCGATGTAGCGACGCGGGTAGTGCATCAACAGATCGAGCACGTTGTCGATGCCCAACGCGGCGAACGCCTTCTCGCGCTTTTCCCCGACGCCCTTGAGGCGCGTGATCGGCATGCGGGCGAAGGCCGCGAGCGTGAGCGGTGCTTCAGCCGCGGCGCCCTGCTCGTCGGGCGAGCTCATTCCACCCCGAAGTAGTAGGGGTAGAGCGGCTGACCACCGTGATGCACCTCGACATCGACCTCGGGGTGCTCGCCTTCGAGCCAGGCTTCGATCTCGGCCGTCTGCTCGGCTGTCGCGTCGAGCCCCGTGATGATGGTGACGATCTCGTGATCGCCGTCGACGAGGCGGGCGAGAAGGCCTACGGACGCGCCGGTGACGGACTGGGAGATGACGGCGATGCCCTCGCTGTCGATGCCGAGATAGTCGCCGGCGTGCACGGGGCCAGCAGCGCTGTTCGCGTCGCGGACCGCCTGTGTGACCTCACCCGCGACCACGGCGGCTGCCGCGCGAGCCATGGCGGTGGCGTTCTCGTCGACGGTGGCCTCGGGGTCGTAGTCGACGAGCGAGGCAAGCGCCTCGGCCACGTTGCGGGTGGGGACAACACTGACCGTCTTGGTGGTGTGCGCGCCGACCTGCAAGGCCACCGGGATGATGTTCTTGTTGTTCGGCAGGATCACCACGCCGTCGGCCGGGCACCCCTCGACCGCTTCGAGAAGCTCCGCGGTGGACGGGTTCATCGACTGGCCGCCCGTGACGATCTCGTGCACGCCGAGTGATCGGAACAGCGCGATGACGCCGGCGCCGACTCCGACGGCGACCACACCGGTGGTGACCCGCTCGGCGAGAGTCGCCGGCGCAGCGGCGGCTGCATCGCGGACCCACGCACGCTCCTCGACCTCGTCGAGCAGGTCGGTGACCCTGATCTTGCTCGGTCGACCGGCGACGATGCCGGCCTCGATGGCGGCCCCGATGTCGTGGGTGTGGATATGGCAGTTGTAGAGGCCGTTGCCCCCCACCACGACGATGGAATCGCCGATGCGCATCCACGCATCCTTGAACTCGGCGACGGCCGAGTCGTCGGCGTGCAGGAAGTACATGACCTCGTACCGAAGCGACGCGATGTCGCCCGCGTTCGACGAGGTCACGAGCGGCAAGTCGTCGGTGCCCGTGGGATCGGCCTCGGGCATCGGACGGCCGTCGATCACCGTGAGCAGCGCATCGAAGAACAGGAGCAGGCCGGCCCCACCCGCGTCGACCACGCCGGCGTCGCGCAGCACTGCGAGGAGGTCAGGGGTCGATGCGAGCGTCTCGCGGCCCTGTCGAACCGCCTCGGTGGCGATGCCCAACAGGTCGGCGCCGGAATCGGCGGCGCGAACGGCGGCCCCGGCGATCTCGCGGATGACGGTGAGGATGGTCCCTTCCACCGGGCGCATCACCGCCCCGTAGGCCGCGACGGCTGCAGCGTCGAGCGAGCGGGCCAGGAGGGCCGCATCGACGACGGGCTGCGCCCGGATCACCTCGCACATCCCGCGGATGATCTGGCTGAGGATGACGCCCGAATTGCCACGCGCCCCCATGAGCGAGCCGTGGGCCAGTGCATCGCACAACTCGGCCATGGTGCCCGGCCCGGCGCGTTCGACCTCAGCCATCACCGACGTGAGGGTGAGCGACATGTTTGTGCCGGTGTCGCCGTCGGGGACCGGGTAGACGTTCAGCCGGTTGATGCCGGCGCGGTGCTCGGCCAGCCCACCGGCGAAGGTAGCGAACACGGCGCGCAGCGCGTCGACGTCGAGGCAGGCACGCGTTTCGGGCACGCCGCGATGGTAATGGCCACCGGCGGACGATTCGTGACCCGGGCGACACCGGGAGGTGACGGACGTTCCCGACCGAGATTGGTAGGCGGGACTTCTCCCTGTACCCTTGGCTCCTGCCGGTGGCGCCGGTGGATGTTGCTCCGGATCTTGTCGGACGCACCGGGCGCCTAGGCCCCGTCCGAGTTCTCGAGGTAGTCCGTCATGGCATCGGTGTGCGAAATCTGTGGGAAGAAGCCGAACTTCGGCATGTCGTTGTCGCACTCCCATCGGCGCACCAAGCGCCGTTGGAACCCGAACATCCAACGCGTGCGCGCGTTGGTCTCCGGTTCCCCCAAGCGGGTCAACGCCTGCACGGGTTGCATCAAGTCGGGCAAGGTAGTGAAGGCCGTCCGCTGAGGACGGGCCGTCCAATGAGGACGAACCGGGGGGTATCACGATGCAAGGTGTGATCAAGTCGTACGACCCCATCACCCACGATGGCGTCGTGGTCTCCGACACCGACTTCGCCGACTACGAACTGGCCGCCGATGCGCTGGTCGGCTCGATCTTTCGCATGCTTCGCCAAGGTCAGCGCGTGTTGTTCCAAGTCGACGAGCACGGTCACGCCACGGCACTCCGCCTAGGCTCCGAAGTCGACATGGGCATGCCCGACATTCCGAGCCTGCGCTGAACTTGCGGCCGTTCGGCCCTATCGCCGGCCCATTCAGTTTCGCACCTTTGCCCAATTCCCCGTTGGCCTCCCCGGAGACAGGATGAGCGCTCACACAACCAATCGCAAGTTGCAGGAGTGGGTCGACGAATGGACGTCGATCCTGACCCCGGACACCGTGTACTGGTGCGACGGCTCCGCAGAAGAATACGACCAGTTGTGCGCCCAGCTCGTCGAGTCGGGCACCTTCGAGCGCCTCGACAACGAGAAGCGGCCGAACAGCTATCTGGCCCTGTCCGACCCGGCCGACGTCGCCCGGGTCGAGGATCGCACGTTCATCGCCTGCGAGAACGAGGTCGACGCCGGCTTTACGAACAACTGGCGTGAACCAGGCGCGCTCCGCGACGAGATGCTCACCCTGTACCGCGGCGCCATGAGAGGCCGCACCCTTTTCGTGGTGCCCTTCTCAATGGGCCCGCTTGGGTCCAACATCTCCCACATCGGCGTCGAGCTCACCGACTCCGCCTACGTGGCCGTGTCCATGCGCACCATGACCCGCATGGGCCAGCCCGCGCTCGACGTGCTCGGCGATTCGCCCGACTTCGTGCCTTGCGTGCACTCGGTAGGTGCGCCCGTCTCACCCGGTCAGGCCGATGTCGCGTGGCCGTGCAATCCCGACAACAAGTACATCGCGCACTTCCCCGAGACCCGCGAGATCTGGTCCTTCGGCTCGGGCTACGGCGGCAACGCCCTGCTCGGTAAGAAGTGCTTCGCCCTGCGCATCGCGTCAAGCATGGCCCGCGACCACGGCTGGCTCGCCGAGCACATGCTCATCCTCGGCATCACGCCCCCCCAGGGCGAGAAGAAGTACATCGCGGCGGCGTTCCCCTCCGCGTGCGGCAAGACCAACATGGCCATGCTCATCCCCACGCTTCCCGGTTGGACCGTCGAGACCATCGGCGACGACATCGCATGGATGAAGTTCGGCGACGATGGCCGCCTCTACGCCATCAACCCCGAGGCCGGCTTCTTCGGCGTCGCCCCCGGCACCTCCGACAAGACCAATCGCAACGCCATGGAAACCCTGTGGGGCAACGCGATCTACACCAACGTCGCGAAGACGCCCGATGGCGACGTGTGGTGGGAAGAGATGACCGACGAGAAGCCGCCGCGGCTCACCGACTGGCGCGGTCAGCCCTGGACCCCCGAGTCCACTACATCGGCATCGCACCCGAACGCACGGTTCACCGTCCCGGCGTCGCAGTGCCCGTCGATCGCCCCCGAGTGGCAGGACCCACACGGCGTGCCGATCTCGGCCATCTTGTTCGGCGGCCGACGCGCCACGAACGTCCCGCTCGTCACCCAGGCCCGCGACTGGAACCACGGCGTGTTCCTCGGCTCGATCATGTCCTCCGAGAAGACCGCGGCGGCCGCCGGCACAGTCGGCGAGGTGCGCTTCGATCCATTCGCGATGCTGCCGTTCTGTGGCTACAACGTCGGCGACTACCTCGCCCACTGGCTGGATGTCGGCGCCAAGGCCGATCCGGCGAAGCTGCCCCAGATGTTCTGGGTCAACTGGTTCCGCAAGGACGAGAACGGCAAGTTCCTGTGGCCGGGCTACGGCGACAACTCCCGAGTGCTCAAGTGGGTGCTCGAGCGGGTCGTCGGCACCGGCGAGGCCACCGAAACCACCATCGGCCTCGTCCCGACGGTCGGTGCGATCGATCGCACCGGGCTCGACATCGACGATGCCACCATGGCTCGTCTTGTCGAGGTCGACGATCTGTCGTGGCAACGTGAGGTCGAGCTCATCGAGGCGCACTTCGCATCCATCGGCGAGCGCCTCCCGGCCGAAATGTCCACCCAGCTCGACGCCCTCAGCAAGCGACTCGCCGGCTGACGCCCGTGTTTACACTCGCCGGGTGAGCATCAGCGGATACATCCTCATCCAGACCGAGGTCGGCACCGCGGCGAGCGTCGCCGAAGAGATCCGCAAGCTACCGGGCGTCGTCGCCGCCGATGACGTGATCGGTCCCTACGACGTCATCACGCAGTGTCACGCCGAATCGATCGATGAGCTCGGTCGGCTCGTCGCCGGCCGCATGCAGATGATCGCCGGAGTCACGCGCACCACTACCTGCATCGTGGTACATCTCTGAGGGTTCGCCCGCGGCCGCGGGCGGTTCGACGAGCTGCACGGGGACCCGAGTGCCGTGTCGCCATGCGCCCGGCATCACCAAGATCGCTGCGGTAGGGCAGAGCCACGAGATGCTCGATCAGGTCGTGGCGGTTTTCGTGATGAAGGCGCCGGACGCGCTCGACGACGACACACCCACGACGCAGATCATCCAGTTGCGCCGCCAACGCCTCGCTGACTTCAGCGAACCTCGCGCGGTCTACGTTGTCGACCAGTTGCCCGGCGCCACGCTCGACAAGGTGGCGAAGAGCGAGCTGCGCGAGATGGCCGACGAGCGGAGAGCCCCATGAGTCGAGAAACAGGAGCCGGTGCAGCTGCGGTGCCCGCCGGGCCGATGCACCTACCGGCGAGCGCGCAAGTCGTGCGCTACAACGTCTTGCCCGGAGGTGAAACCGACGGAACACGACGCGGCGTCGCCAATGGGTTCGCCACCACGAGCGCCATGGTGAACGTGCTCGAGATGCCGCCCGGACAGAGCAGTCCCAAACGCCAGTTCACCGGCGACCACGTGCTGTACCAGTTGGCCGGGACGGTCGAGTGGGACGTCGAGGGCGTGATCCATCGACTCGCACCGGGCGACATGCTCTACTTCCCCCCGAACACTACGTACTCGTTCGCGAACGTCGGCGCCGACCTGGCACGCTTCATCGACGTCGCCGGCAAGGTCGACGACTGGCCGCCCCGCATGAAGTACGAGGACGGCACCGAGATCTCCTCCGGGACACTGAACCAACTCTTCAACTGATCCGCTCGCCGGGCGGAGCCAACCTCGGGCACCATTGAGCCACGCGCCCGCGACCGAACCGGCGGCCGGTCGGCATCGGCCAGGCACTGCGAACGCGGCTGGTGCCCTGGTTTTTCGCGCGCAACCGCTCCCTCGCTACCGCCACCGCTGTTGACCGGGACGACCCAGCGGCCGTACGGTCGGCGACGGGGTGTCTGATGGGCGACGACAAAGGTCCGATCGATGCGGCCGAGCTGGCCCGTGTGCGGTGGCCGGCCCTGCTCGAACGGTTGGGCGGGCTCGGGGCCGAGCTCACGCGGCCGCCCTACCCCACCGGCGAGCGCGCCGCTGTCGACGGCATCCGCTACCTGTCGCGCATCGTCGCGCTGGGCCTGCAATGGTGCGTCGAGTTCGGAGACCCCGACTTCCCGGCCTTCTACCGGCACGACGATGACGTCACGAAGTGGGGCGGCCCGAACGTCGACAACACCTACGTGCGCGCCCGCGTCCGCGGCGACGCGGTGTATCGACTCACGGGCAATGGTGCGACGACCCACGGGTTTGTGATCTCCACCCACGAGGGCGACATGCATCTCGAGCAGTACGGCGTCTACGCCGAGCGCTGGCACGACGATCTGCGTCGCGAACCGAACGGCGACTTCACGCTCACGATCGGCGGTCCCGAGCGCACCGGCAATTGGATGCCCTTGCACCCCAACACCACCAACGTGACCATCCGGCAGTACTTCGACGACTGGGCACAGCACATCCCAGGCACGTTCCGCATCGAACGCGTCGGCGCCGAAGGCGCGCCGCCGCCGCTCGATGCAGCGCAACTCGCGGGGAGGCTCGACGACGCGACCGCGTGGATCGAAGCGTCGCTGCGCTATTGGAACCGGTACATCGACGCAGCCCTCGAGCGCTGCGGCTTCAACAACATCGTCGCGCCCGGTTCGGTGGCTGGAGGGTCGAACGGCATCGCGTACGGCTCAGGGTTCGCTGACCTCGGCCCGCGCGAAGCGATGATCATCGAGGGCGACGCGCCCGACGCGTGGACGTGGAACTTCATGCTCTACAACTTGGGATGGTTCGAGTCGCTCGACTTCGCGAATCGCACGACGAGCCTCAACCGCACCCAGCTCCACATCGACGACGACGGGCGCTACCGCATCGTGGTTGCGCACGAGGATCCGGGCGTGCAGAACTGGCTCGACACGACAGGGCTGAGCCAGGCAATGGTGGCCTATCGCTTCATCCGCACGACGAACAGTCCGGTACCGCATTGCACCGTCGTACCGATCGACGCCGTGCGTGCGGCGCTGCCGGCAACCACGCCGCCGTTCAGCGCGGCCGACCGTGCGGCGCAGATCGCGGTGCGCCAACAGCACGTGGCCCGACGCTTTCGGAACTGATCAGGTCTTGCCGACGAGCATCGCCCGGATGCCGAGCCCCATCAAGAACAGCCCGCCACCGCCGTAGAGCAGGTAGCGGTACTTCTCGAGCTGATGGCGGTAGCTGTAGATGATGGCCACCGCGAAGATCGCGACGAAACCGTAAAACATGTGGAACTGCGGCGCCTTGAGCTTCTGGTGCGACACCATCGTAACGCCGATCGTGACCTGAACGAAGATCGACAGCTGGGCCACGAGCGTGAACCACCACAGCGCCCGAGAACGCACTGCGGGCCACTGGTGTGCGGCAAGCGCCCAGAGACCGGCGAGCCCGTTGCCGATGATGACGAACCACGCGAACGATTCGTGGAACTCGAGCACGGTGGTGGCGAACATGTCAGGACTGCGGGGTGGCTGCGGTCGCGATCTCGTAGGACCACAGCTCGGCGGTCATGGACAGCGGGCGTTCGCCGGCCGGCGCCCCACCCTCGGCACCGGGATGCGCCCCACCCTCGGCACCGGGATGCGCCCCACCCTCGGCACCGGGATGCGCCCCACCCGGCTGCACGCCACGATGGCCGTGCGCGAACGAGGGCGATGCCAGCCATGCATCGAAGGTCTCCTGGTCGGCCCAGCGCGACACGACGAGCCACGTGGTGCGATCGTCGGTGGGGCGGAGCAACTCGAAGCCCTCGAAGCCGGCCTGCGAATCGACGGCCCCGATGCGGGCCGCGAACCGGCGGGCGACTTCCTCGCCGTGCTCAGCCGGAACAGTGATTGCGTTGATCTTGATGACGGTCACTTGTGGAACACCTTACTCTCCCCGGTCGACCAGGTGCGGCCGTTGGATGAACGCTACCTTCGCCCTCGGGATGAAGGTCTCACCGGCGAGCGATGTAGGCGCTCACCGAGGGGTTTGGTAGGCGTGTGCATCAGGGCTCAACGCAGCTGGCCCCGGAGCACCAGAACGGGCATTCTGGACGCGGGTCGTCTGTTGTGTTCGCAGGCTGGCCGGGTCTAGGTAACGGCTTGATCCGCAGCGCGAAGTGTTGTGTGTGAGCGTTGGACGGAGCGGAGGCCCTGGTGACTTGTCGAGATGTGTCGGGTGACTCGTGAAGATCGTCCGTCGGTTATGCGGTGTGGTTTGCGTAACGATCGGCGCGTCGATGGCGCTGACCGCGTGTGGCGATCCATCATCGACCGACAACGCTGGTTCTGGAGTAGAGGCGACTACCTCGTCGGCGGTTGCAGGACCGTCAACGTCCACCACCGTGACAACAACGACGTCGTTCGACGGAATCGCGACTACACAAGCGCCGCGCTCGTCGACTACTGAACGAACTACCACGACAAGACCATCGGCGACCATCGCCGATTGCCCGGCGGACCTCGTGGCGCAGGTGCGATCGCGTATCGGTGCTGAGTACATCGGGGGATCGACGCCGGTAGAAGGTGGGCGCGAAGCCGGCGGCAACGGCGCCGTAGGCGCACTGGTCCATGAGTACAGAGACTGCCGGATGTTGACGATGAACGTGCCCGTCCGATACGAAGGCAATCACCAGGTCTGGCGACTGGTCGAGTTTGTGGCGTTGCCTGCGCTGCATGGCTCGGAGTTCGTCCATCTGCAGTGCTTCACCAAAGAGTCGGTGGATCAAACCGAGC
The DNA here is from genome assembly GCA_009699605.1 of Actinomycetota bacterium. Taxonomy (GTDB): domain Bacteria; phylum Actinomycetota; class Acidimicrobiia; order Acidimicrobiales; family WLNW01; genus WLNW01. The sequence goes on along the minus strand of WLNW01000016.1, from coordinate 16,706 downwards.
CGGGGGACGGGTTCGTGTACGCAGCGGTCGCGGACTCCAGCGATCCCACGCCGGGCTCCATGCGCGCAATTCTTGCTTGGCGGGTCTTGCCGGAGCGCGGTTTCGAATCTGTCGCACCCAGTACGGTCCGCTGTCAGCGGGGTGATCCCGAGTAGTCGGACGACAGCCAGCCGGAGCTGCCGATCTGGCCTGTCCCGGCCCAGCGCCATTGCTCAGCGAGAACAGTGATTCGCGTTGATCTTGATGACGGTCATGGGACCATCGTCGTCGGCGCGACCCACGACGCGCAACGCGGCACCGCAAGATGCCAGGGATACCTCACGGCCGGCGACCGAGCTTCGCGAACGCGAACGACATGAGATCATCGAGGGGCATGGCTCGCCCACGGATGACCCCACGAGCGATCACCGCAGTGATGTCGTCATAGGTGGCCCCTCGTTCGACGATGACGCATGCGTCCTTGCCGTCGAGCGGCTCCTCGCCGTCGAGCACCAGCACCCCATCGACGAAGGTCGCGTCAACCAAGCCGACGAGGGGGTATCCGTCACGACCAGCGATCGAGTACGCCACGGGAGCGCCGCCCTCCAGTACCTCGCCGAGAAAGGCCGCTCGCTCGGCTGCACCCAACTCGAGATCGGGTCGCTCGCTCATCGCTCCCACCGGACCGAGCGGGCGACGATGCGGAAGAGGCAGCGCTTGCCCTCCACCAGGCGTTGCACGGTGCGCGCTGCCTGGTCGGGTGACACGAAGCCATCGGTGCGCACCATCGACGGGAACATGGGTGCGGCCTCGGCCTGATCGACCATCTGCGCGTCACCGGTGACCGCGAGTGCGCGGTCGCCGTGCACGACGAGCAGCCCGACCCGGGCATCGCGCACCAGCACCCGAGCCTTGGCGCTCGAGCGATACGTGTTGAAGTACACGTACGCGTCGTCACGCCAGAGCGGGGTCATCGGCCAGCCGGTCAACGACCCGTCGCGGCGGTTCGCGAACAGGAACGAACGCATCGCGCGCGCGAGGTGCGCTCGATGGTCGTCGTCGAACGCTGGGTCGCTCACGCGTGCCCGGCAGGATCGTGGGCCGCAGCAAGTCGAGCGCGATGCTCGCGCACGTCGTAGTTGCGAAAGGCCGGCCACTTGTACGCGAGCAGCCACACGCCGGCCACCGACGCGGCACCACCCACGAAGATCGATGTGTTCACCGTGGTGAGCGCCGCGACCGCGCCGGCCTCGAAATCGCCAAGTTGAGGACCCGCGGCCCACACGCTCATCCCGACGCCCATGATGCGTCCCATCATCTCGGGCGGCGTTCCGGTCTGAAGGATCGACATGCGAAACACACCGGAGATCGAGTCACCGACCCCAGCGAGCGCGAGCACCGCGAAGCTCAGGATGAACGGACCGGTGAACGCGAACATCGCGATCGCCACGCCCCAAAGGGTGATCGCCCAGATCACCCCGACGCCGTGGTGATGAATGCGAGCGGTCCAACCGCTGGTGATGGCGCTCAGCAACATCCCCGCGGGCACCGCGGCGAGAAGTCCGCCCAGCGCGGTTGGGTTGTCGTGGTAACGCTCGGCAACCACCAGCGTCATGAGCACCGACGGATAGCCGAACACCATCGCGATGATGTCGGCGAGGAACGACGCCATGAGCTCGCCGCGGCTACGGATGTACACAAGCCCTTCGACGATGTTCGCGAGGGTTCGGCCTTGCACATCGACGCGCGGCAACGTGCCGGCCGCCACGATGAGCACCAGCGCGACGACCACGCTGACCATGTCGAGGAGGAACGCCCACCCCACCCCCGAGGTACCAATGACGATCCCGGCGAGCAGCGGCCCGCCGACGAACGAGATATTGAACGACACCTGATCAAGCGCAGCGGCGGAACCCAAGAGCTCTTGGCGCACGAGCAGACGAGACAGCGACATGCGCGCCGGCCCGGCGATCGCCTGCTGCGTCGCCTTGCATACGGCCATCAGGTAGATGAGACCCAGATGGGGGTGGTCGGCGAACGCGTTCACGGCCAACGCCCCCGAGGTCACGATGCCGACGAGATTGCTCAACACGAGGATCGTGCGGCGGTCGTGCTGGTCGGCGATGGCCCCGCCGAAGGTCGATAGCACCAGCAGCGGTACCGCGTAGCAGAGGCCGATCAACGCAAGCTTTCCGGCGTTCTGGTCGGTGAGGTCTTTGACCTGCCACACCATTGCGATCGTCGTGAAGCGACTACCGATGCCCGACATCAAGCTGCCGAACCAGATGAACCGGAACGTGCGCGACTCGGCCAGTGGCCGGAGATCGATGCCTATCCGCTTGCGGGCGGTGCTACCAGGGACGTCTGCCGAAGCCATCGCGGCCCATATTCACACAACGAGGCCGCCCGGGCTTCTTTCACCGCGGGCGACCAACGTGAGCGTCCCGTCGACGTCGACGCGCATCTCGGTCACGGAGGCATGCGCCGGCAGCCAGGAGAGCACCGCATCGTCGCCCTGGGAGAACCCGGTGACCGCGTTGATGACCACCGCGTGGGTGGTGATGACCGTGTCCTCGCGACACGAGCGCACCGCCGCCACAATTGCGTCGCGCCATGCCCGCTGCTCGTCCCCGAGTTCGGCAAAGGTACCGGCGAGCGCGACCCGCAGCCATGCTCGTCGGTCCCCCGAGTCAACGTGGCCCGACGGCAGCTCGCGATAGGTGGAGTCGACCCGCGCGGCGACCGACCAGGCGGCCTCGATCGGCGCAGCGGTCTCGCGGGCCCGGCGCAGCGGGCTGCTCACGAGCAAGGCGGGCGAGAGTCGGGCGAGGAGCGCGGCCTGATCATGCCCTCGCGCGCTCAGCCCGGGGTCGACGCCGATGGCCTCGGCCGGTTCACCGTGGCGCACGAGCCAAACGCTGGCGGACATCACGCTCACCCGAAGATGTCGTCGAGGAATGCGCCGCCGTTGCGCTCGCGCCCGATCTCGATGAACCACTCCGAGCCGAAGGCCTGCATGAAGTACTCCTGCGACATCTGTAGGAAGAACGAGTCGGGGGCGATCTGGCTGGCGTGGGCCAACATCGCCTCGCGTTTGCGGTCGATGTAGTCGTTTACGTCGATCGAGTGCGTGATCATCGACTCGGGCGAACCCATCTCGTCCATGTTCATCGCACGGCGACGATTCTCGAAGTCGCCGTCCTCGTCGCCCGGGAACCCGCCCGACTTCATCTGCCGCAACATGGCGTCGCGGTTCATGGTCATCTCGAACACCTTGGACACACCGGCGAGTTCGGCGGCCCGGACGCCGACGCGGTGCACCTGAACGTGATCCGGGTGTCCGTATCCGCCGTGGTCGTCGTAGACGCAGATCAGGTCGGCGTCCTCCTCGCGGAGGATCGCCGCGAGGCGTCCGGCGGCGACGTCGAGGTCGGCCTGCCAGAACGCGCGCTCATCGTCGTTGGTGGGCTCGCCGATCATGCCGGAGTCGCGATAGCCCAGGAACTCGACGCGCTCGGCGCCCAGGATCTCGGCCGAACGATAGGACTCCTCGACCCGCCGCTGCCAGAGCTCCTCGCCTTCGCGGAGCACACCGGGCACCGGCTCGCCGAGCTCGCCACGGGTCGCAAGGACGAGCACTACGCGATGACCCGCGGCGTGGGCCCGGGCCATGGTCCCGCCCGAAGCGATCGCCTCGTCGTCAGGGTGTGCATGGAAGAACACTGCGGTTGCCACAAGCGCCGAGGCTATCGACGGGCTTTCGCGACGCGAGCCGACGACTCAGGACGCGTTCTGCGACACGTGGGAGGTGATGGCCGAGATGACCTGTTGCCAGACTTGTATGGGCAGGTCGTGGGCCAGTCCCTCAATCTCCATGAACTGGGCACCGGGCACGAGCGATGCAAGACGTTGACCGCCGTCCATCGCGATGAGCGGATCGAGGGTGCCGTGCATCACCAACGTGGGCACGTTGAGCGTGCGCAGCGCTTCTTCGCGCTCGGGGGCTTGCAGGATCGCGAGGTACTGACGCGCGGACCCACCCGGCGTGAACGCTCGGTCGTACGCGACGCGAAACTGTTCGCGGATGAGGTCCTCGTCGAACCAGGACGGGCTCGCCCAGACACGCCGGTTCGCGACGTCGCGCTCGAACGATTCCTCGCGATCTTCGGTGACGGGCCGCGAGATCGCGGCGAGCGCTTCGTCCGACGGCGTGCCGTGGTCCCAGTTGCCGGTGCTCGTACTGAGCACCGTCATCGACGCCACGCGGTCGGGGTGCTCGATCGACATGACCTGCGCGATCATGCCGCCGAGCGAGTGACCGAAGAGGTGTACGCGCGCCACGCCGAGCGCATCGAGCACCGCCAGCGCATCGCCGGCCATGTCATGGAGCGTGTAGCCGTCGCGATCGGTGACGACCGAACTGAGCCCGCAATCGCGATTGTCGAACCGGATCACGAAGAACCCGCGGTCGATGAGGCTCGCGCAGAACTCGTCCTGCCAGGTCACGAGCTGGTTGCCGAGCCCCGCGATCAGCAGCAGCGGCGGATCCTCGGGGTAACCGATCGTGTCGTAGCAGATGCGGATTTCGCCGTTGGCGGCGAAGGACATAGCGACCTCCTCGATCACTACGAAGGTATCCAAGTTGGGCAGGCCCACGTCGCGCCCTGGCGCGCCGAACGCTGGCCGGCGCCGCGCCTCGATCACATGCGGCGAAGGAGGTCGGTCTTCGTGGCCTGGAACTCGTCCTCGGTGAGGGTGCCCGCCCGGCGCAACCGATCGAGGTGCTCGATCTGTTCGGGGATGGATGGTCCGGTGTTGGTCGGCCCGTGCGGCACGTGCGAGGCGAACGTCTGGCCCATCTGCACCATGCGCCGCTTCTCGAAGTTCTCTTTCTGACGGTAGATCTCGTGCTGCACCATGCTGGGTTTGCGGATGTCGGAGAAGGTCTCCCGGCCGCCTTCGCCCGCGGACTCGATGCCCAGATCGCCGGCCCCGATGATCCGTTCGAAGAACGACTGGTTGAAGAAGACCGTGTTGATCCGGTCGAGCGGGATCTCGATACCCTTCTTCGCCACCACGCCACGGCGGGCGATGAGCCGTTCGTTCGTCACCACGAAGTTCGTACTGGTCCAGCGGGCGTAGCGCTGCACGAAGTGACCGACGGCCACGAGGATGCCGACGGCCACAAGCAAGCCGAGCGCCTTCCATGCGGTGTTGTCGGCACCCCCCAACCACACGTAGAGCCCTGCGATGAGCGCGATCGCGAGGTAAGCGCCGGCTGGCACGAGGAACCACACGTGGGGACGAAGGTCGAGGACCATCTCTTCGTCGTCGGTCAGGAGCTCTTTCGGAAACGACACCGGGCCATGATAGTCAGGCCCTTGTCGCTCGCCGGGGCTGGCGATCAGCGGGGGCTACGCTCGCGCCAGTGACCATCGCCGAACCACGACCAGACACAGTGGGTCGGTTCACGGCGTTACGGGTCCGGAACTTCCGGTTGTTCTTCCTCGGCCAGTTCGTGTCCGTCATCGGCAACTGGATGCAGACGGTGGCGCTGGCCGCGCTGGTGCTCGACCACCTCGACCGCGGCGGCACCGTGCTCGGGCTGGTCACCGCGATGCTATACACACCGGTGATCGTGCTCGGCCCGCTCGGCGGGCTCGCCACCGACCGGTTCTCGAAGTGGCGGATCGTCCTCACGACGCAGATCTCGTTCGCTGTCGTCGTCGGGCTGCTCGGCGTGCTCGTGATCACCGATCGCGTGACGCTCATGTCGGTGATGATCCTGGCCGCCGCACAAGGAGCGATCAACGCGTTCGACAACCCGGCCCGACAGACCCTCGTTCACGAGATGGTCGGCGGTGAATTGCTCACCAACGCAGTGGGGCTGAACATGCTCGCGATGAACACCGCACGCGTCATCGGCCCCGCCGTGGCGGGCTTGTTGCTGTTCGTCACGAGCATCGGCACGTTGTTCGTATTGAACGGGCTGTCGTTCCTCGGCGCAGTGATCGCACTTGCCGCCATGCGCCGCAACGAGTTGCAGCCGTCGAGAAAACTGCCGCGCGAACCGGGGATGATCCGCGCCGGCGTTCGATACGCCAAGGGCGAACCGACCATTCGCACGGCGCTCTTGATGTTGGTCGTGGTCGGTGGCCTCTCGTACAACTTCCCCGTGGTCCTGCCGGTTCTCGCCAAGCAGACCTTCCACATGTCGAAGGAGGCGTACGGCACCTTCTTCAGCACCATGGGCATCGGTGCGATCGCGTTCGCGCTCGTCAGCAAGACCCGCACGGCGCCGACGACTCGCTCGTTGACCATCGGCACCGCAGCCCTCGGCGCGTCGCTCACCATGCTGTCGCTCTCGCCGACCCGACTCGTCGTGTACTTGCTGCTGCCCTTCCTCGGCGCGGCCAGTCTGAACTTCCTCGTGTTGATGAACTCCACGCTGCAGCTGCGCTCCGTCGCCGAGATGCGCGGGCGCGTTATGTCGCTCTACACGATGGCGTTGCTCGGAACCACGCCCGTCGGTGCCCTGCTCGTAGGTTGGATCGCCGAGCGGTTCAGTGCTCGAGCAGCCATGGCGGTGGGCGGGATCGCGTCGATCCTCGCGGCGGGTTGGGCCCGCAATCGCTTCGACCCGGAGTCGATACACACTGCACCTGCCGTGACCATCTGACTCGCGCCGGTCAGCGATACACCTTGCGCGGGAACACCCGCTCGGCTGCAACGACCCTGTCGAGGAACACGAAGCCGTCGAGATGATCGAGCTCGTGTTGGATGGCACGTGCTTCGAAGGCATCGCACTCGAGGACGCGCTCGACACCTGCGGGCGTTCGGCCATGAACGATGAGGTGCGTGTGCCGCGCGACGTCGCCCGTGAGGTCCGGCACGCTCATGCAGCCTTCGCGACCGACATCGACACCATGCGCGAACACCACCTCGGGGTTCACGAGCACGATCTCCCCGTGGCAGCTGCGTGCCTTGCGATGGCCCGTGACGTCGACGCAGAAAATGCGCAGTCCGACACCGATCTGCGGTGCCGCAACACCGACGCTGTGCGCGGACGAACGCATCGTGTCGACCAGATCGGCGCACACGCCTCGAACATGGTCGTCGAAGTCGACCACGACCTCGGCCGGCCGCTTCAACACACGCTCAGGGAGTTGGACGATGGGCCGAATCATCGTGCGCTCAGAAGATGTCGGCGTCGATCGCGCGCAAGGTGCAGTCGACCCCGAGCTCGCCGGCCACCTCGTCGAGCGCGGCGCGCAACGCATCGTCGCCTACCGCGTCGGGTACGCAGAGATCAAGCAGCATCGCATAGACCGGCGTGACGTTGTCGCGCCCGATGACCCGCGTGGCGAGATCCACGACGTTCACGTCGAGCCCGGCCAGAACCGCAGCGACGCGGTGCACGATGCCGGAATGATCCGCTCCGTACACGGTGAGCGAGAACTGGCGGCCCGTCGGCACCAGGGCCGCAGAGCCCGGCTCGCGAACATCGACCATGAGCCCGAAGGACCGGGAAACCGCGCTAAGCGCGTCGCGCACCTCTGCTACCTCGCCCATCGGCACAGCGATCACGAGCACCATTGCGAACTGGCCCTCGAGCAATGTCATTGCCGTGTCCTCGAGGTTTGCCTCGAGCTCGAGCAGCGCCCCGGTAAACGCGGCCACGATGCCAGGGCGGTCGTCACCGACTGCAGTGATGACGAATCGACGGGTCACGAGGCTCCTCCGGGCATGGCTGTCACACTGGCTCGATAGTGTCGCACAGGATGTTTCGTCTTCCGCCCTCGACCACCGGCCCAGATCCTTCCCGCGTGGCTGACCTCCTCGACGGACTCAACGCCGAGCAGCGCGAGGCAGTCGTCACACCTCATTCGCCGCTCCGCATCCTGGCCGGGGCTGGGTCGGGCAAGACCCGCGTGCTCACCCGCCGCATTGCCCATCGGGTCGTCACCGACGACGTAGACCCTCGTCACGTCCTCGCGCTCACGTTCACCCGCAAGGCCGCCGGCGAGCTCAACTCACGGCTCCGTGCGCTCGGCCTGCGCGATGCCGTGGCGGCCGGCACCTTCCACGGCATCGCGTACGCGCAGTTGCGCAGTCGCTGGGCCGACCGCAACATCAAGCCGCCCGTCCTCCTCGACCGCAAACTTGGCTTCCTCCGCCGCATGCTTCCCCCGGGCTCCGACCACACCCAGGCCCTCGACCTCGCGGGCGAGATCGAATGGGCCAAGGCGCGCGCCATCACACCCGATCGATACGAGCGTGCCGCGGCATCGCGCAAGTGCTCCATCCCTGCGGCGCGCGTCGCCACGCTGTTCGAGCGTTACGAAGAGGACAAGAAGCGGCGGCGCATGGTCGACTTCGACGATCTCCTCTCGTTGTGTCGTCGAGCAATCAGCGCCGATGCCGAGTTCTCGGCGGCGCAACGGTGGCGATTCCGGCACTTCTTCGTCGACGAGTTCCAAGACGTCAACCCGCTGCAGTTCTCGTTGCTCAACGCATGGATGGGCGACCGCGACGACCTGTGCGTCGTCGGTGACCCCAACCAGGCGATCTATGCATGGAACGGCGCCGACGCCGACTATCTCGTGTCGTTCGATCGGCACTTCGCCGGCGCCCAGACCGTCGAGCTACGCCACAACTATCGCTCCACCCCCGAGATCCTGAACGCGGCCGGTGCGGCGCTCGGTTCGGGACGCCTCGCCGGGCAGCAGCTGATCGCCGAGCGGCCGAGCGGTCCGGCCCCGCGGCTCCGGGCATTTCGCACCGACAAGGACGAAGCGGTCGGCATCGCCCGTGCGGTGCGCGACGCACGCGGGCCCGGGCAGCGATGGTCGGCCCAGGCGGTTTTGGTGCGCACCAACGCCCAAATCCCGCTCCTCGAAGAGGCATGCCGCGCGGCAGGCATCCCGTGTCGCACTCGTGGCGGCGGGTTGCTCGCGCTTCCCGAGATCAAGAACGCGTTGGCCGGCTTGGAGTCCGGCCGAGCCCCGCTCGCCACCGCGCTCGTCGACCTCGAACTCATGACCGAGACCGACGACGACCAACCCGCAGCCGAGGCCGACCGCCGGGCCAACATTGGCGCGCTGGTACGCCTGGGTCACGACCTCCTCGCCGTCGACCCAGGCGCCACCGCCGGCTCGTTCGTCGAGTGGGCCCGGGCGTCGGCGGCCACCGATCAATTCGGCCACGGCGGCGACGCGGTCGACATCTTGACCTTCCACGCGGCGAAAGGCCTCGAGTGGCCGGTGGTCCACCTCGCAGGCATCGAGGACGGGCTCGTGCCGATCGGCCACGCCAAGCGTGACGGCGAGCTCGCCGAGGAGCGTCGCCTTTTCTATGTGGCGTGCACGCGCGCCGAGAACGAACTGCGCATCAGCTGGGCCGAACAACGCACGTTCGGCACGCGCTCGATGAACCGATCACGCTCCTCCTGGATCGACGACGTCGAGCTGGCCAACGCCTCGCCCCAGTTCATCGCGGCGCGCACCGCGGCCAACCGGGCCCGCGAGCGCAGCCCGCTCGGACCCTCGCGCCGCGCTGGCCGCAGCGCCGGTCCACCCGACTCTGCGCTGCTCGGTGCACTCAAGCAATGGCGTACAGCCACCGCCAAAGGGGCCAAGGTGCCCGCCTACGTGATCTTCGCCGACGCCACGCTCGAAGCCGTCGCCGCGGCCAAGCCCCTCACGCACAACGATCTGCTCCGCCTGAGCGGCATCGGTCCGGTCAAAGTCGAGCGGTACGGCGCCGCACTGCTGGAGATCCTCCGCGAGCACACCGACACCTGAAACACCGTTCAACCAGGCGAAGGTGTCACGGATGGGCCCGAAACCGGCGCGTCGACCCCGCAGAAGTGGGAGACCAGCCAGACATTGTCGACGGAGCCCGAGTAGACGGCGTTCGCATTGCCGGCCGCACCGCCGCAGGACGACCAACTTCTCGAGCACGACGGCGAGCTCGTCGATTCGCGGGTGTGACCCACACGTCGCTCAGCGCGGGCCGAAGTCCGCGATGACCGGTGCATGATCGCTGGGCGTCTCGCCCTTGCGCGCGCTGCGATCGATCAAAGTGTGCTCGAGGCGTGCCGCGAGCGGCGCGGTCGCCAGGACGAGATCGATGCGCAGACCCTGGCGTTTGTGGAAGCTGCCACCGCGGTAGTCCCACCATGAATACAGCCCGTCTTCGACGTACTTGGCGCGGAACACGTCGGTCATGCCCCATTGGAGAAGCTCGCCGAGCGCAGCGCGTTCAGCCTGGCTCACGTGCGTGGCCCCTTCGAACTTCGCGAGGTCCCAGACGTCGCGATCATCGGGGGCGATATTGAAGTCGCCGACCACGCACACCTCGTCGGTGGGCGCGCACGAGGTGGCCAGGTGCACGCGGAGGCGTTCGAGCCAGCGGAGCTTGTACTGGTAGTGGTCGTTGTCGAGGGAGCGTCCGTTGGGCACGTACAAGCTTGCGACCCGCACGCCACCACATGTGGCCCACACGGCACGCGCCTCGGGATCGGCATCGCCGCCATCGGCAAACCCCACCTGCGGATCCTCGATGCCCACTCGGGAAAGAATCGCGACACCGTTCCACTGGCCCTGCCCGTGATGGAACGACTCGTAGCCGAGGGCCTGGAAGGTCAGTGCGGGGAAGGCATCATCGGCGAGCTTCGTCTCCTGGATGCACAGCACATCCGGCTGGAAGTCAGCCAGCCATGACTCGACGCGGCCCAGGCGCACACCGAGGGAGTTGACGTTCCACGTCGCGATTCGCACGGCGGCACGTTACGCCCGTCGCGCCGCCTTGCGCGGGTCCACCGCCGTGGTGACCGTAGACTCGAAGGCACGGAACCCGAGACGGAAGAACTCACAATGCCCGGAGAAGTACCCACTGCCGAGAACCACACCGATGGATCTCGAACGAAGGTTCTCGTCGGCCAGAACGCATGGCTCGTCGACGAGATGTACGAGCAGTACAAGTCCGACCCACAGTCGGTGAGCGCCAGTTGGCAGGAGTTCTTCGCCGATTACGGCAACGACAAGTCGGCGGTTATCACCGCGAAGCCGCTGCCTGCACCACCCGTGGCCACAGCACCCGTCGCTGCGGTCGGAAGCGCTGCGGTCGGAAGCGCTGCGGTCACGCCACCGGTGGCCCCCGTAGGCGAGCCCATTCGCGGTGCCGCGTCGCGCATCGTGACCAACATGGAATCGAGCCTGGGCGTCCCCACGGCCACGAGCTTTCGCGAGGTTCCGGCGCGCCTGCTCGAGGTCAATCGGTCGATCATCAACCGCTACCTCCAACGCACCCGTGGCACCAAGATCAGCTTCACGCACCTCATCGGCTACGCGATCGTGCGCGCCATCGCCGACGCCTTGCCCGTGATGAACTCCACCTACGTGGCCGATCCGTCCGGGCCCCGCGTGCTCCGCAACCCGCACATCAACCTCGGCGTCGCCGTAGACGTCACCAAGAGCGATGGCTCGCACACGCTCATGGTCCCGTCCATCAAGAAGGCCGACACGCTCGACTTCCAGGGCTTCGTCGACGCCTACGAGGAACTCGTGCGCAAGGTGCGCTCCAACAAGCTCGGGGCCGACGACCTCGCGGGCACCACGGTCTCGCTCACCAACCCCGGCACCGTGGGCACCGTGCAATCCGTACCCCGCCTCATGCCGGGCCAGGGTTGCATCATCGGTGTCGGCACCATCGACTACCCGGCCGAGTTCTCGGCGGCCGACCCCGCCGCGCTCGCCGGTCTCGGCGTGTCGAAGATCGTCACGATCTCCTCGACCTACGACCATCGCATCATCCAAGGCGCCGAGTCCGGACTGCTGCTCAAGAAGATCCACGAGCTGCTCATCGGCGAGGACGACTTCTACGTCGATGTGTTCCGCAGTGTCGGCGTGCCGTATGAAGCGGTGAAGTGGCGCAAAGACGTCAACCCGATCGGCCGCGAAGATGTCATGCTCGAAAAGCAGACGCAGGTCAACACGCTCATCAACACATACCGCGTGCGCGGCCACCTGATCGCCGATCTCGATCCGCTGGCGTGGAAAGAACCGAACACCCACCCCGAGCTCGATCCCGCGTACTACGGGCTCACTATCTGGGACCTCGACCGCGAGTTCCTCACCGGTAGCTCCGGCGGCGCACACACCGGTTTCGGCGGCCAGAGCCGCATGACCCTCGATCGGTTGCTTGACTCGCTGCGCGACGCGTACTGCCGCACCATCGGCGTCGACTACATGCACATCCAGAACCCGGCCGAGAAGGAATGGATCCAGCGCCACGTCGAAGGCGTCGATTCCGCGGTCACCGCCGACGAGCAGCGACACATCCTCGATCGTCTGGTTGCGGCCGAAGCGCTCGAACGATTCCTCGCCACCAAGTACGTCGGCCAGAAGCGCTTCGGCATCGAAGGCGCCGAGAGCGCCATCGCGATCCTCGACAAGCTCCTCAACGAAGCAGCCGACGCCGCCATGGACTCCGCGGTGATCGGCATGGCGCACCGCGGCCGGCTCAACGTGCTCGTCAACATCGTTGGCAAGAGCTACGACCAGTTGTTCCGCGAGTTCGACGGCAACATCTCCCCGGACTCCATCCAAGGTTCGGGCGACGTGAAGTACCACCTCGGCCAACAGGGCAAGTTCACCTCGCGCTCGGGCAATGTCATCCCGGTCGAGCTCGCGGCGAACCCGTCGCACCTCGAGGCCGTCTCGCCGGTGGTGGTCGGCATGGCCCGCGCTCGCATGGACCAGATCGATCCCCCGGGGCGGTACCCGGTGCTGCCCATCATCCTGCACGGCGACGCGGCGTTCGCCGGGCAGGGCGTCGTAGCCGAGACGCTGAACCTCTCGCAGATCAAGGGCTACCGCGTCGGTGGCACGGTGCACGTGGTCATCGACAACCAGGTCGGGTTCACCACCACCCCCGACTCCGCAAGATCGTCGGTGTACTCCACCGACGTGGCGAAGATGATCCAGGCGCCCATCTTCCACGTCAACGGCGACGACCCCGAGGCATGCGTGCGGGTCGCAAAGCTCGCGTTCGACTACCGCCAGACCTTCAACCGCGACGTCGTGATCGACATGATCTGCTACCGCCGCCATGGCCACAACGAGGGCGACGACCCGAGCTACACGTTGCCGCTCATGTACAAGAAGATCGAGAACCGTCGATCGGTCCGCAAGCTTTACACCGAAGCGCTCATGAAGCGCGGTGACCTCTCTCTCGAAGAGGCCGAGCGGTCCCTCGACGACTTCCAGCAGCGTCTGCAGCACGCCCTCAACGAGACCCGGCAGTCGGCACCACCCAAGGGCCTCAAGGCCCGGCCACCGGTGCAACACGTGGGGCTGTTGCCGCACGCGCACACCGCTGTCACCCCGGAGACCCTCGATCGCGTCTACGGGGCCCTCAGCTCTGCTCCCGCCGGCTTCACCGTTCACCCCAAGCTCGTCAAGCAGTTCGAATCACGCGACGAGATGTACCGCTCCGGCGAGGTCGACTGGGCCTTGGCCGAGGCCCTCGCGTTCGGCACGCTGCTCGACCAAGGCTGCGCCGTGCGACTCACCGGCCAGGACAGCCGCCGCGGCACGTTCTCGCATCGCCATTCGACCCTCGTCGACTACGAGACCGGCGAGGAGTTCGTGCCGCTCGCCAAACTCGCCACCGGCGGCTCACAGCTGTGGATCTACGACTCGCTGCTGTCGGAGTACGCGGCGCTCGGCTTCGAGTACGGCTACTCGGTCACCAACAAGGACGCACTGGTCATCTGGGAGGCGCAATTCGGCGACTTCATGAACGGCGCGCAGATCGTTATCGACCAGTTCATTGTGGCGGCCGAGGACAAATGGGGCCAAACCTCCGGTCTCGTGATGTTGCTCCCGCACGGATTCGAGGGCCAGGGGCCCGAGCACAGCTCGGCGCGCATCGAGCGGTTCCTGACGTTGGCCTCCGAGGACAACATCCAGATCGTCAACGCGACCACCGCCGCGCAGTTCTTCCACCTCTTCCGGCGCCAGATGTTGCGCCAGGTCCGCAAGCCGCTCGTGGTGTTCACCCCGAAGTCCGGACTGCGCGCGAAGACCACGCGCTCGACCACCACCGAGCTCATCACGGGCACCTTCGAGGAGGTGCTCGACGATTCATCGATCGTCGATCGCGACTCGGTCCGCCGCCTCGTGCTGTGCTCTGGAAAGATCTGCGCCGAAGCCGCCGCCGAGCGCGACGCGATGAGATCTCCTGCCGCAGTCGTGCGGATCGAACAGCTCTTTCCGTGGCCCGCCGACAGGCTCGACCGCATCGTGCGCAGCTACCCGAACGCCCGTGAGATCTTCTGGCTCCAGGAGGAGCCCGAGAACATGGGTCCGTGGAACTTCGTGAAGGGTCATCTGTTCGAGCCCTACGAAGGTACCCATCGCATCCAGCGGGTGAGTCGCTACGCGTCGGGCAGCCCCGCTGCCGGCATGTCGATGATCCATGCGCAGGAGCAGGCCGAACTGCTCGAGCGGGCATTCAGCTTCCTGCAATAGATCGAGCGAGCGACTACGCGACAGCGCGTCAGCGGAGCTGAAGGCCGAGCACGTCCTCCAGCTCCGCCAGCGCGTCGATGGACTCGACCACCTTGATGGTGTGCATTCCGAGCTGGCGAGCGGCTTTACAGTTCACTCCGAGGTCGTCGAGGAACACACAGTCGACCGGTTCGACCTCGAGCGCGTCGCAGGCGAGGCGAAAGAACGCGGGGTCGGGCTTTCGCACCCCGACGACCGCGGATTCGATCACGACATCTACGTGTGGGAGCAACACCGACGCCAGTTCGCCGGTTCGATCCATCGGCGCAAGGTTGTTCGTGAGCAGAGCCGTGAGCAAGGTGGCGTGCACACGTCCGAGAGCGCGCACCATAGCGGGGACCACACCGCCACGCATCGAAGCGAGCACCGACCGAGCGTCCACCGTGAGTCCGAGGGTCGCCGCTTCACGCTCGAAAGCATTACAGAACGCCTCGAGGTCGATCCCCCCACGCTCGAAGCGCGCCCAGGCATTGTCATCGGGGTTCGTGGAATTGATACGTCGTATCGATCCCGCGGGGAGACCCACTGATCGCTCATACGAGGCGAAGCCGGCGAAAGGGCTCGCGACGAGTACCCCACCGATGTCGAACAGCACCGCGCGCACGAAGCGCATGATAGATGCCGCCAGCCGGCTCCGTCCCTCGGCGCACCAGAGCTGATTGACTGTCGTTCGTGAAGAAGACACCAACCCACCTCGTCGTCGACGGCTCGAACATCGCGACCGAGGGCCGTCAGATGCCCAGCCTGACCCAACTCGAGGAGGCCGTCGACGCCTTCGTGACCGAGACCAAGTTCGACAACGTGATCGTCGTCGTCGATGCGACGTTCGGCCATCGCATCACCCCCAAGGAGCGCCGCTGGTTCGATGAACTGGTCGCCACGAACAAGATCATCACTCCACCCGCCGGCGCCATCGGCCGAGGCGACGCGTTCATCCTCCAGATCGCCACCCGCGCCAGTGCAACGGTTCTCTCGAACGACTCGTTCCAGGAGTTCCACGGCACGCACACGTGGTTGTTCGACGAAGGTCGACTCTTCGGCGGCAAGCCAGTGCCACACATCGGCTGGGTGTTCGTGTCGCGTGCACCGGTGCGCGGTCCCACGTCGCGTCGAGCAGTCAAGAAGGCGAAGGACCCGTCGAGCAGCGCGACGACCGAGCACGACACGACGCGCAGTCGCGCAAGCGACACCGACCACGCGATCGACGCGCTCACTGTCGATGACGCGAACATGGCCGGCGACGCTACGAAGAGTCGTGCGTCCTCGCGTCGCGGACGCACGCGCGACGACGATGCACGTCGCGTGGACGTGCCGGTCGCGATGTCGGTCGCACAGCCGACATCCGACATCGCATCGAGAGACGCGAGTCAGGCGAACGACGAGTCAACCGACTCGGATGCCGCGACCGACATGCACAAGGCATCGAAGCGACGGTCGCGTCGCGGCCGCAAGTCAAGCGCCGAGATCGCTCGTTCGACCGAGCCCGTGTTCGATCGAAAGTTCAATGAAACCCATACATATCAAGGGTTTCGCGACGAGTACCCGATCGGTTCCATTCTCGAGGTCATCGTTGATCGGTTCTCCTCCCACGGCGCGTACGCAAAGACCGACGACATCGAGGTGTACGTACCGACGAAAGCACTCGGTGATCCACCACCAGCACGCGCTCGCGACGTATTGACACTCGGCCAACCAACGTTGGTTGCGATAGATCGATACGACGACGACGCGTGCGGTATCGACGTGCGCGCAGTTCGCGTTGAGGAGCGCGATGCGTACTACGCTTCGGCGCGGGCTTCCTCATCGTTCATGTCATCGATCTCGGTGTTCGATGACATCGCGAGTGAAGGAAGTGAACAGCCCACAAGGAGAAGCGAACCAGTGGCAACGAAGAAGGCGACGGCGAAGAAGGCTCCGGCCAAGAAGGCAGTTGCGAAGAAGGCTCCGGCCAAGAAGGCAGTTGCGAAGAAGGCTCCGGCCAAGAAGGCAGTTGCGAAGAAGGCTCCGGCCAAGAAGGCAGTTGCCAAGAAGGCAGTTGCCAAGAAGGCTCCGGCCAAGAAGGCAGTTGCCAAGAAGGCTCCGGCCAAGAAGGCAGTTGCCAAGAAGGCTCCGGCCAAGAAGGCAGTTGCCAAGAAGGCTCCGGCCAAGAAG
>WLNW01000159.1 GCA_009699605.1 Actinomycetota bacterium | reverse complement strand
TCGAATGGCGTGCGCGCACAGCTCACGACCGCGGCGTCGCGATGGAGGAACGCTCGGCTGATGCCGAGGCCGACGCCTTGGCTGCCGCCGGTGACGATCACCACCTTGTCGGTGAAGCTTTCGGTCATGGGATGCTCCGATCACATGGAAGTTGGGGAGGGTTTGCTGTACTTACCGGCGTTCAGGAATGGTGTCGGCGAGCTTGCGCATCGAAACCGGCCCTTGAGCTTCAACGTCGTACGGCGCTGTTCGGGGTTCGCCCGACGCTTATCGGTGACGGTGGCTCCGTCCCGCTGAGATCTGTGGCCAGGCGTACGACGAGTACTTCTAGGGCGGCGCGCTCGTCGGGAGTCCAGTGGGTGAGGGCGTTGCCGAGGTGAGCGAGGCGGTACGCGACGATGCGTGCGTACACGTCGTGGCCGAGCGGGGTGAGGGCGAGCTCGATGGCGCGGGCATCGACTGCGGTGCGCCGGCTGACGAGTCCGTCGTCGACGAGCTGGTTGATCTGACGGCTGGCGGCCGCGGTGTCCATGTGGCTGGCGTCGGCCACCTCGCGCAGGCTGAGGACCTCGCCATCGGCGAGCGTGCGGAGGAGCGCGTAACCGGCGCGAGTGACCGCGGTGCCCACCGCTTTGGTCTGACGGGTGCCGAAGCGTCGGTTCGCGGTGAGGCGAAAGAGGCCCTCGAGAGCTCGCTCGAGCGCGACGTTTTCTGTGCCCGCGTCGAGGGGTTTGGCGGAGCAGTTGTTGTGTGCCATACAATCCGATTGTTGTCTTAGTCAACTAATTGACCGTAGCAGTCGCCATGGGGCGACGGCGTCATCGAGGGGGAACGTCATGGCCACACCGCGTATACACAAGATCACCGAGGCGGGGCCGGTGCACGACCGACGTGAGATCGACGCGGTCGTCGCCGTGCTCGAATCCGGCATCATGGACCTCGGCGTCAACGTGGCCGAGTTCGAACGGCGCGGTGCCGAACTGTTGGCCAAGAAGTACGCCACGATGGTCAACTCCGGGACCTCTGCGCTGTGGCTCGCGATCGACTTGCTCTGCTGCGAGCCCGGCGACGAGATCATCACGTCGCCGCTCACGTTCTCGTCCGACATCGCACCGATGGTGCGCAGCGGCATCATCCCGGCGTTCGTCGATGTCGAACCCGACACGTATCAGCTCGATGCCTCGAAGATCGAGGAGATGATCGGTCCGCGCACCAAAGCCATCCTCACGCCGAACCTCGCCGGCAACTGTCCCGACTGGGATGCCATCCGGGCCATTGCCGACCAGCACGGCCTGCTCGTCGTCGAGGACTCCTGCGATGTGTTGGACTCCCGGCTGCGCGGCACGCGAACGGGTGAGCGGGCCGACATCGTCGTTACCAGTTTCGCCCGCTCGCATTCGATGACCGCGGCCGGCAACGGGGGCATGATCGCGGTGAACGACGCCGAGTGGCACGACCACAACCTGGTGCGTCGACGCTGGGGTCGGCGCAGTGAGACCTACCTGTTCGGCAGCCGAAAGGGGAGCGAGGACCGCTTCGGACCGCTGGCCGACGGCACGCCATACGACTTGATCTTCGTGTTCGACGACATGGGCTACAACTTCGAGCCGTCGGAGATCATGGCGGCCTACGGCCTGGTGCAAATGGACAAGCTGCCCGAGTTCAACGCCCGCCGCAACCAGACCAAGGCCAAGCTCGACGCGGTACTCGCGCCTCACGCCGACAAGGTCGTGCTTCCGCGTACCACCGAGGGCGCAGACACCACGTGGATGCGCTACCCGTTCCTCCTTGCCGAAGGCATCGACCGCACCGCGGCGCAGGAGTTCTTCGTCGAGCGCAACGTGGCCACCCGCATGATGTGGACCGGCAACATCCTCCGCCAGCCCGGCTTCGCGTCCATCGCGCATCGCGCACCCGAAGGCGGCCTGCCAGGTGCCGACCAAGTCATGAACCGCGCCCTGTCGTTGCCGCTGCACCATGGCCTCACGAGCGACGACGTGGGCCACATCCTCGATTCCACCAACGAGTGGCTGAGCTCGCTGTGACAGACCGGGCACCGCGATGACTACACCGATCTACGACCCGGCGGATCCGACCTACGCCGATCGCAGCCACGACATCTATCGCACGATGCGCGACGAGCATCCGTTGTACACCGACCCGGCCGGGCGCTTCTACGCGTTGTCACGGTTCGAGGACGTGCGCAACGCGTGCACCGACTGGGACACGTTCAGCTCAGTCGGCAAGCAGGAGTCGCAGTACATCAAGGTCACGATGAACTCCCTTGACCCACCGCGCCACACGGCGATGCGGGCGCTCATCGCCCGTGGGTTCACGCCGCGGCGCGTCAACGACCTCGAGGATGGCATTCGCCAAATCGCACGCGACCTTCTCGTCCGGTTCGTCGACGAAGGTCGAGGCGACGCAATCGCGGACTACGCGGCGATCCTTCCGTCCGTCGTGATGGGTCGACTCATCGGGTTGTCCGACGACGAGATCTCGTTCTGTCGAGAGCTCACCGACGAGTTCATGCACCAGACGCAGGTACACGCCCAGCATGGTCCGGCGGCGCGGAGCTACGAAGTGTTCGCGTCGGTGCTCGAACGACGACGCGCCGCGCCCGAGAACGACCTGATGTCGGCGCTACTCGCCGCCGACATCAATGGCGAGCGGCTCACCGAGGACGAACTGCTGGGGTTCGGGTGGTTGTTGCTCGTCGGCGGGAACGACACCACCACCAATCTGATCGGCAACGGGCTTGAACTGTTCTTCCGTCATCCTGAGCAGCGTCGGCTGCTCATCGACCAACCGGCGCTGTTGCCCGACGCGGTTGACGAGGTGCTGCGCATTGCATCCCCGACCCACTCGTTGCCGCGGGTGACCGCGATCGACGCGGCCACACCGTATGGCGTCATACCCAAGGGCAGTCGCGTCTTGCTCCTCTGGGCCGCAGCGAACCTCGACGAACGCGAGTTCCCCGACCCGGAGCATTTCGCGATCGAGCGCCGTGCGCCCCGGCACCTGGCGCTCGGCCATGGGGTCCACTTCTGCATGGGAGCATCGCTCGCGAAGCTCGAGGCGCGCATTGCATGGGAGGAATGGCTACGCGTTCTGCCCGACTACGAGCTCACCGAAATGCCCCAGCACTTCGTATCGAGCACCTTCAACGGCTGGGCGGCACTGCCCGTCGCGTCGCGCTCCGGCGTCACCGGCGACCCAACCATCCTGCGTGAAACCGACGGTCGTCGCTGAGCGCGACGACGATTCAACCGAAAGAGAAACTGTGGAACGGGTCTTCTATTCGAGCAGCGTCCATGACGAGCGAGAGATCGAAGCGGTGGTCGAGGTGTTGCGGTCCGGTCCCCAGGGCCTGTGGCCGGGTCGGCGAGTCACCGCCATGGAGCGCCAGGTTGCCGCGCTGTTCGGCAAGTCGCGCGGCGTCATGGTCAATTCCGGCTCGTCCGCGCTGTACCTCGCGATCGAGCTGCTCGACTTCGCGCCCGAGGACGAGATCGTCACCTGTGGGCTCACGTTCTCGACGGACATCGCGCCCATCGTGCGCGCCGGGCTCACGCCGGTGCTGGTCGATGCCGAGCTCGACACGTTCTGTGTCGACGTGTCCCGCATCGAGGAGATGATCACGCCGCGCACAAAGGCACTTCTCATGCCCAACCTCATCGGCAATACCCCCGATTGGGACGCCATCCGTGCCATCGCGGATGCCCATGGACTGGTCACCATCGAGGATTCGTGCGACACGCTTGGCCCGCTGTTGCGTGGCAGGCCGACTGGGGAACGCTCGACGATGACCGTCACGAGCTTCGCGAACTCGCACATTCTCACCTGTGGCGGCAACGGCGGGATGCTGTTGTTGAACGACGACGCGTTGCGTGATCGTGCGTTGATGCTTCGTCGGTGGGGTCGGCGGTCCGAGCTCAACTTCTTCGGCTCGCGCCGCGCGGATCGCAACTTCTGGGAAGACCTCGACGGCATCCGCTACGACAACCAGTTCATCTTCGACGAGCTGGCATGGAACTTCGAGCCGTCCGAGATGGGCGCGGCATTCGGCCTCGAACAGCTGAAGAAGCTCGACGGGAACCTCGCCCGCCGCCGCAAGACCTTCGATCGCTACACCGAGTTCTTCGCGCAGCACCGTGACCGCTTCACCCTTCCCCGCCAGACCGAAGAACTCGAGACGGCGTGGTTGGGCTATCCGCTGCTGATCCAGCCGGGCGCGGGGTTCGAACGCCCGGATTTGCAGCAGTACCTCGACGAGCGCGGCATCGACACTCGCACCATCTGGACCGGCAACGTCGCTCGTCAGCCGATGCTGCGCGGCCGCCGCATCGTGCTGCCCGAGGACGGCCTCCCGAACGCCGACGCGGTGATGGAGCGCGGCGTGTTGCTGCCGCTGAGCCACGCGATCGACGACGAGACGCTCGACTTCGTGCTCGAGCAGCTCTCCGACTTCCTCGCGACCCGGTGACGACAGCGACGCCGTCGGGCCCGACGGCACACTTCGGGTTCACCAAGCTGGTGGTCGCCGACCTCGACACCGCGGCCGCGTTCTACGCAACGGTGTTCGGGTTGGCGGAGACGGCGCGTGTATCCGCCGAGATCGCCGGACGTCCGATCGACGAGATCATGTATGGCGCCACGGGAGCCGGCGGCGCGACCTTCGTGCTGCTCCGGTTCGCCGACCAGCCGACGCCCGCGCACGACGAGGTCATCTTGGGCTTCATCGTGGCGGGAATCGATGCGCTCGTCGAGCGGGCGGTGGCCGCGGGCGGCGCGATCGCCCAAGCCCCGACCGACATGGTCGAGCACGGCATGCGCGTCGGCTTCATCACTGATCCCGAGGGGCACCTCATCGAGCTGGTCGAGCCATTCGCCGCGACATGATCCTGGCGTTGTCCTACACGGCCAACGGGTCGCTCTTGTGCTCGAACGCGGCGTCGTTCGTGCTCGGGTACGTATCGGCAGTTGATGTCGGCTACGTCGTGCCCTGAGCGATCCTCAGCGACGCGCGAGAGGTGGGTATCACGCAGGCGGTGTCTGCTTGACGACCTTTGCACCGGTGAAGTCGCCCTGTTCGCGCCAGGTCACGAGGTATTGCGAGTAGTCGAGGAGACTGCCCGCGTAGACGAGGTTCCGTGCTGCCTTCGCGTCGAAGTTCTGCTCGCTGTTGTAGTAGCCGGGCGTGCAGGTTGTGGAGTAGCCGGCGGCACCCGCGGCCGCACCGTAGAGCACGCCGAGCCATTCCTCTTCTGCGGCTGGTGTTGCCTCGATCGACGCGATCGACTCTTGCTCGCACGTGTCGATGAGCCATGCCACGTGCTTCGCGGACTCCGACAAGAAGTGAAGGAAGTTGGTGCCGAAGCCGCCTTGCACGAGGCTGATCATCATCAGGTTCGGGAACTCGCCCGAGAGGATGCCGTGCAACGTGTGCGCTCCGTCGGCCCACCGCCCGCTCAGGTGCATGCCGTTGCGACCCTGCGGGTCGAAACCGAGGCGATGGTCGAGATCGGTGGTGACTTCGAAACCTGACGCGAAGATCAAGAGATCGACGGGGTGCTCCACGCCGTTGACCACCACTCCGGTCTCGGTTATGCGCTCGACGCCATGGCCGTCGGTGTCGACCAGTTGCACATTCGGCAGATTGAACGCCGGCAGGTACTCGTCGTGGAAGCAGACTCGCTTGCAGTTCTTGCCGTACCAGGCCTTGAGCTTGTCCGCAGTGGCAGGGTCGTCGATGACCTCCTCGACTCGGCGACGCAGGGTCTCCATCGTCTCGAAGTCCGAACGCTCGAGCGCTTCGAGCTCGGCCGGATCGTCGGTGGTGCCTTGGGTGTTGACCCACATGACCTCGGTCCACCCGTCCTTCACGAGGTCCTGCTCGGGCTGGACCCCGGTGACCGCGTGGGTGAAGTTGACGATTCGCTCGGCCTGCCAACCTGGGGGTTGGGACGTGAACCACTCGACGTCGGTGGGGGCGTTGTTGCGGACGCCCACGGCAGACGGCGTGCGTTGGAACACCAACAGCTCCTTCGCGGTCTTCGCGAGCTGCGGCACGGCTTGCACTGCGGTGGCGCCGGTGCCGATGATGCCGACCCGCTTGTCGCGCAGGTTGACCATCGGCTCGCGCGGGCTGCCACCGGTGTAGTCGTAGTCCCAGCGGCTGGTGTGGAACGCCTTGCCTTTGAAGGTTTCGATACCCGGGATGCCGGGCAGCTTCGCCTTGTGCAGGATGCCGCCCGCAGTGACGAGGAAGCGGGAGGCGAGCTTGTCGCCGCGGCTGGTGGTGACGTTCCACCGCTGGGTTGATTCGTCCCATGCGGTGTCTTTGATCTCGGTCTGAAACAGCGCGTTGGGGTAGAGGTCGAAGTGGCGACCGAGCAGCTGGCAGTACTCGAAGATCTCGGACGCGCTTGCATAGCGCTCGGTGGGCATGTAGCCCGTCTCCTCGAGCAACGGCAGATAGGTGTACGACTCGACGTCGCACATGCAACCCGGGTAGCGGTTCCAGTACCAGGTACCGCCGAAATCGCCGGCCTTCTCAACCATCGTGAAGTCGCGTATACCGCGCTTGGACAGGTTGATGGCGACGAGCATCCCCGCGAAGCCGCCACCGACGATGACGACCTCGGTCTCTTTGGTGAGCGCATCGCGGGTGAAGCCCGGCTCGACGTAGGGGTCGCGGTTGAACGCCGCGTACTCGCCCGTGAGCTCCTTGTACTGGCCGACCCCGTCGGTACGGAGGCGCTTCTCGCGCTCGCGCTGGTACTTCTCTCGCAGGTCGTCGATGGAAAGCTTCACGTACACCGTCCCGGGCCTCGTGCGGTACTAATTCCCCGCATTATAAGTTGAATTGGATCATCGCAGGGGACACGTAGGCCAAACAGGGTCCTTGGGCCCGGCTTCCTCGTGCGGTACAGCGGTCGATCAGAACTCGACGCGCGTGCCGAGCTGCGGATGGTCCATGAACCCGCTGCGCACCAGCACGTGCGACGCCCCGGCTGGGAAAGACGCGAAGCTGATGATCTCGTCGCGTGCGACGTGGGGGATGGGCTGGGTGACGACGTTCACGATGAACCAGCTGAGCATGACCGGCGCGAGCACCCGACCGATACGGGTCGTGCCGAAGCGGTGCACCGCGAACAGCGCGAGCAGAATCGCGACCGAGGTTGGTACGACGAACTCGCTCATCGACGAACTCATCACCTACGTCCCCTCGACTGCGGACAGCAACGAGATCGCCGGTGTGATCACGTGTTCGGGGGCGTCAACACCGCCGTTGGGCTGGCGTCCGACCTCGGCTCGGGCATCGTTGATCGTTTCCGCAGCCTCCCGATGGCGCGTAGCGCCGTGCTCGCCGATCTGCCAGGCGTCGACGCCTCTGAAGGAGAGGACTGGTCCGACTAGGTTGGCAGCCGTGCGGCGGCGCGCGCCGCGTCGTAGGGGGAGCACGCCCAGTGACGGATCCGTCGTCGATCGACTTCGCACTCGACTTGATGGGGGGCGTGCCCTTCCTCCCCGGGGAGGCGTTTCACGCAGAGATGGACCGGCTACGCGCCTCCGAT
>WLNW01000158.1 GCA_009699605.1 Actinomycetota bacterium | reverse complement strand
GACCTGCTCGACGCGATCAGCGGCTCGAACCTCGCGGTGCTCGAACGGGCCAACGCCGACCTGAGTCTGCGCGGCATGGGCACCACGTTGTGCGTGCTGGCCCTCGTTGATGACGACACCGGTGAGCCCTCGCTGATTCTCGCGAACGTCGGCGATTCGCGGATCTACCAGTACGGCAACGGCGTGCTCGACCAACGCACCGATGACCACAGCGTGGTTGCCGAGATGATGCGGCAAGGCCGGATCACCGTCGAAGAGGCCGGCAGACACCCACAGCGCAACATCCTCACCCGCGCGCTCGGCATCGATGCGGGCGTGCAGATCGACGTGTGGCGCGTCACCCCTGCGCCGGGCCAGCGCTGGATGCTGTGCAGCGACGGTCTGTTCAACGAGGTGGACGACGAGACGCTCGCGAGCGTGCTTGCGTCGCACGCGGACCCGGCCGACGCCGCGAACGAGCTCGTCCGACGTGCGAACGCGGGCGGCGGTCGCGACAACATCACCGTGCTCATCGTCGACGTGATCGACCATGACGACCATGCGGTCATCACGGCCCCCGCTGAGGTTGTCGAGGCCGACGCCGACGTGCCCGAAGCGGCCAGGGCCGCCGTGCCCCACCGTGTCCCCGTCGTCGCCGCGTCGACGGTTGGACGAGAATCGGCATCGGTCGCCGAACCAGCGCAATCGCACAAGGCGTCGCTTGTCCGCCGGGCCGTCGATTCGTGGCGCGTCCTGCTGTTCGCATCGGCCTTCGTTGCCCTGGCGGCAGCGGCGGTGATCTCGTGGCGGGTGCTCAGCGACGCCTCGTCCGTGATCGAACCACCCTTGCCCACCACCCTCGTGTCGGTCACGGCGGTCCCCGAGACGTCGCCCGCCGCCACGGTCGCTCGCTGATGTTCGCGGCGGGCCGGCGTAACACGGAGCTCGGTCTCGTCCTCTTCGCCGCGGTCATCACCGGCGCGTTGTACGTGCTCGCGAGCCTTGGGAGCAACGCGACCATCCCCGCGAACCTCGGGCCGTTCCTCGGCATGGTGGTCGTGCTGTTGATCGTGGCCCACGTGGCCACGCGCCGGCTCGCGCCGCGCGCCGATCCGTTGCTGTTGCCGATCGCCGCGTTGCTCAACGGCATCGGGTACGTGTTCATCGCGCGCCTGTCCGAGGACCTCGGCGCCGGCTCCAAGCGCCTTCCCGGGCTGCAGGCCACCTGGACCCTGTTCGGCGTCACTGCGTACGTCGCCACGCTTCTGATCGTGCGCCATGTGCGCGACCTCGATCGCTACCGGTACACGCTCGCGCTGATCGGTGTTCTGCTCCTGTTGTCGCCGCTGGCGCCGGGCATCGGTGTTTCGGTGAATGGCTCACGCATCTGGTTGCGCGTCGCGGGCTTCAGTATCCAGCCGGGCGAGTTCGCGAAGATCGCGCTTGCGATCTTCTTCGCGTCGTACCTCGTCGACAAGCGCGAGCTCCTTCGCACGGGCACGTACAAGTTCGGGCCGTTGATGTTGCCCGAGCCGAAGCACCTCGCACCGGTGCTCGTCGCGTGGGGCGGCTCGCTCGTCGTGTTGATCCTCGAGAAGGATCTTGGGTCGTCGCTGTTGTTCTTCGCAGTGTTCGTCGTGCTGGTGTGGATCGCGACCGAGCGGTTCGCCTACCTGCTCATCGGGGGCCTGTTGTTCGGGCTCGGCGCGTACATCAGCTACAAGTCGTTTGGCCACGTCCAGACCCGCGTCGAGAACTGGCTCGACCCGTGGAAGGACGCGCGTGGGCGCGGCTATCAGGCCATCCAGGCCCAATTCGCGTTCGCGAGTGGTGGCCTCACGGGTGCCGGACCGGGCAGTGGGCGTCCCACGCTCATCCCCGAGGTCGCGACCGATTATCAGTTCGCAGCCATCGGTGAAGAGCTGGGTCTGCTCGGCTCCGCCGCAGTGTTGGTGTCGTATCTGTTGATGGCCGGTTCGGGCCTGCGGGTCGCGATGCGTGCCGCTCAGCCGTTCGAGAAGCTTCTGGCCACCGGCCTCACCGCGCTGCTCAGCATCCAGGCCTTCATCATCATGGGGGGTGTCACCCGCCTGATCCCGCTCACCGGCATCACCTTGCCGTTCATCTCCTACGGGGGCTCGTCGCTGCTGGCCAACTACATATTGTTGGCCCTGCTGATGCGGGTCTCCGACGAGACCAACCTGCACCAGGAGAACGTCACCGCCGACGTGTCGACCATGGTGCCGGTCACGTGAACCGGGCCATCGCGCGTTTCGGCATAGCGCTCCTCGTGCTGTACACCGCGGTGTTCGCGCAGCTCAACAACCTGCAGCTGTTCGGCGCGAAGCGGTTGAACGAGAACCCGATCAACGTGCGCGAGGCGGCCAAGGACTTCGAACGCAAGCGCGGCAGCATCTTGACCTCCGACGGAGTCACCGTCGCCGAAACCGTCGAAACGCCCGACGGGGCGACGCGCCGCACGCGTACCTATCCCGACCCAATCATCTATGCCCACCTCACCGGGTACTTCTCGCGCGACTACGGCGCCTCCGGCATCGAGAACGAGTACAACGACGAGCTCGCGGCCAAGACCGATGGGCAGCAGTTCGGCAACCTCTCCGACATCTTCAGTCCGAAGGATCGAACGGGAAACGTCACGCTCACGATCGACAACGACGTACAGCACGCCGCCGCCACGGGCCTGCTGCTGAAGAAGGGTTCGGTCGTGGCGATCGACCCGCGCGACGGTTCGATCCTGGCGCTGTACAGCTTCCCCACCTTCGACCCGAACACGTTGTCCACACCAGATCGCACTGCGGCCACGGCGGCGAAGAAGCAACTCGATGCTGACACGTCGAAGCCGTTGTTGCCGCGCGCGTACCGCGAGAACTTCTTCCCCGGTTCCACGTTCAAGATCGTCACGGCGGCGGCAGGCCTGCAGTCGGGTGCGGTCACCCCCGATTTGCCCGAGTTCCCGCGCAGCTCGGGCTATGCCGCACCGCTCACCAATGTGTTGCTGCGCAACTTCGGCGGCGCCACGTGTGGCGGGACGCTGTTCGAGATCCTGCGGGTGTCGTGCAATACCGCGTTCGCGCAGATGGGTGCGGAGTACGTCGGGGTCGAGCAGATGGTCACGCGCGCATTGGCCTTCGGTTTCAACGACACCCCGCCCATCGATCTGCCCAACCCCGCCCGGTCGACCTTTCCCACGGACTACGGCAAGAAGCTGCAATCTCTCCCCAGCTACTTCGCGCAGAAGAACGGGGAGCCGCCACCCACCACCACGCCGGGGGAACGGTCACTTCTCTACGTCTACGAAGATCAGCCGAAGCTCGCCCAGGTGTCGATCGGCCAGAACGATGTGCGGGCCACGCCCCTTCAGATGGCCATGGTGGCGGCCGCGGTGGCCAACAACGGCGTGATCATGAAGCCCCACGTGATGCGGGACATCCGCACCCGGGACGGCGAGCTGATCAGCAAATATCAGCCCGAGCGTTGGAAGACGGCGGTGTCCCCCTCGGTCGCGGCCACCCTGCGTGAAGCAATGATCGGGGTGGTCGGTCCCGGCGGAACGGCCACCCGCATGGCCATCGAGGGATTCACGGTAGGTGGTAAGACCGGCACGGCCGAGCTCGGCACCACCTCCCCGAGCTCGCACGCCTGGGTCATCGGGTTCGCCGGTCCGGTGGGCCAAGCCCCCACGGTGGCGGTTGCGGTGCTGGTCGAAGCACTGCCGGGCGCCGACGAGCAGACTGGTGGTCGCGTCGCGGCCCCGATCGCCCAAGCCGTGCTCGAAGCAGCGCTACGTGCGCGGTGACCTACACTTCCACACCAGTTTGCACGACGGGCCCTACCCCGACCCGACTCACGGACAAGTGGTGACGAATGTCTGACGCGAGCCCGACCGTCTTCAACGGTCGCTACGCATTGCAGCGGCAGTTGGCACGAGGCGGCATGGCCGACGTGTTCCTCGCGCGCGACGAACTCCTCGATCGCCCGGTCGCGGTCAAGGTGCTCTTCCCCGAGTTCGCCTCCGATCCGGCCTTCGTCGAGCGGTTCCGCCGCGAGGCCCAGGCCGCGGCCAACCTGAACCATCCCAACATCGTGGGCGTCTACGACTGGGGCCAAGAAGGCGGCACGTACTTCATCGTCATGGAGTACATCGAAGGGCGCAGCCTCGCCGACATCATTCGTGCCGAAGGACCGATCGAACCCGACCGTGCAGCCGAGATCACCGCTGACGTCGCGGCAGCGTTGTCGTTCGCGCATCGCAACGGGCTCGTGCACCGCGACGTGAAACCGGGCAACGTGCTCGTCACCCCGGACGGGCAGGTAAAGGTGGCCGACTTCGGCATCGCCACCGCCGCGAATGCCGGCGACGCGAACCTCACCAAGACGGGGCTCGTCATGGGCACCGCCACGTACTTCTCCCCCGAGCAGGCCCAAGGCAAGCCGGTCGATCCGCGCAGCGACCTGTATTCGCTCGGCGTGGTGCTCTACGAGATGTTGGCGGGCGAGCCGCCGTTCCGGGGCGACAGCCCGGTGGCCATCGCGTACCAGCACGTCCAGGAACCGCCGCCTGGTCTGCGGGCACGCGGCGTGCCGGTGAACGGCCCGCTCGAGGCCATCACCATGAAGCTGCTGGCGAAGAACCCCGCGCACCGTTACCCCGCGGCCGACGACCTTCGCGCCGACATGCGCCGTTACCGCGAGGGCATGCACAAACTCGCGGCGGCCACTCCGGCGGCGGTGGTGGGCGCCAACCCGCCCGTGATGGCCGACCGCCCGAGCGCACCGGCCACCACGGCGATGCCGTCCACGGCGGCCCTTCCCTACCCCGACACGGCCTACTTCGAGCCACCTCGCCGCATCGGCTCGGGCGCGCGCACCGGCGTGTTCGCCGTGCTCATCGTCCTGGTGCTCGTCGTGCTCGCCGCGATCTTCCTCTTGTTGCTCACCGACAGCGGTGGTGACGGGGGCGGTGGCCAGACGCCCGTCGTTTCCGCAGTGCCGGTGCCCAACCTCATCGGCAAGGCGCAAGCCGAGGCCGAGGCCCAGCTCAAAGGCATCGGGCTCACGTCCACCGTCGAGCTCAAGGACAACGCCGACGTCGAACCGGGCAAGGTGTTCGCCCAGACCCCGGTGGGCGGCAACAAGGTCGCCTCCGGCACCCAGGTCGTGCTCACGGTCTCGAAGGGCAAGACGGCGAACCCGATGCCCCAGGTCATCGGGTTGCAGGTAGCCGCGGCCGAGGCCCTGCTGCGGGGTCAGTTCCAGCTCGACGTCGCTCTCGTGCCCGAACTGAAGAGCACCCGTCCTGAGGGCGAGGTCCTTACCCAGAACGTCGTGTCGGGCGCCACCGTCCAGGTCGGGAGCAAGGTCATCCTCACCTACTCGGCCCCCGAGGCAGTGGTCATCCCCGACGTCGCGGGCGCCACCGCAGCCACGGCATCGGCCAACCTCACGGCATCCGGTTTCGAGGTCGTGTCGGTCGACGAGGCGAGCGACACGGTCGAGCTGGGCCGGGCCATCCGCACCGACCCGGTAGCCGGTACCAAGGCCAAGGCCAAGTCGAAGGTGACGCTCTTCGTGTCGAGTGGTCTGCCGAAGGTCCTGGTGCCCGAGGTCATCGGACTCGGTACCGACGGGGCGAACCGGGCGATCACCGACGCCGGCCTCAAGTTCGAGGTGAGGTTCCAGGACGTGCTGGCCGGCAGCGCCCAGGTCAACAAGGTCATCGCGCAGAGCGTGACCGCGAACACCCAGGTCACCAAGGGGTCCACGGTTATCGTCACCATCGGGCGGGTTCTCGCGGTGACCACGACGACCACGACCCCGGGCGCCACAACCACGACGTCGAGGCCGTAGCGGGCGCTCGGCGCGCGGTCAGCCAAGCTTGGCGAGGAAGTTGGCCACGATGGTGTGGCCGCCCGCGGTGAGTATGGACTCGGGGTGGAACTGCACGCCCTCGATGTCGTAGTCGCGATGGCGCAGGCCCATCACGAGGCCGTCGTCGGAGGTCGCGGTGATCTCGAGGCAGGCCGGTACGGACGAGCGCTCGACCACGAGCGAGTGATAGCGCGTCGCTTCGAACGGGTCAGGCAAGCCGTTGAACACGCCCACGCCTTCGTGGTGGATGAACGACGTCTTGCCGTGCATCACGTGCGGGGCGCGGACCACGTTGCCGCCGAAGACCTGGCCGATGCACTGCAAGCCGAGGCACACGCCGAACACCGGCCGTTTGCCGGCGAAGCGGCTGATGAGCGCGTTCGACAGGCCGGCGTCATCCGGACGGCCGGGCCCGGGGCTTATGAGGATGCCGTCGGGGTCGAGCGCATCGATCTCGTCGAGCGTGAGCGCGTCGCAACGATGCACGAGCGGCTCGGCGCCGAGTTCCCCGAGGTACTGCACGAGGTTGTAGACGAACGAGTCGTAGTTGTCGATCACCAACACGCGGGCCACGGGTGGGCAGCGTAGTTGCGGGGGCTGCTCGCCCCACCGGTGTTTCCCGCGCGGCGCGTTGAGCACCTATCCTCTGGCGCCTATGGCGAAACCGGAGAAGCGCAGGATCGAAGGTGGGCGGGTCACTCCCAAAGGGGGCCGCTCTAGCGCGCCGGTGGGGTCACCTCGGTACACGCCTCCTGCGCCACGCAAAGATCAAATGCCAAGCCCCATGTGGGTGCCGGTGCTGATGTTCACGTTGCTCGGCATCGGGATCATCGTCATCCTGCTCAACTACGTGCAGTTGCTGCCCGGCGCCACCGACAACTGGTACCTGTTGCTCGGCCTGGGCTTCATCCTCGGTGGCATCATTACGGCCACGCAGTTCCGTTAGCGGCCGCTCCACGAGCGCCCCCGAGGGGCAGCATCGGCCCGGCAAGTTACACGCGTGTCGTTTCCGCACAGGGTTTTCCACAGTTGGGGACAACCCTGCCGGGACATTGGTGTGCGTGCGACGCCCTGCGACCTGGGTCACGCTCGAATGAGCTCAGACGTCGCCCACGACAAGGACATCCATGTCCTCCATGCAGTGGCGCGGCGGATCGGGTGTGGCGTCGTTCGCGGTGGTCATGCGGACCTCGGTGCCGCACAATGAGCACCGGTAGGTGATCTTCACCTTGCGTAGCTCGCCGGCCGGCGGCGGCTGGGGGATGGGTTGGGCGAGCGACCGCAACATCCCGAAACCGACGCGCACGATCAACAATCCGAAGACGACGGCGATGGCGATGCTCAGAACATTCACAGCCGGTCCAGCCTACGGGGATGATCTGCGGGCATGATGTCGGAGGTTTCGCGGGTCGCGGTCGGTCCACACAATGACTACCGTCTCGATATCTGACGGCACGGAGGCCCGCATGGTTGCGCCCACGAACGAGCAACTCGCGTCGGAGGTCGAAGGGACCACGTTCGCCACACTGTTCCTCGACGCGGTGCGCGAGGTCGGACCAAAGGTCGCGCTGGGCACCATCGGCGAGTCGAGCGTGCAGTACACGTACTCCCAGTATGCGGATCGGGTCGCGCGCATCGCGGCGGGGCTGCAGGCACGTGGTCTCAAGCGTGGCGAACGAGTGGTGTTGATGTTTCGCAACATCCCCGAGTTCCACTTCATCGACACGGCGATCACGTTCTGTGGCGCGACACCCATCTCGATCTACAACTCGTCGTCGCCCGAGCAGATCGCGTATCTCGCAGGGCACTGCGAGGCGAGGCT
>WLNW01000157.1 GCA_009699605.1 Actinomycetota bacterium | reverse complement strand
GTCGCTGCGGCTGGGCGGTGGCGCACCGAGCCGTTGGACGTGAGCAACGCCCAGAAGCTGGTCGGCCAACAGATCCTCGCGCTCTACGAACACTTCCTCGTCGAGCACATCGCGACGATGGAGCGCCTCGGCGAACCGGGCCTCGCCACGCACCTGCAGGCGTGGCAAACCCAGTTGCGCGGACCCGTGAACAACTCGAGGCGGGGCACCGATCGTCGTGTGCCAGGCCGCAGCCGCGGCCGATAGGATCTGCCGCCACAACCAGGAGTGGTGGCCGAGTTCGGTCGAAGGCGCTCCCCTGCTAAGGGAGTAGGGCTCTAAAAAGGTCCTCGTGGGTTCAAATCCCACCCGCTCCGCGCAACACGATGGCCGCTCACGCGAGCGGCCATCGTGCGTTTTCCGACCGCGCGCAACGCGGTCGTCTCGGTTCGGGGGCCCAGCCCCGCGTCATCTGGTCGAGCATGAGTTCGTCGGTTCCATCGGGCACGCCGTCGGGCGCCATCGGCACCAGCTCCGATTCCTCACGTGGGAGCACCCGGCCGGCATCACATGGCCGACGTGGGAGGACTTCGCGGCACGGATGCGCTTCGAGACCGATGACCGGTCCGCGGGGTTGCCGGTGGCACACCATGACCCTCAGGGAGTTCGCGATTCCGGGTAGCCGCCTCCACCCGCTGCGCCCTACACTCGCTGGGCACTGCGCTCGTAGCTCAATTGGATAGAGCATCTGACTACGGATCAGAAGGTTGGGGGTTCAAGTCCCTCCGAGCGCACTTTGAACGCCCTGGTCAGAGCCCCTCTGGCCGGGGCTCCTTGCGTTCTCCACCGTGGTGGGTAGCAGTTGGGGTAGCAGTTGGGGTAGCAGTTGGGCAGTCGTGATATGGGGCTCATCACAATCGAGGGTGTAGGCGGGGTCTGAAGCCGCCGGTCTCGAGGAGTGATCGGGCGATGTAGTTGGTGAGGTTCCGGAACCCGAGCGCCAACCCGCGGGGGTGTTCGAGCCGGCCATTGAATCTCCTATGTGTTGTCAAGCGGTCGTTGGCGTGGGGGCCGGTCGAGATATCGGTCGACGCGCCGAAGCGTTCCTCCTCGCGTTACGGCACGGGGACTACGCTCGCCTCAACAATTGCGGAGACGACGATGCTTGAGGAAGACGACAGCTATCGCACGTTCCTCGACAAGGTCGGCACGGGAGCAACGATCTCCGAAGCGGAGTGGCTGTTCCACTTCGACCACCAGAACGCCGGCGCGCTCGACGGGCTCGCGATCGGCGAGGACACACCCGACTTCGCGCTAGTCGATCACATCGGCGTACAACGAACACGTGCCGACCTCATGGGTACCGAGGGTCTTCTCCTGGTGTTCGCCCGTTCCGCCGATTGGTGACCGTATTGCCGCAATCAGCTCGTCGAGCTGAACTCGAACATCACCACGCTGCGGGCCGCAGGCGTTGAGGTCGCAGCAATCACTCCCGACTCGGTCCAGGTGCTCGCCAAGTTCGCGTCCGCCTACGCCATCGACTTTCCGCTGCTCGCCGACATCGGAGGTCTGGTCATCGATCAATTCGGCGTGTTGAACCCCAACATCGTGCCTAACGAACGACAAGCGGCTGGCATTCCGTTCCCCGGACAGTTCCTGCTCGATATTCGCGGGCGAGTTCGCGCGAAATCGTTCACCGGCGATCTCCGCCATCGCGCAAGCGGCACCGCACTCGTCGCGGAATCATTCGACGAGTACCGCGGACCGAGCGCCGTGATCGAAACTCCGGAGCTCCGCGCGGTGATCAAACTGTCGACGGGCCACGTGTACGGCGGCCAGGAGGTCTCGGTACGCGTCGACCTCGACATCTCCCCACCCTGGCACGTCTACGCGGCAAAGGTCGCGTCGCCATATCAACCGATCACCGTCGACTTCGACATCGACGGTGATCTCGTCACGGCACAAGACCTCTCCTGGCCGGCCCCGACCGACACCCATTTCGACGCGCTCGATGCCTCGCTACTGGTTCACCACGGACTCGTGAAGGCGACAGGTCGCCTTCGGCTTCGGTGGTCGCCGCCGCCGAGCATCTTCGGTGGACTCGACGATGCCGTTCGTCGTCGGGCGATCCCGCCCGGCACCTACCCGATCACCTGCACCCTTCGTTACCAAGCCTGCACCGACGAGGTGTGCGTCGAACCGATAGCTATTCGATTCACGCTGCCAATCAGCGTCGCCGCGACCGTGGTGACGCCGCAACCGACGTCGACCGCACAACCGGAGGAATCGTGACGACCGCCGACAACGCGACACCCGTCGCCAAGGAACGGATCGACAGCCTGCTCTCGAGAGGTGACCTGAAGCCGCGCGCTGTCGACCACACGATCACCGCGACGACCGAGTTCCTCCCGTCGCAAGACCCACTCAAACGGGGGACCTACGGCACCCACGTCGTGTACGCCGACGAACCACCGACCGTCGGCGGCAACAACGAATGGCCACCTCCCCTCGGGTACGCGGCACTGGCCATCGGGTTTTGACTGCTGTCCCAGCTCGCGCGGTACGCGCACATTCGCAAGGTCACCATCACCGCGGCGACGTGTCGCACCGAGCTCGACTTCACGCTCACCGGCTCGGTCAAGCGCGGCGACGTCGAAGCCGGATGTAGGGAGGCCCGCACCCACCTCGACGTGCAATCACCTGACACCGACCACGCCGTGGCCGAGGTCGTCCGACTCGCACACAAGGGCTGCTTCCTCGAACAGCTCGTGAGCCAGCCGGTACCGATGCGGTCATCTCTCACCCTCAACGGCTCGACCTACGTGGACGACCAGCCGCACTAACCCGACCGACCCATCTGCCTGTCCGGACTGTCGTGCGGTGCGGCTCCGGGTAGCCTTTCGACGTGGCCACCAGACCGCGGATCGTCACCGCTCACGAGCTCGATCAGATGACGCCGGACGAACGCGCCGCGGCGTTCGACGCCAGCATCGTGCGCAACCTCGACGACCTCCCCTCCGAGTTCCGCGCCCGGGTCGAAGCCCGCGGCCGACGACTCGCGGAAGAACTCCGCTCCGCTTCCACCGAGTGACCGCGCGCCGAACCGTTCGGGTGACAGAACGGTTCTTCGACGACCTCGACGCGCTACTGCCCCCAGAACGCTCCGCGTCCGGCACCCCCCCACCGCGGACTTCCTGCTATCGAGATCCCGCGCATCCTCGAACGCCTCGCGACCGACCTCGATAGCACCACCGTCGGGATCGCCGGCACCGACAACGTGCGCGTGATGATCACCAGCGGACTGCTCGTCGCGCAGATCGCCACCTACCTCGTGGTGCGGGCCGACGGCTCCGCCGATCTCATCGGACTCGAGATCGAGATCGAGCGCTGACACCCGCGGCGCTAACCACGCGCGAACCACGCGCTCCGGACGGCATCGGACGCGCCCGCAGGGTGCGCGAAGACCGGTTCGCGAAGGCCCCGGTAGCGGCGCTCGTAACCACACCGGTGAGAACATCTCGTCACCTGACAGCACCACCGAACCGGGGCTACGGATCAGAAGGTTGGGGGTTCAAGTCCCTCCGAGCGCACTTCGTAAGCCCTGGTCAGCGCAATAGTGCCGGCGGCGGCAACGGCCCCTGAGCGAACTCCGTCAGGTAGTCATCCTCGGCCGCGATATGGCGCCACACCTTGGTCGGGGACCCACACGCCGTCGGGCAGCGTGCCCGATTGGTAGAAGACGTCGATGGGAATGCCGCCGCGCGGGTACCAGTACCCGCCGATGCGGATCCAGAGACAGCGGGTGATCGCCTCGATGCGGCGGGCCACGGTGAGCGTGCACGCCTCGTGAAAGTCGCGTGTGTTGCGGAACGAGTGCAGGAACAGCTTGAGCGACTTCGACTCCACGAGCAACCGGTCGGGCACGTAGTCGATCACCAGGTGCGCGAAGTCGGGCTGACCGGTCACCGGGCAAAGCGTCGTGAACTCCGGGCAGGTGAAGCGCACGAGGAATGGCCCGTCGGGCGCAGGGACGACTTCGAGCACCGCTTCTTCGGGCGACTCGGGGCTCGCGCTCGTAGCGCCCAGTTGGGTGAGGTGCTCATGAGAACTCATGACCCGAAGGTAGCGACCACATCCTCACCGCGGCACCACCACCAACCGCGACGAAACGTTTCTGGGTCGCCAACTGACCGCCAGGGCGCGCAATTCACGACCCAAAAGATGAACGAACGCTGTGTCCGCGACGATCGGCGGCGTACTCGTTGTGCCGCGCCACTTCACTGAACCGTGCCCACAGCGAACTGATGGCGTGCACATGCTCGTCCCGGGTGCGCCCGAGCGCCGCGCCGAGTGCGGTGTCCATGAGCGGGTACATCTGGATCGGCTCGGCGATGCCGAGCGCGGCCTCGTGCGGGTGACAAATCCATTGGAAGAGATCGTCACCGAGCGCGTCGTCGGGATAGCCGTCGAGATCCGCGTTCCTGCCACTGAGCGGCGGTGTGCCGAGATCGGGGCGTGCTCGTCCGGATCGCAACGCGCTGCCCAGCTCGCCGCCAGCGATCAGCGCGGTGCCGATGCGACCTTGAGCGATCTCCGACGCCACGTGTGCGAGCACCACCTGGGTGGTGTGACCCCCGTGGTTGGCCTGCAGCGTGCGCACGTCGGGTTGACCGAGACGTTCGCCCACCAGGCGCGGCGCGTTGCGGTAAGAGAACGTGCCGATCTTCGTGAGTGCGATCAGGTCGAGCGCCGGCGTTGCACCGCTGTTCTCATATGCACGGCGCGCCGCCGTGACGATGATGTCGATCGGCTCGGTCGCCTCGGTCGCGCCGTTGTGTTGCCCGACCCCCACGATCACCGGGGTTCGTCGATCGATCATGCTGCTCCAGTCGGGTCAGAGGGCGCGTGCGGCTTCAGGCCCGCACGTACCAGCGCCTCCGGCGTCATCGGCGTGTAACACTCGGCGGCCGCATCCATCAGCCACATCGGATCAGCGACCAACGACGATGCGTAGCCCTGTCGCACCAGCTCGGCGGTTCCGAGCTTGTACGTGTCGGTCAAGGTCGTTGTCCCATCACCCATGCGCACGAAGAGTGGCATGGCATGCGCAGGGAGCTCGCGCGCGAGCTGCGCGTACAACCCGCGTGGATCGAACCGGGAGCCGACCGTCATGGTCACGAGGGCCATGCCCGCCCGGCCGTGGCGTGACCGGAACACGTCGCCCGACCGAAACCACAGGTCGCCATCGACGAACGCACTCGAGCGACGCGCCACGGAGCCCGGTGCCCAACAACGACATGCACACGCCGAGCTCGCCCATCGCGAGGATCAGCGCGAGGAAGGCCGGACCGGTCGGCAGCTGCAGGGCCACGGTGTCGCCCGACTCAAGTCCCCGCACGCTCCCCCAGTTCGCGACGCGTTGCACCAGCGTGTCGAACTCGCCGTAGGTGAGTGCACGATCGTCGGTGCACACCATCACCCGCGTCGACGCGACCTCTACGCGCCCCGACCACCACTGCGCGAGCGTCGCATCGGGGGTTCGTGCCGCGATCTTCGCCTGCACCTCGCGCAGTCGGGCCTCGGATTCATCGGGAGTGGGCAGGCGCTCATCGCGCACGTTCGACACGCCGGTACGTTGCCACACCCTTCGCGGGTCGAGTGTTTGCGCGTGCCGAGAGCAGGCGAAGACGCGCCACGTGCGCCCCGCGAGACGGCCGTTCGAGCAATAGTCGTACCCATACGATTGGCGACCACGCCAGCGGCCGATCGCAGGAAGACCCGCCTGCGCTTCGAACAAGGACGCAAACCATGACCGACCACCAGATCGAGGTCTTCGCGGACATCACGTGTCCATTCACCCACGTCGGCCTACGTCGCCTCGTTGCGGCGCGCGACGCGCGTGCACCTGACCGGCAGCTCCTCGTGCGGAGTTGGCCCTTGGAGCTCGTCAACGCCGAACCGCTACGCGGATTGGCACTGGCCCCGAAGATCGCCGCGTTGCAGGCAACCGTGGCGGCTGACCTCTTCCGCGGGTTCGACCCTTCGCACTTCCCCGAGACATCGCTCCCGGCGCTCGCCCTCGTTGCCGCGGCCTACCAGCACGACGCGGCAGCGGGCGAGCGACTGAGCCTGGCTATACGAACGGCGCTGTTCGAGGACGGCGCCGATATCGCCGACCGCCAGGTACTGAACGCGATGGTGGCCCGATACGGGCTCCCCGGTCTCACGGGAGACGACCAACAGGTGATCGACGACTGGCACCGTGGCGAGGCGCTCGGAGTCGTCGGGTCCCCGCACTTCTTCGTCGCGGGTGACGACTTCTTCTGTCCCGCTCTGGACATCACCCACGACGACGGTGGGCTCTCGATCGCGTTCGACGCGGACGGCTTCGACAAGTTTCTGGCCGCGGCTCTCGGTTGACCCGTTCGACCGATGACTTGGAGGAGACCGCGGCGCCGCTACGTCGCGTGCGCCCTGGCGCGGTGCAGCGCGGTCGCGGGCACGGTGAGCAGCGCGACAATCAGTGCGGCACCGAAGGCCCATCCCATAGTGGATGGTTCGACGCTGTTGGCGATGATCGCCGACATCACGGTGGTGCCTATCGCGGAGCCGAGCTGGCTCGTCATGTTCAAAACGCCGGTGGCGATGCCAACGTCGGTGTCGTCGACTGCGGTGAGCACGAGCGACGACAACACGGTGCGCGAGTAGCCGTTCGAAAAGCCGGTGATGACGAGACCGACTTCGATGAGCCACAGCGATCGACCGATCGGTCCGAGCACCATGAACACCGAGCCCACGATGAGCAAACCGTTGCCGTAAAGCTGGAGCTTGCGCATCGATCGGGTCGAGTGGTGATGCCCTGCGACCCACGCGCCGATCGCGAAGCCCAACGGGCGCGACATCAGCACCAGCGATGTCCGGGACACCGAGTAGTGGAACAGGCGCATCACCATCAGCGGGGCGAGCATGAAGCTGCCGATGAACGACGCTTGCATGAAGAACATGGTCGCGGTTGATGCGGTGAACGATCGTTCGCGCAAATAGCGCAACGGCAGGAGCGGCCATTGCACGCGGCGTTCGATGCGCACGAACGCGGCAATCAGCACCGGCGTGAGCACGAAGCAGACGATCACCACCGGGTGTGCGATGCCCCACGGGCGGATGCGGTTGATGCCGAACAGCAGCGCCGTCGCGCCGGCGCCGAGCGCGAGGCCGCCCCACGTGTCGAAGGTGACGTCCGGGCGTTTGGTCGTCTCGCCGAGCACGAACAGCCCCAACACCCACGCAATGCCTGCGGGGATCGCGGCGAGCACGAACAGGGCGCGCCACCCAATGGCGTCGACCGCCGGGCCACCCACCACCACACCGAGCACCGGGGCAAGCCCACCGGCCATGTTGAGGATGCCGAACGACCGCGATCGCTGATCCGCCGGCAACAAGCCGGCCACCAGCGCGATCGCCGCGGTGCCGGTGGCGCCCCCGCCGAGCTGGCTGATGGTACGGGCGAGGATCAACGACAGCGGGCTCCACGCGAGCGCGGTGAGGAGCGAGAACGCGGTCGAGACGCCGAAACCGATCACGTAGACGCGGCGATGGCCGTAGAGGTCACCGAGCTTGCCGAACATCGGCATACCCAACGCGAAACCGAGGCTCGGCGCGACCTGCACCCACGAGATCGTCGCGAGGTCACTGTCGAAATCAAGCCGGATCGTCTCGATCGACGCGGCAAGCAACGTCGTCGGAAACGACGTGGCGGCGACGCCGATGAGTAGCGCGATCACGATCAGCT
>WLNW01000156.1 GCA_009699605.1 Actinomycetota bacterium | reverse complement strand
TCGCGAACACCGACGAGAACGTGGACGACAACGCCGTGGCGGCGATGACGTCGTCGCGTCCGGGGGTGGCGCGCTTCGCGCCCGTGGCCGGCTCGCGGCCGATCTTCCCCGTGGTGGTGAGCGTGATGATGCACGGCTCGTCGGTCAGTGCCCGTTCTTCGTCGGGGGGTGGCACGTACACCGGGAGCTCGCCGGCCCGCACGATCACGCTGCGGCGGTCGGTGCCGTAGGCATCGACGACCTCGCGTAGCTCGCTGAGCACCGTGCGGCGCTGACGCCCTTCGGACGCGAGCAGACCTTCGAGATCCTGGATGCGCGAGAGCAGCTCGTCGCGCTCTTGTTCGAGCTTGAGCGTTTCGAGTGCGACGAGCCGGGCGAGGACCATGTCGAGGATGTGGTTCGACTGGATCTCGGACAGGGCGAGCTCGGTCATGAGGCGCTGGCGTGCCTCGGCGCGATCTTGCGACGTCCGGATGAGCCGGATGACGAGGTCGATCGCGTCGAGGGCAATGAGGTAGCCGGCCACGATGTGCAGGCGCTCCTGGGCCTTGCGCAACCGGTACTGCGCGCGCCGCACGATGACGTCGAGGCGGTGCTCGATGTAGTACTGGCACAGGTCGTAGAGGCCGATGGTGGTGGGCACGCCGTTGACGAGCACCACGTTGTTGATACCGAACGTCTCTTCGAGGGGGGTCTGCTTATACAGCTCGTTCATGACGCGTTGCGGGTCGGCGCCGCCGCGTAGTTCGATCTGGATCTTCAAGCCGTGCTTGCGGTCGGACAGGTTCTTGACGTCCGCTACATCGTTGAGCTTGTTGTCCTTGAGGAGCTCCTTGATGCGGGCCACGACGCGTTCGGGGCCCACGAGATAGGGGAGCTCGGTGACGACGAGCGCGTCGCGCGTGCGGGTGAGCTTCTCGACCTCGATGAGGGCACGGATGCGCACGGTGCCCCGGCCGGTCTCGTAGGCGTCGCGGATGCTCTCGTCGATGACGATGCCGCCGCTCGGGAAGTCGGGGCCGGGGAGCACGGCCATGAGCTCCTCGGTGGTGGGCCGCGGCCGGCGTTTGTTGAGCACGAGCTCGATCGCTGCGTACACCTCGCGCAGGTTGTGCGTGGGCATGTTCGTTGCCATGCCGACCGCGATGCCGGTGGTGCCGTTGACGAGCAGGTTGGGCAGCAATGCCGGCAGGTAGATCGGCTCGGTGGTCTCGCCGTCGTAGGTAGGCCGGAGGTCGACGGTCTCCTCGTCGAGCTCGCTCAGCATCTCGAGGGCGGCGTTCGACAAGCGGCACTCGGTGTAGCGGTAGGCCGCGGGCGGATCGTCGAGCGAGCCGAAGTTGCCCTGGGGGTCGACGAAGGTGATGTTGCGGGCGAAGGACTGCGCCATGCGCACGAGCGTCTCGTAGATCGCGCTGTCGCCGTGGGGATGAAAGCGAGCCATGGTGTCGCCGACGACGTGTGCGCACTTGCGATGCGGACGGTCGGGGCGCAGGCCCATCTGCTGCATCGAATAAAGTATTCGCCGCTGAACCGGCTTCAACCCGTCGCGGACGTCGGGGATGGCGCGCGCCGTGATGACCGACAGCGAGTACGCAAGAAATGACTCGCTCATCTCCTGCGTGACCGGTGTGTCGATGATCTCGCGGGCGAAGCTGTGCAGCGGGAGTTGTTCGGGCATGGCTCCGTGATCGTTGCGAGGAGAGCGAGTGGGGAGAACCAGGACGCTGAAGCGAACTGGTGTTCGAGTATAACACCGCGCGTTTGAGACGCGTTTCGCGATGTTGACCGTAGCCGTGCGCCTGCGCCGATCTGCGGCAATCCTCGCCGACCTGTGCCACACGCCCGCGTGTCACGCCGGGCTCGTCGGTACCATCGCCACGTGGCCAGCATGCTCTTCGTCGGCGCCGGCGACACCGGTACCAGAGCCGCCCGCTACCTGGCCGAAGATGGGCACGAGATGACCGCACTGCGGCGTCGCGACCTCGCGGTGCCGCTTCCACTACGGCGAGTACAGGCCGACATCACCGACCGGGCCTCGCTCGACCGGGTGACTCTTCCCGCCGCTGAGGTCGTGGTGTTCTGCGTGGCCGCTGGGCGGGCCGACGACGCGACCTATCGGGCGCTCTATGTCGACGGGCTCGCGAA
Organism: Actinomycetota bacterium; assembly: GCA_009699605.1. GTDB lineage: Bacteria > Actinomycetota > Acidimicrobiia > Acidimicrobiales > WLNW01 > WLNW01. The sequence goes on along the minus strand of WLNW01000156.1, from coordinate 5,695 downwards.
TGTGCTGGGCGCGCTGGGCTCGACCGGCCCCATGCCGCGGCGAGTGGTGTTCGTGTCGAGCACCGCGGTGTATGGCCAGTGCGAAGCGGAACTGGTCGACGAGGACGCTCCGGCCGAACCACACCGATACAACGGACGCCGGATGCTCGAGGCCGAAGCGGTGGCGGCGTCGTTCGGTGTGGTCGAACCGGTTGCGGCCCGCCTGGGCGGCAACTACGGACCGGGCCGTACCCGCCTGGTCGAGCGCGTGCGCGCCGGGCTCGAGCCAGTGGGCGGCGGACAGCGCGATCCGCACACCAACCGCATCCATGTCGACGACGCAGCGCGCGCTCTGGCGTTTCTCGCCACCTGCGCCGATCCGCCATCGGTGGTCAATGTGGTCGACGACCACCCGGCACGCCGCAGCGAGGTGGTGCGCTGGCTCGCAGCCAGGCTCGGCGTCGCTGTGCCTGTGCCTGTGCCTGTGCCCGTGCCCGTGCCCGTGCCTGAGCCGGACGCCGATGACCTGGCTGGCGCTGCGGCGCTCGCCTCACCCGAGCGGACCGACGACAAGTGCGTCTCGAACGCTCGTCTGCGTGCTCTCGGGTTCGACCTCGTCTACCCGACCTATCGCGAGGGCTACGCCTCGATCCTCGATCGCTGAGTCGGCCAGATCGCGGCAGGCGCGTTCACCGGGGTGCTCACCTTCGGAGTGATGCGGTTGACATGCACGACGAGCGTCATGAGCTAACGATATGCAGGGGGTGTGGTAGCAGATCGCGACCCATCTCGACGGTCAGCGGGTCAGTGCGGGCATTGGGTCGGCGCTCAGCCATCGCTCGACGAGCGGGCCGATGTCGCGACCCGCAAGCCGACTCGCGAGCGCGATGAGTTCCTCGGTGGAACCGTTGCTCCGCGCTCGCTCGGCGACCCACGTGCGAACGATCGCGAAGAACGTCTCGTCACCCACATCGATGCGGAGCGCGTGCAGCGCGAGCGCGCCGCGGTCATAGACACTGCGGGTGAACATTGCGTCGGGTCCCGGGTCACGTATCGGGGCGAAGGTACGACGAGCGAGCGACCGCATGCTTGCGTCGATGTCGAAGCTCGCATCGGTGCGCTCGTGCCACAACGACTCGGCGTAGGTCGCAAAACCTTCGTTGAGCCAGATGTCGCGCCACAACCGCGCCGTGACGCTATTGCCGAACCACTGGTGTGCCAGTTCGTGCACCTGGAAGATGTCGGTCGAGGATGACAGCGCGATCTGACGATCGAACAGCGCGAGCGTCTGCGTCTCGAGCGCATAGCCGAGTCGTGCATCGATCACGAGTGCGCCGTAGTCCGCGAAGGGATACGGCCCGAACAGCGAGGTAAGCACATCGAGCATCTCGCCGGTGCGCGCGAACACCGAGGTGAGCTGCGACGCGAGGGGAGTGGGAAACACGTGGCGGATGTGCACGTTCCCGTGCGTGGCCTCGTCGACGATCGTGAACGCGCCTATTGCCACGATCGCGAGGTAGGTAGCCATGGGTTCGGGCGCGTCCCAAACGTAGGTGGTGCGTCCGTTCGCCTCGACGGCCGACATGAGGTGCCCGTTGGCTGCTGCGGTGACTGCGGAAGGCACCTCGATCCGGAAGGTGAACGCCGCCTTGTCGCTCGGGTGGTCGCTCGACGCGAGCCAGTTGTGCGCGCCGTTGGGTTCGCTGACGACGAAGCTGGTGGTGCCCACGCGCTGCCAACCGATGACGGTCTGCTCGGCATCGACCAGGCGCGCCGGCGTGCCCGAGTATTCGATAATGGTGACGAAGGTCGCGCCAAACGAGATCGTGAGCGCGGGCACGATGACGACCTCGGCCCCGTAGCGCGTGAAGGTCGCGGCCCCGCCGTCCACGGCGACCGACGTGATCGTCATGCCGGTCAGGTCGAGGTCGAAGGTCGCGAGCGTGGCCGTCGCCACGGCCGTGATCGTCGCGCGCACCACGATGTCGGTGGTGGCCGGCGGGTTCGCGATGATCGCGACGTCATAGTGCGCGACGTCGAACCCGCCGTTGCCGAGGAGCGGGAAGTAGGCGTCGCCCGCGCCCGCGGGGTCGGCCGGGCCGCGCAGCGTCGAGGTGATGGTGGAGGGCGCAGGCGACGTGGTCGTCGGCGCGACGGTGGTCGCGCTGCGCTCAGCCGCAGCCGCAGCCGCAACCCTCGTGGAGGTCGGTGCGCCGGGGGCGCGTTCGGCCGACGGCGTAGCGGAGCACGCGGCGCCGAGGACAGCCAGCGCGAGCGCGCCGAGGGCGGCTCGCCCGGCGCGGATCACGCGCGGCAACTCACTCGGGGCGGGGGAGCGGGCCCCGCACCCAATGAGGAATGGCCCGTCGGGCGGTGATGATCCAATCGTTGCCGTTGCGGCCCACGGTGTCCTGGTAGCGCACCCCCATGACGAGATCGGGATACGGCGAGCCTTCCGCCTCCATGTGATACGCCACGGCGTAGGTCTCGACGAAGCCTTCATCGGCTCCTTCTTCGAGCTTCACGAACTGGTTGCCCATGAAGTGCATGGTGGCGCCGTACTTCTGCACACCGGCCACGAGCGGCGTCCAGTACTCGTCGATCGGCGCGGTGTTCAGGGAGCCTTGGACGAAACAGTCGTCGGTGAACAGCGCACGGGAGGAGGCGAAGTCGCGGGTGTCGAGGCCGTAGGCGTAGCGCTGCGGGACGGACTTGATGATCTCGACGTCCTTCAGCCAGCGGACGGTCTTCTCGAGATCCGAGAGCTTGGCGTTTTCCATGTGAGTTCCCCCAGGGTCAATCGGCCCGTAGGCCGGGCCTGACCGTAGTCTCACGGCTCCATAGGTGTGTTGCGGTTCTCCTAAGGCACGATGAGCTCCGGCAAGAACACCCTGGCACTGCAGATCGACCACAACCTGGCTCGCCAGGCCCGCCGCGGGTGTGGTTCGCGGGCGACGAACAACGCCCGTCTCGTGAACGGCGCGATGGCGCTTCTCCCGTGGTGTCGTAACCTCTGGTCATGCCGCCTGTGATCACTGTCGTGTTGCCCGTCGAGGCCGCTGCAGCCACCGCAGTCCAGCTCGCACCGCGCCTCCACTCGTTCTCCGGCGTCCCGTTCGGCATCGTCGACAACGGCCTCTGGAAGGCGATGCGGGTGTTCACCGACTACTGGCGCTCGCACACCGCGGACCAGGGTGGCACCGGTATGGAGGTCACGCCGTTCGACCACCTCGCGCCCGACTTCGTCGAACAGCAGCGTGCACTCGGGCCATTCGGGCGTCGGGTGCGCGGCGTGGTCACCGGCTTGGGCAATTGAGGTGCGTGCGCCGTGTGGAGTGTCCACGCATCCATCGAACTTGAGCGCAGCGGCGTGCCCACCGTTGCACTGGTGACCTCCGCGTTCGAAGCAGGGGCTCGTGCCGCGGCCCGCGCCCGCGACTTCGAGTCGCTGCCTATCGTCACGTTCGCGGCGGACTTCGAGGAACGCGACGAGGTGGCTATGCGTGCGGAGTTCGCGGCGCGCCTACCCGAGATCACGCGAGGCTTGCAGCGTGGGTGAGCTCACCTCCGCCCTGCGACGCGTCGAACTCGACCTCGATGATGCACCGCAGTGGCTCGCGGAGCACGGCTTCACCGACGGCCTGCCGGTGATCGCCCCGGAGCCTCGCCTGGTCGACGCGGCGCTTGCCAGCTGTGGGCGCGACCCGGCCGAGGTGCTGGGCGTGATCCCGCCGCAGTTTGCGTCCGTCACGGTCGAGAAGGTGGCGGTGTGCGCGGTCATGGCCGGCTGTCCGCCCAAGGCCATGCGCGTCGTGCTGGCCTGCATCGAGGCGTTGCTCGCGCCGCCGTTTCGCGTCGCGAGCGTGCAGGCCACCACCAGCCCGGCGACACCGTTCTTCGTCGTGAGCGGTCCGGCGTGTGATGCGGCGGGCATGGCGTCGGGTACCGGATCGCTGGGCCCGGGTGCCGGTACCAACGTCGCCATCGGTCGCGTGGCTCGTCTCGTGATGTCGACCATCGGCGGTGGTCGGGTCGGCGATGGCGACCCTTCGTCGCTCGGCATGCCCGCCAAGCTGAGCGCGTGCTGCGCCGAACGGATCGACGCGTCGCCCTGGCCGTCGCTCGCTACCCGTCGCGGGTTCGCGATTGGTCAGACCGCGGTGTCGGTGTTTCCGATCACCGGCATGTGGCAGATCAGCGAGCCGAGCACCGCAGTGGGCGACGTCGTGCACCAGATCCTGCACGGCATGGTCAGCCCCGGCCAATGCAGCCAGCCACGGTTACCCCAATCGGGCGAGCAGCTACTGGTTCTGACGCCGCCGATAGCGCACATTCTTGCGACGCGGTTTCCTGACATCGCCGATCTCGAGCGGGCACTGTTCGAGACGGTGCGCATCCCCATGGCATGGATCCCGCCGTACAAGCGCGAGGCCACACGCGCTCGACTCGACGAGCTCAGCATCGATTGGCACGACGACCTCGTGCCCATCGCCGAGCGGCCGGACGCGTACGTCGTCGTGGTTACGGGCGGCGATGCCGGCGTGCAGTCGATGGGGATGTCGACGCTCACGCTCAGCCGATCTGCATCTGCGTTGGTCGACGCGTGAGCGATCTGGTGGTCGAGCTTCCCGACCAGTACGACTTCTGGGGCAGCACACGGCGGATCGGTCCGGTCGCGTCACGCGAGGGGCGAACGGTGCTGTGGTGGGCGACGAACACCCCGAGCGGCGCAGGCACGCTCCGGCTCACCCACGCGTCGGTTTCGCACGTTGCGGCCGACGCGTGGGGCAACGGCGCGGCGTGGATGCTCGCACAGGCGCCGCGGCTGCTCGGCCTCGACGACCGCCCGGCATCGTTCGTTCCCGAACCGGGGGTCGTGGCCGACCTCGTACGACGCGCGCCAGGTGTTCACCTCACTCGAACCGACCGGGTCTTCGATGCGTTGATCATGGGCATCCTCGGCCAGAAGGTGCAGAGCGACGCGGCTCGCCAATCGCTTCGCCTCCTTGCACGGCGCTTCGGTGAACCGGCGCCGGGGCCCTGCGAGCTTCGCCTCCTGCCGCTTCCATCGGTGCTCGCGGCACTCGACTACTCGGCGCTGCACCCGTGCAACGTGGAGCGCGCCCGGGCCGACCGGATCCTCGGCGCCGCTCGACGCGCCGCGTGGCTCGAGGCGTGTACGTCGCCTGCCACGCTCCAGCTGCTGCCCGGTGTCGGCCCCTGGACCGCAGCAGTCACCGCCGAGGCTGCGTGGGGCGATGCCGACGCCGTCGCGATTGGCGATTTCCACCTCCCGAACACCGTGTGCTGGGCCCTCGAGCGCGAGCCGCGTGGCAACGACGCACGCATGCTCGAACTGCTCGAGCCGTATCGGGGGCATCGTGCCCGCGTCACCCGACTGCTTCTCGACGCGCAGATCCACGCGCCGCGACGTGGGCCGCGGCTCGCCGTATCTGACTTCAGGCGACGGTGACCGGCGTGCTCCTCCGACTCAACATCGCGATCAAGGTCACATTGGTGGCCTTGCTCCTGCACGCAGTGGTGTTCCCCGATCTTCCTCAGTACGACGGCAAGGGAATCGGGACCCGACTCGCGTTGTACCCGGTTTCGATCTGGTTCGTGCCGTTCGTGTGGTGGCTCGCGCTGCGGCGACGCGGACGCGACCTCCGGTATCCGCACCTCATCGACATCTGCGTGGCGCTTCCGTTCACCATCG
>WLNW01000155.1 GCA_009699605.1 Actinomycetota bacterium | reverse complement strand
CGATGGCCGCCCCGAGCTCCAGCAAGAAATCCTCGATTCGGCGCTGAGCCAGTTCCCGGTGATCGGTGACGAGCTCGCAACGCCGCAGGGGCTTCAAGGCAGCGTCGGCGCGATCATCGTCGGCGGTCTCGTCGCGTTGTACGGCGCCCGAACCCCATCCGGGCACGTCTACGAAGTTTGCGCTTCATTGCGGCTGCCGGGACCGGCGTGGTGGCCACGACGATCCTTTCGGGTGCCGGATCGAAAGCACGCGCGTTCGGCGTAGACCTCGGAGTCTGGAACGCCGTTGTCGCGATCGTGCTGTCGGCGCTCGTCAACGTGGCCGTGTTCATCATGACGTTCAGGATCTTCCGCCCCAGCAAGGTGCGCCGCCGCGATGTCATCCCGGGAGCGATCGTTGCCGCGTTCGTGTGGCAGCTGCTCCAGTTATTCAGCGCGGTGTTCGTGGGGAACGTCGTCAAGGGCTCGGGGTCCACCTACGGCGTGTTCGCCGTCGTGCTCGGCTTGCTCGCATGGATCTTCCTCGCCGCAGCAGGCGTCGTGGTCGGATCGGAGATCAACGCCGTGCGCACCAAGCAGCTGTACCCCCGAGCGCTGTTGACGCCGTTCACGGACAACGTCGATCTGACCGAAGCCGACCAGCGCGCCTACCTCGACGCGGTCAACTCGCAACGGTTCAAGGGCTTTCAGTCGGTGACCGTCCGCTATGAGGACGACGGTCAGCGAGCAACGGCCCGCAGCGCGACCAGTCAGCCGGCGAGCGCGGCGGGCCCAGGGAAAGTCGGGGTGGACCCGTCACCCGCGACGATTTCGGAGGGCACCGCCACCTCGGTCACCGTCGAGGTCACTGGGGTCGCTGGCGGCCTCAACCGTCTCATCCGCCACCGGAACCGCCGGTCTGACCCCTCGAGAACGCCGTGACCAAATAGCTGAGGGGGCGCCATCGGTGACGTTCGCGATAGCAAGCAGCGGGATTCACCCCCGCGAGCCCGGGTGCGCGACGCCGACGCGACGCATCGCGCGATCCGCTGCGAGACTTGGCTCATGCGGACCTACAAGCTGTCCCTCCTCGACCTCGCAGCCGTGGGCAAGAACGAGACGATCGGCGAGAGCTTCGCCGGTAGCGTCGCCCTTGCCCAGCTCGCCGAGCGCTCCGGCTACGAGCGCGTCTGGTACGCCGAGCACCACAACATCGGCTCGATCGCGTCGTCGGCCACCGCGGTGCTCATCGCCCACGTCGGCGCACACACCTCGACGATCCGACTGGGTTCGGGCGGGGTCATGTTGCCCAACCACTCCCCGCTCGCGATCGCCGAACAGTTCGGGACGCTCGCCGAACTGCACCCCGGCCGCATCGACCTCGGGCTGGGCCGCGCGCCCGGAACCGACCAGAACACGTGGCGCGCCATGCGCCGCGACCCGGCCGCGTCCGAGCAGTTCCCGCAGGACGTGCTCGAACTGCAGGGCTTCCTCTCCGACGAGAGCCCGGTTCCCGGCGTGAAGGCCATCCCGGGGCAGGGCACGCACGTGCCGCTGTACATCCTCGGTTCGTCGTTGTTCGGTGCGCAGCTCGCCGCGGTGTTCGGGTTGCCGTTCGGGTTCGCGTCGCACTTCGCACCGCGCTCGCTGCACGAAGCCATCCGCATCTACCGCGAGCGGTTCACACCTTCCGCGCAGCTCGACCGGCCCTACGTGATCTGCGCCGCGAACGTGATCGTGGCCGACACCGAGGAGCAGGCGCTCGCCCAGCGCGAAGAAACCCGACGCGGGCGGGCGCGCAACCTGTTCGGCCGCAACGACCAACCGCTGACCGATGCCGACATCGACGCGATCCTGCGCTCACCGCAGGCCGCGCACATCAACGAGATGATGACCTACAGCGTCGCCGGCGTCGCCGACCAGGTGGTGGCGTGGCTCGACGACTTCCACACGCACACCCAGGCCGACGAGATCATGACCGTGCACGCCGCGGGCAACGTCGCGAACCGGCTCCGCTCCGTGGAGCTGCTCGCTGCAGCCGCCGAGCTGGCCGGCTGAGCGGTTTGCCCGGCCGCTTCGCACACCGGCCGCTTCGTCAGGACGACGCCTCGCCAACGCGGGGCCGCGCGGGGAGGACCTCCTGCAGCGCAGGAAGACGCTTCCAGTCGGGTATGGGCGTCGGTTTACCGGGTTGAGGCACGTACGGCGAGATCTCGCCTTGCTGGTGGATGTAACGGCCGCAGTTGGGGAACACGCGGACCACGCGGATCACGAGCACCGCTTCGGCTTCGACGAACGGCGCGGTCGATGCCGGGTCGGTGCGCACCTCGCCGTGACCGTGCACGCGCATCCGCCATGGTCGCTCGTGGTCGACGAATAGCAGCGCGACGCGTCCGTTGTCGCGAACGTTGCCGAGTGTGCGCCACATGCCGTTGCCGTTGAAGATCGGCAGGCGCAGCTCACCCGGATCGACCACCTCGACGAACCCCCGGTTGCCCCCTTTGTACGAGACGTCGGGCCAGCCGTCGGTGTCGACGGTTGCCACCCACACCGCCGCCTGCTCGCGTACGAGCGCGATGTCGCCGGTATCGAGCTCGTCGTGGACGGTGATCTCGACCAACCGGTCGGCCAGGCGGCGAGAGTCGAACTCGTCCTGCAGCGCTCGCGCGCCGGGGCCGTACATCGGGCCTGGAACATCGCCGCACGTCGTCATGGCTGAACTGTATTCGCTGCCGTCGCGCCAGGTCAGGCAGTTGCCGCGCGGGGTGTTACCGGTTCGGGCCGGGTGACGTGTGCGGTCGCGTGCCCCGACGAGGCCTGCCGGATCGGCAGGATGAGCGCGGCACTCAACACCGCGAACAGTGCGATGAGCAACCACGCCGTGTGGAAGCGGTCGAGCGCCGGCGCCGAGTTGCCCAGCACCGCGACGAGCCCGGCCACCCCGATTGCGGAGCCGACTTGCAGCGCGGCACGCGTCGACGCGTTGGCCACGGAGAACCGCTCGGGCCCCACGTCGCGCACCCCGCTCGATTGCAACATCGGGAACACCATGTTGATGCCGAGGCCCGACATGCAGGCGCCCGGGAACCAGTCGCGCCAGAAGTGCGGGTCGACCCCGGTGCGTGTGCGGAACCACAACGTGGACGCCGCGAGGATCAACGCGCCCGGCACGCCCACAATTCGCTCGCCGTAGCGGCTGCCGACGCGGCCCACGATGGGCGCCACGAGCGCGGCGATGATCGGCGATGGCGCCAGGGCCATGCCGGCCTCGACGGTGGAGTACTTCCAGATGCCCGTGAGGAACAAGACGTTGGTGAGCAAGATCGCCCCGGTGCTGATGCCGAACAGCAACGTGGCCGATGTCGACAGCGCGAACGACGGGATGCGGAACAGGTCGAGCGGCAGCACGGGCGCGGGGTGCACGCGGCATCGGCGGATGAACCACACGCCACTGAGCACCCCGACGGCCAGCGAGCCGAGCACCCGCCCACTTGTCCACCCCCACGAGCGACCTTGCGCGATACCCAACGACGCTGAAGCCATAGCCACCGCGATCAGGACAACGCCGATGGTGTCGATCGTCGCGTGCGTCCCCGAGCGCGCTCGCGACAGATCACGAACACCGAGCGCCCACGCCGCGGCCGCGAAGGGCAGGCTCAACACGAACGACCATCTCCAGCCGGCATGGTCGACCACGAGCGCCCCGAGCGTCGGCCCGGTCGCGATGCCCAGCGCGCTGATGCCGCCGTAGAGCGCCACCGTTCGAGTGTGGCGCTGGGGTTCGGTTGCCTCGAGGAGCAGCCCTAGCGACGCAGGCACGATGAGCGCGCCACCGATGCCCTGCATGGCGCGCCCGATGATCAGAATGGGCAAGGTTGGTGCGGCACCCGCGGCCAACGCGCCGAGCGCGAACAGGCCGAGGCCCGCGAAGAACATCCGCCGGCGACCGTATGCGTCGGCCAGGCGGCCCGATGGCAGCAGCAACGCAGCGAAGGCAATGGTGTACGCCGTGACGATCCACTGCAAGGCCGCGAGCGAGACGTTGGGGAACGATCCGCCGATGTCGCGGAACGCGATGTTGACCGTGCTCAGGTTCGCAGACGTGACGAAGCAGCCGATGCCGGTCGAGGCCAGCACGAAGCCCCAACCACGCGCGTTCCCCCCGGGAGCGTTCCCCACTCTCCCAGACTAGTGCTTCCTGTTCGGGCGTCGGCTGCGCACGTAGCGGCTGTGGTGGCGGCGGTGGAACGCGGGTCGCCAGCATTCTTGGAGCATGGGGGCAGACCAATCTGATCTGAGGCCACGGTGGTGGTTCTTTGTGGCTCTGTAGGAGGAATCACACGGTCCACCACCGTGGCCCACCTCAAAGTGGACCCGTCACCTCTGCCTCCGGACACGAAGCCCTAGGGTGAGTCCACAGCGCCGAGTAGGGAACACGGCATGGAAACACGGAGGTCTTCCATGACACGTCGCCCGGCGGTTGTTCTCCTCAGCGGAGGGCTCGACTCGGCCACAGTCCTCGCCATCGCTCAGGAGCAAGGATTCGAGTGCCACGGTCTTAGCTTCCGCTATGGGCAAAGGCACCTCTGCGAACTCGAGGCGGCCACGCGAGTCGCCGCTGCGGCCAACATCGGCCAGCACGTCGTCGTCGACATCGACCTCAGGATGTTCGGTGGGTCGGCGCTCACTGCTGATATCGAGGTCCCAAAGCACCAGACGGCGGACGACCTCGGCGATGGCATACCCATCACCTACGTGCCGGCTCGAAACACGATCTTTCTGTCTTTCGCGCTCGCATGGGCGGAGGTGCTGCGTTCGAGCGACGTTTTCATTGGGGTGAACGCGCTCGACTACAGCGGGTACCCGGACTGTCGTCCGGAGTACATCACGGCATACGAGCACATGGCGAACCTCGCCACGAAGGCGGGGGTCGAAGGACGCCAGCGTCTACAGATCCATACGCCTTTGATGGAGATGACCAAGGCGCAAATCATCACGCGAGGTGTTGAGCTCGGTGTGGACTACGCGATGACGAGCAGTTGCTACGACCCAGCGGAGGACGGCGCGGCCTGCGGCCACTGTGATTCCTGTCTCCTGCGCAGGAAGGGGTTCACTGAGGCGAGCATCGCCGACCCCACGACCTACACGACCGACGTGTTCGCCCCATGACGTACGCGGTCAAGGAACTCTTCTACACGTTGCAGGGCGAGGGCGCGAACGCCGGGAGAGCGGCGGTCTTCTGTCGGTTCTCGCGCTGCAACTTGTGGTCGGGTCGAGAGGTGGACCGTGCCACCGCCGTCTGTACGTTTTGCGATACCGACTTCGTCGGCACCGATGGGCCCGGCGGTGGATTGTTCCGTTCTGCGGAGGACCTGGCAAACGCGGCTGCGGATGCCTGGACCGCCCCTTACCTCGCTGGCGCGAAACGACTCCTTGTGTGCACAGGCGGAGAGCCACTGTTGCAACTTGACCGCGAACTCGTCGACGCGTTCCACGAGCAGGGATTCGAGGTAGCGATCGAGACCAACGGAACGCTGCCCGTGCCGAAGGGCGTCGACTGGGTCTGTGTATCGCCGAAGGCTGGCGCTGATCTGGTCGTTCGAAGCGGCAACGAGCTGAAGCTTGTCTTTCCGCAGGTCGGTATCGAACCCCGCGGCTATGAGCACCTCGGATTCGATCACTTCTTCATTCAGCCGATGGACGGCCCCCTCGCCGCTGAAAACACCAAGCGAGCCGTTGCCTACTGTCTCGAGAACACGCACTGGCGGCTCGGACTCCAGACGCACAAGTACGTCGGTATCGCATGATGGAGATTTTCAAGGAGTTCAGCTTCGAGGCGGCGCATCTGCTGCCGAACGTGCCTGAGGGTCATAAATGCGGCCGACTCCATGGACACTCCTATCGAATCGCCGTCCACCTCCAGGGCGACGTCGGAGTCGACACGGGATGGGTCACCGACTTCGGCGACATCAAATGCGTCGTCGACCCGCTCATCGCTCGACTTGACCACTATTACCTCAACGACATCGAAGGCCTCGAGAACCCGACCAGTGAGGTACTCGCTCGTTGGATTTGGGAGAACCTGGCGCCAGGCTTACCAGGGCTTTCTCGGATTGTGGTTCGCGAGACCTGCACATCGGGATGCGTGTACGACGGCACGAGCTAACGCTGCTTCGGCCGGGAGCGCCGCCCGCGCCCAACTACGCTGGCGTTGCGGCCCTCGGGGGACGGCTGCGAAGGGGGAGCAATGACCACCGCTACCGGTTCGCTCGATGAGGACGTCACGATCTGGCTGACGCCGGGGCATGCCGATCGCGGTCGCCTCATCGAAGACCCGTACCCGCTGTTCGACCGTCTGCGCGACGAGGCACCGGTCTACAAGTCACAACCCGGGCCCTGGTTCGTCACGCGCTTCCCTGATGTCCTGCAGTCGCTCCGCGAACCCGGGTTCAGCCGCGATGCGAGTCGCGCCATGAACCGCCATCTCGGATCCGCGAGTGGTGACGAGCCGCTCAGCGAGGACGCGGCGGAACGCCTCTTCGAGACCTGGATGCTCTACCGCGACCCGCCGGCGCACGAGCGGCTGCGCCGAATGATGAACAAGGCGTTCCTGCCGAAATCCATCGAACGCTGGTCGGCGCGTGCCGAGGAGATCGCGCTCGAGCTCCTTGCACCCCTCCGCGACGAAGCCGAGTTCGACTTGCTCGATCGCTACGCGGCGCAGCTGCCGCTACGCATCATCTGCGAGATGATCGGCATGCCCTCCGATCGCGCCGCCGACCTCGCGGCGTGGTCGCACACGATCGTGATGCTGCAAGAGCCGGGCGAACGCACACCCGAGTTCGACGCGCAGGCCAAATCGTCGCTCGTCGAATGCTTCGCATACTTCCGCGAGCTCGTGGCCGAGAAGCGTCGCCACCCCGGCGACGACATCATCTCGATCCTGCTCGAGTCCGAGCACGCCGAAGCGAACCCGGCCACCGATCGCGAGATCGTCGGCTCGTGCATCCTGCTCAACGTCGCGGGCCAAGAGACGACGATGCACCGCATCTCGAACGGCACGCTCTACCTGCTCGACAACCCCGATCAGTACCGGGCACTCCGCAACGACCTGTCGCTGATGCCGAACGCCATCGAGGAGATCCTGCGCTACAGCTCGGTCAACGCGCTGCCCCGCTACGCAACGCGCGACGTGCGCTTCGGTGACCACGTGATCCCCGAAGGCGACATCGTGCTACCGGTGCTCGGCGCAGCCAATCGCGACCCGGGGTACTTCGACGACCCGCACAACTTCGACATCCGCCGACCGAACGCCCGTGATCACCTCACCTTTGGCAATGGCATCCACTACTGCCTCGGTGTGCACCTCGCCCGGCTCGAGGCCAACACCGCACTGACCGTGCTGAACCGCGACGCACCCGAGCTCGAACTGGTCGACGACACACCGCGATGGCGCGACACGTTCACCGCACGCAGCCTGCAACGCATGCCGGTGCGCTGGGCGGGCTGAGCAGCCGCGGCCAGCCGCGCCGCGACGCCTTACGATCGGGCCGCTTCGAAGGGGGAAGTCATGGCTGGTGTTCTTGCGTTCTCGCACATCGCGATCCGGGTGAGTGACCTCGACAAGGCACTCGCGTGCTACCGCGAGATGTACGGGTTCCGCGACCGATCGCTGCTCGTAGTCACCGACACGCCGTCGTTTCGCGAAGCGGGCCTCGACGATGCCGAGATGGTCGCCCACTTCCTGCACCGCGACGGCACGGTCATCGAGCTGCAAGTGGTGCGCTCGCGCGCCGGGCACTCGCTGCCGCCGCAGTTCGACAACCTCGGCTACCACCACCTCGCGTTCCGCGTCGATGGTGTCCAAGCCACCGCAAATGCAATGGCCGCGGCCGGTGGCGAGGTCGACTGGCCAACCCTCACCGCCAATGAGGCCGTGGGCGGCTCGGCCGTCTTCGCCGCCGACCCCGACGGCCAGCGACT
>WLNW01000154.1 GCA_009699605.1 Actinomycetota bacterium | reverse complement strand
GACGTCTCGGCGATCAGCTCGATCGCGTCGCCCGGCCGGCACATGGTCACGACACCGGTCGTCTCGGTGATGCCGTACGCGGTGATCACGTTGGCGAAGCCGAGCTCGCGCACCATTCGTTCCACGAGCACCGGCGGTATCGACGCCGCGCCGGTGACCGCCAATCGGAGCGAGCCGAGGTCGAACTCGCTGCGCCGAGGGTGCGCCAACAGCGTCTGGTAGATGGTCGGTGGACCGGGCAGCACCGTGATCTGCTCGGCCTGGACGCGCGCCATCACCTCCACCGGATCGAACATCGCCTGCGGGAGCATGGTCGCGCCCACGGTGAGGCAGGCGAGCACGCCGGTCTTGTGCCCCGAGATGTGAAAGAACGGGCTGATGATGCAGTACCGGTCGCCCTTTACCAGCCCGACGTTTTGGACCCACTCGCGAGTGGTCCCACACAGAGCGTGGTGGCGCAGCATCGCTCCTTTGGGTGCACCGGTAGTGCCCGAGGTGAACTGCACGTGGCTGATGTCGTCGGGGTCCACGTCGACCACGTGACGGCGCGTGCCCACGGCGTCGAGCAGCTCGGCCCATGCGAACTCGTCCCCCATCGCTTCGCCCCGTAAAAGCACGATCTCGCGCAGGTGGTCGAGCGCCACACCGCTCGCGCGGATCATGGCCGGGTAGTCGGTGCCGAGGAACCCCCGACTGGTGAGGAGCAGCCGGCACTCGGCGCGGGCGAGGAGCTTCGCCGCCTCCTCCCCTTTCGCGCGGGTGTTGAGTGGAACGAGCACCGCGCCGGCACATGCGGCGCCCAGTGCAGCCACGACCCACTCGCTGCTGTTCGGGGCCCAGATGCCGATTCGGTCGCCCGGTCGCACGCCGCGATCTGCGAGCGCCGCCGATGCTCGCAACGCGGCGTCGGCCAGCCCGGAAAAGTCGTAGACAGCGCGGTCGTCGCGCAACGCGACGGCACCGCCGAAGCGCTGTGCTGCGGCCAGGACCAACGCAGGCACAGTGTTCGGCTCGCTGTCCCCCATCACCGCACTTTCGTAGCACGGGCAGTCACCAAGGGCCGCATCCGTACCAGCTCCTCAGGACCAGTTCCGAAGCTCAAAGCTCAGAGGTTCAGTACCAGTGGGGCCAGTGCGCGAGAAGACTCGGTTGCGTAGCCCACGCCGGGTTCGCGGTCAGCCGGTCGAGGGCCTCGGCGATCGTGCGACGCGTGTCGCCGGGTTCGATGATGTCGTCGATGTTCATCGCCCCGGCGATGGCCCGCGGATCGAAGTCGGCCTCGAGCTCGCGGGCGAGCCGGAACAACTCGTCCCGTCGAGCATCGCCCTCGAGCGAGTCGAGGGTCGCGCCGTGCAGCACGTTCGCGCCCACCACCGGGTCCATGAACCCGATCTCTGCGCCCGGCCAGGAGACCAGGACATCGCTGCCCATGCCCGGGCCGCCCATCGAGAAGAACGCGAGCCCGAACGCCTTGCGCAAAACCACCGATATGCGCGGCACCCGCACGAGGCACAGCGCTTCGAGGAAGAGCATCGACCGGGCGAGGAGGCGCTCGTGCTCGACCGCCGTGCCGACGAGGAAGCCCGGCGTGTCCTGGAGGAAGACCACGGGCAATCCGAACGCGTCGCACAAGCAGAGGAGCCGGGTGGCCTTGGCGCACGCGTCGGGGGTCAGCGAGCCGACCAGATACGCGGGCTGACTCGCGATGATGCCGATCGGGCGCCCGTCGAGTCGGGCGAGCGCGGTGACCAGGCTGGCCCCGAACCGGGGCTTCAACTCGAGGTACTCGCCGCCGTCGACGAGTCGCCCGATCACCGTTCGTACGTCATAGGTCTGCGTGCGCTTGTCGGGCACGCATGCGCCGATCGACGGATCCGTGGCCCGCGACGCTCGGGTGCTGCTGCGGGGAGGTTCGCTCCCGGAGCGCGACGGCATGTACGAGAGGAATGACCGCAACGCGTCGCAGGCATCGTCGTCGGTGTCAACGACGAGGTCGACCTGGCCGGTGACACGGTCGTGCACATCTGCGCCGCCGAGCGCTTCCATGGTGACCTTCTCGCCGGTCGCCACCTCGATGACTCGCGGCGAGGTCACGGCAAGCGTGCTCCCCCGCACCTGCACCACAAAGTCGGCGAGGCCGGCGACGAAGCTCGACCCGCCGAACGAATCACCGACGATCGCCGCGGCGACCGGGATCTCGCGCCCCCGTCGTGCGAGCCAGGGGAACACCGGCTCGCTCGAGTAGCCCACTGCACTGAGCGAATCGGGCAGGCGCGCACCACCGGTCTCGCCAAAGTAGACGAACGGGTTACCGGCACGCGCGGCCTGCTCATAGATGCGTTCGAGCTTGCGGGAGCCGACGAGGGAGCTGGTGGCGCGTTTGACCGTGACGTCGTCCGCAACGACCGAGACGGTCCGACCGTCGACGGTCGCGTGCCCACCTATCTTGCCGTCGCCCGGGGTATCGGCCCGATCCTCGGGTCGTTCGGATCGCGCGAACATGCCGACCTCGGAGAACGACCCGGCGTCGACGAACGCCGCGATGTGATCCCGCGCGCTGCGGCGGCCCGCGGCGTGGAGCCGCGCCACCTTGTCGGCGCCGCCCATCTCTTCTCGGATCGCGTCGCGCTCGACCGAGATCGCTTCGGACTGCTCGCTCACGGGCGCGTTGCCTCGCGGTCCCATGTCCTGGACGTAACGCCCTGCTGGCGCAGTTCCATCTTCTTCACGCGCATCGATGTCTCGTTGCGGGGCAAGTCGTCGACCAGGTCGATGTAACGGGGAACCATGAACCGCGGCATCCGCTCGTCGAGCCACTCCACGAGCGCGAGCGGGTCGAAGCTCGCAGGGTCTCGGGCCACGACGATCACCATCACCTCGTCCTCGCCATGGGTGGCTGCCACCCCGATGGCCGATACATCGACGACGTCAGGGTGCTCGAGCACCGCGTTCTCGACCTCGAAGCTCGAGATGTTCTCGCCGCGGCGCCTGATCGAATCCTTCATGCGGTCGACGAAGTAGTAGTTGCCTTCTGCGTCGCAACGGAACGCATCGCCGGTGTGGAACCAGCCGTTGCGCCACGCTTCGGCGGTCTTGTCGGGCATGTTGTAGTACCCGGCGTTCAACGCCCACGGCTCGCTGCGCACGATCATCTCGCCGGTCTGGCCCACGGGAACCTCCTCGTCGAACTCGTCGACGAGGCGTATCTCCGTCCAGGGGTAGTCGGTGCGCGCTCGGCCACAGGTCTGCCATGGGCCGTGGTCGAAGGTAGTAGCCACCGGCGACCCGATCTCCGTCATGCCGTAGCACGTCGCGACTCGTACGCCGTAGCGCTTCTCGAAGTCCTCCATCTCGGGGATCATCGGACCGAGCAGCACCGATCGGAGCGGGTTGTCGGCATCGTCGGCGCGACGCGGCTGGGCGTGCAACAGGGCGGTCATGGGGCCGACGACAGATGCCGCGACGCAGTCGAACCGCCGTACGTCGTCGAGAAAGTTCGTCGCACTGAACTTGTCGCGCAGAACCAGGCGTGCGCCGCGCACGAACGCGCTGTTGTAGACCGACTTGCCTGCGATGTGAAAGGGCTGGAACGCGCAGTAAATGCTTTCGCCGGGAGCCAAGGTGTCGGCGGGGACCCACGAGAACATCTGGTATGCAGACGCCCATGGCACCAGCACGCCCTTCGACGGCCCGGTGGTGCCCGAGGTGTAAATGATCGCCTCGATGTCGCGATAGCGCGGGCCGTCGAACTCGCGGGGCACGTGGCCGTCGAGGTGCTCGTCGAGGGTGCATGCGCTTGGTACGGCGTGGGCGAGCCACGTGGGTACTGGTCCGCCGACGACGATCACGTGCCGCAGCAATGGGAGTTCGTCGAGCAGCGGTTCGAGTCGCTCGACGAACTCGGCGCCGACCATGAGCATCGTGACGTCGGCGGTGAGCAGCGCGTAGTGAAGCATGCGGCCGAGGTACGCGGTGTTGAGGGGCACCTCGACCGCCCGGAGCCAACCGAGCGAGAGCCACGCGTCGAGCGCTTCGAAGCCGTTGGGGAGCATCGTGGCCACGTGGGCCCCCGCGGTGACCCCCTGGGCCGCGAACGCACTCGCCCAGGTCTGGGACGAGGCGAGCATCTCCGCGTAGGTACGAACGCCGCCTTCGATGCGCTCGACCGCCAGGGCGTCGGGCCGTTCGGCGGCCCAGCGGGCCACGGCATGGGGGGCAAGGAAACCGTCATCGAGCATGCGGCGCAGTTTGGCCCAGACCCCGGCGCCGTGCCGCCGCCGCGCCACCCGCCGCCGCTCCCGACGAACCGGAGTACGTGGAAAGGCTCGGCCGATCTATGAAAATTGCGAAGAATTCATCTCAAACACCCCCGTTTGACGCCGATGGACCATCACCGTGTCGTTGCGCTTCACCATCGGGTGGATTGCAACGGACCAGCGGGCACCACGCCTGGGCTCTTTCGGAGCCCCGTCCGACCGGAGAACTCATACGTGGATCGAGAACCGAAGCAGACCTACCTCGACCTCGAGCCCCCCGCCCTCGCTCGGACGCGCACCCACTCGGTAGTCGCGCTGGCGGCGGCTGCGCTCGGCGTCCTCGCGATCGCGGCCCTCGCCATCACCAACAGCGGCTCCGGCGTGGCGAACCACAGCACCGAAGGTGAAATGGTGCTGTCCGGCCTGCAAGCGCTGGGTACCTCCGCGGGTTCGAAGTCTGTCGGCAGTGCCGAGCCGAGCCAGAAGATCGTCGGCGCCCTGGCCGAGAAGCCTGCGCTCACCACCACCGCGCCCCCCACTACGGTCACCGCGCCAGCGGTCGCCGCGTTGCGCAAGTCCACCGCAGGGTCCGCACCGAGCAGCACGGCCCCGCCCGCCGCGCCCCGAGGCAACCCGCCGGGCGGCGGCAGTGCCTGGACGCCCACCGGGCCCGTCTACTGGCTGGCCGCTGACGGCAACGACGGCGGTGACGGCAGTGAGGGCTCGCCTTGGCGCAACTTCGGGTCGGTGCTCCGTCGACTTCATCCAGGCGACACCTTGCTCGTCAAGGCCGGCACCTACGGCAACACCCGCACCGGCCCGGCGATCAACATCGAAGGGGTCAACGGCGCGGCAGGCGCCCCGGTGACCATCGCCGCCGCACCCGGCCAGCAGGTCAACATCCTCGGCGGCGGTTGGCAGGTCATCCGCGTGGCGGGCAGCTCCTACGTCGACGTGCGGGGGTTCGACGTCTCGGGAAGTGCCGCGAGCGATCGGTCCACGGCCAACGGCATCGAGGTCAACGGCGCACACCACGTGAGGTTGGTCGCCAACACGGTGCACGACGTCGGGGGGGGCGGCATCGTAGGCGTGAGAGCGAACCACGTCACGATCGACAGCAACCGCGTGTACAACACGTCGATGTGGAACAGCAACCAGTCGTCGGCCATCTCCTTGTTCGAGTCGGCCAACATCGGCGGCGGTAACAACAGCGACGGCTTCAGCTTCTACGTGCGCAACAACATCGTCTACAACAACAAGAACCTCGTCGGTGCCATCACTGACGGCAACTGCATCATCATCGACTCGAATCGCGACACCAAGTACGGCGGAAGTACCTACGTAGCCAACAACCTCTGCTACGCGAACGGTGGTCGTGGCGTGCACGTCTTCATCGCCGACAACGTGCTGGCCGTCAACAACACGCTTGTCGGCAACCTCACCAGCCGCGAGATGGGAGACCAAGGCGAGCTCTCCGCTATCCAGGCCACCAACGTCACCTTCCGCAACAACCTGGTGATCCCGTCGCGCGACGGCGCCGGCGCGCACGAGTACGCCGCGAGTGCCATCAGCTACGCGAACAACATGTACGCGGGCAGTCCCCACGAACGACAGACCGGTTCCGACCTCGTGGTCGGCGATGCCCGCATCGGCAGCGACTACGTGCCGCTCGCCGGAAGCCCGGCGATCGACGCGGGCACATCCGACGGCGCGCCGAGCATTGACCGTCGTGGCCGCACGCGAACCGGGGCGCCCGACGTCGGCGCCTACGAGGGCTGAACGAGCGCCCGACTTCGCCGCGGCTCAGTCGACGGGAGCGAAGCCGTACAGGCGCTCGACGTTTCCGGTGAGGATCTTGGCCCGAACCTCAGGGTCGACGAGCCCAGCCAGGTTGTCAGCGACCACCTGTGCCGTGTTCGGCCACGTGCTCACGTGATGCGGGAAGTCGGTGCCGAACGCCAGGGCATCGGCGCCGATCACCTCGACCGACAGCACGGCGGTGCGGTCGCGCATGAACGTGCCCACGAGGTTCGGTCCGAAATACGAACTGGGGGTGCGCTCGTTGCGCATCTGCGCCGCATTGGTGGTGAGCGTGCGGTTGCGCTGCCACCAATAGTCGCCGCGCTCGGCGATGAACCCCGCCCATCCGAGGTCGTTCTCGGCCGACACGACGACCAACGAAGGGTGACGGTCGAAAACGCCGCCGAAGATCAAGTCGAGCGCGATGTGCATCATCTCGCTCGGGGCGCGAAGGAGACGCTCGGTGAGGCGGCCGTTGGTCCAGAACGCCTTGCGGGCCCGCGTGGTCGCCGAGTGGAAGTTGATCGGCATCCCGTGCGCGGCCGCCGCTTCCCAGAGCGGCTCGTACGCGGCGTCGTGATAAGGCTGTGACTCGCTCGCGAACAGCGGGATCATCACGCCGGCCAATCCCGCCGCGTGCGCGCGTTCCAACTCGGCCACCGCGTCGGGCACGTCGTCGACGTTGAGGGCCGCGAGGCCACGGTAGAACGTCGGGTTGGTGGCGCAAAACTCCGCGATCCAGCGGTTGTAGGCGCGAAAGAGCGCCTGTTGGAGTGCCACGTCTTCGAGTAGGTAGAAGGACATGGCCACGGTCGGGAAGAGCACCTCGCCCGACACGCCGTCGGCTTCGACCGCGACTCGACGAGCGACCGGGTCGTAGGCCTCGGCCGGGATGTCCTCCTGCCAGCGACCCGCCTGCCGCACCTCGCGATCACCGCGCAGACAGCCTGCGTAGAGCGACAACGGCGGGAACTCGAGACCCTCGCATACGAGGCGATCCGTGTCGGCGTCGCGGACCACGCGCGGCACTCGTTCGCGAAATGCGGACTCGATGTAGTCGGTCCACAACGTCGGCGGTTCGATGACATGTGAGTCGCTCGAGATGATGCGCACGGTGCCCCCCGGTTCGGTTTGGCCCGAATCTTCGCGCAGCCGCACGCGGGCCGCCGGAGCTACGTTCGCCCGGTGCCCCAACGAGGCAGCATGATCAAGACACAACAACCGTCAACCAAACTCGCGGCAGACCCCAGCTCGAAGCGAGCGATCGCACCACCGAGAAGTGTTTGTTCTCCTAGCACCTGACACACATGGACGAACATGTGTTCTTCATCCGAAAGGCGATCGCTGGGTTCTGCGACCGCACGCGCGAACCGCTCCGACCGCAATGCGCCACTTCGGCATCGCGCACCACAAAGACCTGAGCGTGTTGAGTTTTCGCGAGGCGGCGAAGCATCTCCAGCTCGCCGATCTCGACCGCGAGGGGATCAAAACGCCGCAACAACCCTGACCATCCCCGTTTTGTCGAAACGAATCCACCAAGCTGATGCCGCTTCCCCAAGCATCCCAAGCAGGAAAAAGAGAGGTCAATCGCATGAATCGCCGCGAGCTCGTCAAGGCACTCGCCGAGAACACCGGGCAGGACGCGAAGAGCGTCGAAGCTGTCGTCCGCGGGTTCGAGGACGTCGTTGCCGCAAAGATCAGCAAGGGCGAGCCTGTCGTGCTTTCCGGTTTCGCGAAGTTCGCTCGCGTCGACCGCAAGGCTCGCATGGCCCGGAACCCGCAGACCGGTGCGCCTGTCAAGGTCGCCGCATCTCGCAAGGTGCGCGTCACCGCCCTGAAGGGCCTCAAGGACGTGGTGGCCGGCAAGGCCCCCGCCCCCAAGCTCATCGCGGCCAAGGCTGCACCGGCCAAGAAGGCTGCACCGGCCAAGAAGGCTGCACCGGCCAAGAAGGCTGCACCGGCCAAGAAGGCTGCACCGGCCAAGAAGGCTGCACCGGCCAAGAAGGCTGCACCGGCCAAGAAGG
>WLNW01000153.1 GCA_009699605.1 Actinomycetota bacterium | reverse complement strand
CGGCAAGCCATGACCCGGCAAGCCATGATGCGGCGACTGGCCGGGGGGCGATCAGGCGAGCGCCGCCGCTACTGCCGGGTGCACGATGGCTCCGCCCCGCACGTTGAGGCCGGCCGCGAGCTCGGGACGCGCGGCCATTGCGCCGTCGACCCCGCGATCGGCGAGGATCATCGCGTAGGGCAGCGTGACGTTGGTGAGCGCCCAGGTCGAGGTGCGGGGCACGGCGCCGGGGATGTTCCCGACGCAGTAGTGCAGCACCCCGTCGACCTCGTACACCGGATCGGAGTGCGAGGTCTCGCGGCTCGTCTCGAAGCACCCGCCCTGGTCGATCGAGATATCGACCATAACTGCACCCGGGCGCATGCGGCGCACCGTCTCTGCGGTCACCACACGGGGCGCCTTGGCGCCGGGCAACAGCACCGCACCGATCACGAGATCGGCGTCGACCACGGCCCGGGCCACATCCAGGGCGTGCGACATGCGGGTCTTGACCGCGCCCCGGTGCACGGCGTCCATGGGCCGCAGCCGATCGAGACTCACGTCGAACAGGGTGACGTCGGCCTCCATGCCACGCGCGATGGACACCGCGTTCACGCCGGCCATGCCGGCACCGATCACGACGACGCGGCCCGGTTCCACGCCGGGCGCTCCTCCGAGCAAGATGCCGCGGCCACCGGCCGCGCGCTCGAGGAAGTGGGCGCCGACCTGCACCGCCATGCGACCAGCGATCTCGCTCATCGGGGCGAGCAGCGGCAGACGGCCTTGCGAGTCCTGCACCGTCTCATAGGCCAGCGCGGTGCAGCCCGACGCAACCAGCGCGGCAGCCACCGCTGGATACGCCGCCAGGTGCAGGTAGGTGAACAACGTCAGATCGGCGCGAAGGTGCCGGAACTCGTCGGCTTGGGGCTCCTTGACCTTGCAGACGAGGTCGGCGCCCCACACCTCGGACGCATCGGCCACCATCGTGGCGCCCGCCTCGGCGAACTCCGAGTCGGGCACGCGGCTGCCGTCGCCGGCGCCCGCCTCGACGAGCACGGTGTGCCCGCGGCTCGAGAGCTCGTGCACGCCCGCCGGCGTGATCGCGACTCGGTTCTCGTCCCGCTTGGTCTCGGTGGGCACCCCGACGATCATCGTGCGCTCCCCGTTTGCTGTGGTCGGTCGGGTCAGCTCAGGTTCTTGCCGTCGAAGATCTCGCTGACGCTCGAGTCCTCGAACACGGCATCGATCGCCAGGGCGATCACCGGGGCAATCGACAACACCTCGATCTTGTCGATCTGCTTCTCGGACGGCAACGGCAGAGTGTTCGTGACAAACACCTTCTCGATGACGGAGTTCTTCAGACGATCGATAGCGGAACCGGAGAAAACCCCGTGCGTCGTGGCGCAGAAGACGCGCTTGGCGCCACGTTCGATCAGCAGGTTGGCGGCCGCGACGATGGTGCCGCCGGTGTCGATCATGTCGTCGATCAGCACGCAGGTGCGGCCGGACACGTCGCCGATGACCTCTTTGGCCTCGACCACGTTCTTTTGGTCCTGACGGCGTGACTTGTAGACGAACGCCAGATCAGCATGCAGCGTCTGCGCGTACTTCTCGGCCACCTTCACCCGGCCGGTGTCAGGCGAGACGACCACGAGATCATCGCCTAGGCCGCGCATCGCTTCAATCAGCACCGGCATCGCCGTGAGGTGATCCACCGGTTGGTCGAAGAAGCCTTGGATCTGCCCGGAGTGCAGATCGACCGACACCATGCGCTTGGCGCCCGCCCCGGTGAGCATGTTGGCGAGGAGCTTCGCCGTGATCGGCTCGCGGCCTGAGGCCTTGCGGTCCTGGCGGGCGTACGCGTAGAAGGGACAGACCACGGTGATGCGCTTGGCCGATGCACGGCGGGCTGCGTCGACCATGATGAGCGTCTCCATCACGGCGTCGTTGATGGAGCGACCGTCGACAGCAGCATGGGTTTGGATGATGAACACGTCGGTGCCGCGAACGGATTCGCTGAACCGGCAGTGCAGCTCACCGTTGGCGAACTCGTCGATGTTCGGCTCGCCGAGCGGTTCTCCGAGCTCGGAGGCGATCTCTTCCGCCAGGTAGCGGCTGGCCCGGCCCGATACCAGGTACAGCTTCTTGCGGGTGACGAGCTCCATCAGGGTGATCCTCGCGTGCGGGTGGGAAGTCAGCGACAGACAGCCGCGGACTCAAGTCTCGCGCGTCGGCGAAGTGTAGAACGCACCGGTCTCGAGGCCCGGCGCAATGGCGTCGCCCGGCTGGAGCACCGCGAACGGCCCGACGACGGCGCCGGGGCCGATCTCGGCGTCGTGGCCGACCGTCTCCTCGACACGGGCTCCGGCCCCGACCGCACAATCGACCAGGCGCGTGTTCGGGCCGATGTCGGCACCCTCGCCGATAACCGTGCGTCCCTGGAGCATGGTGCCGGGGAAGACGGTGACGTCGGCACCGATGTGCACGGTGGTGTCGATGTAGGTGTGCGCCGGGTCGACGAGCGTGACCCCCCGTTCGAGCCACCGGTGGTTGGTGCGCCGGCGGAGCTCGGCTTCGACGCGGGCGAGCTGGACCCGATCGTTCACGCCATAGGTGTCGGTGATGTCGCTCACCCGGTGCGTGCTCACGGGATGCCCGGCATCGGCGAGCACGCGGACGACGTCGCTCAGCAAGTGCACGCCCCGGATGTTGCGCGGGGTCACGCGCCGCAGCGCGGGCGCGAGGAGGTTCAACCGGAAGCAGTAGATGCCGGCGCTCACCTCGGTGCGACCGATCGGTTCGTCGACGACATCGGCCTCATCGATCACGGCGACGACGCGGTCGGTCTTGCCGCGGACGATGCGCGAGTAACCCGACGGATCATCGAGCTCGGCGCTGAGGATTGTGACTGCGGCACCCGACCCACGATGCTCGGCGACAAGGCCACTCAGCGTCGCAGCGCGAACGAGGGGCGTGTCGCCCGGGAGCACGAGTACGGCCGCGTCGTCGTCGTCGACGTAGCCGAAGGCCGCGACCCCGACGCTTGCCGCGTCGCCGGTGCCGCGGATAAACCGTTGTTCGACGAACTCGAGCGACAGATCGGGACCGTCTTCTTGGAGCTTCTTGGTGACGCGCTCGGCACCGGTGCCGACGACGACGACGGTTCGGCGCACACCGATCTCGTGCAGCGCATCGAGCTCGTAGAGCACCATGGCCTTTCCGCACAGCACGTGGATGGGCTTCGGCCGATTCGACTTCATGCGCGTGCCGTCGCCCCCGGCGAGCACGATTGCCGAAAGTGATCCAATGGCCATGACAGGTTTCTACTGCGCGACGACGCGGATCGCGCGTATTCGCTAGCGTCGCCACGCAGTGCTCATCAGGGGGAAACATGACCGAAACCACCGCCGGCGTCGACCCGGCTTACCGGGCTCTACCGACCGTCGGACCGTACGCTCCCGACCTCGGGTCGGCGCTCATCACGTGGGTTGAGCCGAACAAGGCGAACGTGGTCGAGTACAACCGCTGGTACGAGGACGATCACATGATCACCGGCGCGATGTCGATGCCCTGGATGTTCGCGTGCCGCAGGTTCGTCGCACCGCTCGCCCTGCAAGCACTGCGCTATCCCGCGACCTCTCGCGTCGTGCAACCGTTGTCGAACGGCAAGTACATCGGCCTCTACTGGGTGAACGGAGGACGGCTCGACGATCACGAACAGTGGTCGCTCGGCACGAACTACCGCCTGCATGCCGACGGTCGCGGCGTGTGCACGCCCGGTGGTGACCCCACTGTCGAACGTTCGCACGTCATCACGAACTTCAACGATTACCTCGGCCCGGTGTATCGCGACCCATCCGTGCCGGCCGACGTGCACGCGTTGATGGATCCGCCCGGCGGCCTCGTGGTCGAGCTCATCGAAGCCACGGCGGGCAACTCGCGCGCCGACCTCGATGCCTGGATCGCCGCTGAGTACCTGCCCGGCATCGTGCAGCGCGCTGGGTCTCCAGTCATGCAGGCGTTGCGCTTCGCGCCTCGGCCGTTGCCGGGCGACAAGCTCTCGCACGTGCGCTCGGTCGATGACGTCGATCGCATCGTCACCGTGTTGTACTTCTGCGACCGCGACCCGCGCGACATCTGGTCGAGCACGTTCGAGGGCCACGACACGTTGGTTGCCGCGGGCGGCGTGGGCCGGCTCGATGTATGCGTCCCCTTCCTTCCCACGAAGCACGGCACGAACGCCTACACCGATGACCTCTTCTGATCCGGCGGGCCACCCGCAGCTCGGTCCACCGCTCGCGGGCATCCGCGTGCTCGACCTATCGCAGGTGATGTCCGGGCCATTGTGCGGCCGAGCGCTCGCCGACCTCGGCGCCGAGGTGATCAAGGTCGAGTCGCCGGCCGGGGACATCACGCGTACCGTGCCGCCGTTCGTCGATGGCAACGGGCTCTATTTCACCCACGTCAACGCGGGCAAGCGCGGCATCACCGTCGACGTTCGTAACGCGGAAGGTGCGGCGCTCGTACGTCGCATGGCATTGCAATCCGATGTGGTGCTCGAGAACTTCCGGCCCGGCGTACTCGAGCGCCGCGGGCTCGGCGCCGACCAACTCCTCGCGGAGCACCCGCGACTCGTCTACTGCTCGATCAGCGGGTGGGGGCAGCAGGGGCCGTGGGCCCAACGGCGGGCGTACGCGCCGCTCGTGCACGCACAGGCCGGTCGCATCGAACTGACCTCGCGCCTACGTGGCGAGCCACCTCGCCAGGAAGTGCACGTGCACGCCGACATCTACACGTCGTTCATGGCCGTCAGCGCGATCCTCGCAGCGATCGTGCAACGCGAGCGCACCGGGTTCGGCCAACACCTCGACGTCGCGATGGGCGATGCTCTGCTTTACACCGACGAGTGGGCGTCGACCGACCTCGCCGGATACGGCCCCGATCGGGTCATGGACATCTGGAACCATGTGATCCTGCCGCTCGCCGACGGCTCGTCGGTAACGCTCGTCGGGAGCCCGGTGCGCATGTTCGACCGCTGGGTTGCAGCGCTCGGTGGCACCGCAATCGACCCCACGCCGAGCGACGACGACGCGTTGGCCATCATCACCACGCTCGTCGCGCAGGTGCCTGACTATCAGACGTTCGAAACCCTCCTCGAGAACGAGCCGATGCTCGTCGCCGAGGTGCGGTCGGTCGCCGAGCTCGCCGAGACCGATTGGGCGATCGAACGCAACGTCTTCGCCGAGGTCCATCCAGGTGCCCGCGTTCCACGTGCCCCGTTCCGCAGCCGCCACGCCACCATCGGGGTGACCGCCGATGCGCCCCACCCCGGCGAGCACACCGACTCCGTACTGCGGTCGGTCCTCGGCCTTGACGACGCCGCCATCGCCCACCTCCGCTCGACCGGCGCCGTGCGCTGAGCCCTCTCTCCGGACCGTTCTTCGGACAACTGACAACCCATGCGGTCGTTGATTGTCCGAAGAACGGAGGTGGCAGATCAGGTGGCCGCGCTGAGAACCGCTCGAACCTCAGCCGCGATGGCGGCCGGGCTACGGCGCAGCGCCCGGTCGGTGTAGCGCAACGGCCGCCAACCGGCACGTACGAGGTCGTTCTGGCGAACACGATCGGATTCGAAGACCGCTCGGAGGGAGTGCACACCGAAGCCGTCGCCCTCGAGGAGGACCTTCTCCGCCACGTACGCGAGATCGAGGCGGTACGAATGACCGTTGACGCGGACCTTCACCTGGCGGTCGGGCAATGGCACACGAAACTTGCGCAACACGGTGAGAATGCGAAGCTCGACATGGCTCTCGAGTGCCGGCGCTCCGGCCGGCAAACGATCGAGAACGTGGCGCATCGCCAGCGTGCCCCTGCGGCCACGGCCGGCCAACGCGTCGAACCGGTCGACGAGCTGGACACGCGTCACCTGTCGCGAGGCGACCGCCTTGTTGACAACACCTTCGAGCTCGAACTCCGACAGGACGGTCGCCAGATCGAAGAGCGTCCGAGCGACCGAGGTGGTGGGCAGACCGCCCCGTCGCGTGCAGTCCTCGGGGAGGAGCATCGTGGTGCGTCGCACGAGCCCCGGTCCGCGATAGCGCCCGCCTTCGACGATGAGGATCTCGGGCACCTGCGGCACGCCGCTCTGCAGGCCGAGCAACTCGGCTGCGCTCCGCTGCGCGGCGATCCCGCCGGACGCCGTCAGTGCGACAACGAGAGCCGTTCGCGGCACGACCGGCGCAGCTGCGATGCGGTAGACACCGGGCACCGGCGCTTCCCATTCACCGCGTGCCAGGCGCATGTCGATCTGGCGGACGCTCAGCCCGATCTGCCGCGCCCGGGCCCGCGAGATCACCCCATAGTTGTTGCCTGTGTGCCGAGCAATCGCCCGGTGCATCTTCGGATCCATCGCCCCAGTTCACCAGCGGGGTGTGACAGTCGGCCGACGCACCGTTCTTCGGACAGTTGACCACGGTATGCGTTGTCAGCTGTCCGAAGAACGGTGGTGCGCGGGGCGCTTCGGGCAGAAGGTCGGCGTCAGAGGAGCGAGTATCCGCTTCCCGGCGAGTCGATACCCGCGCCGCGCCCGTCGGTGATCCACCCGAACTCCTGCAGGATCTGCTGGCTGTAGCAGACCCGGCCGGTCACGGCGTCGAGTGGCTGCGATGCAAGCAGCACGCACGCACGACCCATCGTCGATGCGGGCTCGGTCTGTGCGTCGTCGCGGTCGTACACCGACGCGTGGACCAGCACCCCGGGGGTGAGCACGACCTGCGAGGGCGAAAGGGCGGCAACGGTGACGCCGTGTGGGTACAGCTCCTCGGCAAGTCCTTGGCTGAAGCGTTCGAGCGCCGCCTTCTCGGTGCCGTAGAGCACGCCGCGCCGGAGCACGGGCGGTTCGGGATACGGCCCGCGGCCCGGCCCGCGAGCCGAACCCGACGAGATGTTGATGATCGTTCCACTGTGGCGCGGGATCATGTCGGCGAGCGCGTGCTGCGCCAGCACCATGGGCGCGTGCACGTTGATCGCGAAGCTGTGCATCCACTTGTCGACGGCCATCGACGCGATCTCGGCGAACCACGTAAGCGCCGCGTTGTTCACGAGGATGTCGATCGGACCGAACGCCGAACGGGCTTCGTCGACCACCCGCGCACATTCATCGGGCGACGCGAGGTCGGCGGCTATCGCGTGTGCCTCGGCCCCCGCGTCTCGCAACGCAGCCACCGTGGTGTCGAGCGAGCCCGCGAGCTTGCGATGATCACCTTCGTGCAACGTGCGGGCGACGCACACCACCCGCGCGCCACTCGCCGCGAGCTCGGCTGCGATGCCCGCGCCGATCCCCCGGCTCGCCCCCGTGACGATCGCAACCTTCCCCTCGAGCATGTGCACCCCCACCCGATGCTTCGTCGTCACACTCTTTCGAAATTTGGTACCTCGTGCACGGCTGAGGCGCCTCAGGTACGAAATTTCACGAGGGGCTCAGCCCCAGGGTTGGTCCTTGAGCTCGTCGCGGAGGACGAACTTGAGGATCTTGAGCGTGGCGTTGCGGGGCAGCGGATCCCGGATCTCGAGCTGCTCGGGGATCTTCTGGGTCATGAGGCCAGCGTCGCGACACCACTGCGCCATCTCCGCGAAGGTCAGCGGCTCTTTCCCGTCGGCGGTCTCGACCACGGCGCACACCCGCTCGCCGCGCTCGCGATCGAGAAGACCGATGACCGCGCAATCCTTCACCTTGGGGTGCGTGTAGATGATGTCCTCGACCTCTTTGGCCGAGATGTTCTCGCCCTTGCGGATGATGACGTCCTTGAGCCGCCCGGTGAGCGTGACGTGCCCATCGACGCGCTTCACCCCTAGATCGCCGGTGCGGAACCGCCCCAGCTCGTCGAACGCGGTCGCGTTCAACGACGCGTCGGTGTAGCCCTTGAACAACATCGGGCCCGCGAGACGCACCTCGCCCTCTTCGCCGGCGTCGGCCGCCGTGCCGTCCTCGCGCACGATGGAGATCTCACAGCGGTACACGGGTGCGCCCTCGCTGTGCGCGAGCTGATCATCGGAGTCGCCGGGCCCGCCCTGGGCGATCATGGGGCACTCGGTCATGCCGTAGCCGTGCGCGACGGGGATGCCCATCTCGGACTTGACCTCGAAGTACACCTCGGGG
>WLNW01000152.1 GCA_009699605.1 Actinomycetota bacterium | reverse complement strand
CGGATCGACGGCCAGCCAAGGTGATTTGAGTTGGGTGACTGGGTCCGAAATGCCGCTCCGGCCCGGGCCCGCATCCGGTCCCGAGGGTCACTCGGCTCTACACTCACCAACCCGCGGCCGCCGTCGGGCGAATCGCGGTCGACCGCGCAGCCGAGGGGTGGACCACACATGAGCTACGGAAACTACGAGACGCTGATCGTCGAACGTCATGGTCACGTGGGGTGGTTGATCAACAATCGTCCGGATCAGTTGAACGCGATGAACGCGTTGATGCGAGACGAATTCGCGGACGCGTGGATCGAGCTCGATCGTGATCCTGAGGTGCGGGTGATCGTGCACACGGGCAATGGTCGGGCGTTCCAGACGGGCGTCGACGTGACCGAGATTGCGACAGATGGCCAGGGGATGCAGCGGTATCAGGACAGCGTGGTCGATTTCGATCTGCATTTCACGGCGTGGCATCAGCAGGTGTGGAAGCCGGTGATCACGGCGGTCAACGGCATCTGTTGTGGCGGTGGTTTCCATTGGGTGGCCGATGCCGACATCGTG
The DNA here is from genome assembly GCA_009699605.1 of Actinomycetota bacterium. Lineage (GTDB taxonomy): Bacteria > Actinomycetota > Acidimicrobiia > Acidimicrobiales > WLNW01 > WLNW01. The sequence goes on along the minus strand of WLNW01000152.1, from coordinate 7,657 downwards.
ATCGCCGCTTCGGATGCGCAGTTCTTCGATCCGCACGTGTCGATCGGTCAGGTGGTGTCGATCGAAGCGATCGGATTGATCCGCAAGATGCCGGCCGAGGCGGTGATGCGCATGGCGTTCGTCGGCAAGTACGAGCGGATGAACGCCCAGCGGGCCTACGAGCTCGGCATGATCAGCCAGATCGTCGATCCTCCCGGTCAGCTACGTGAAGAGGCGCAGGCGCTGGCGGAGAAGATCGCCAAGAACTCGCCGGCCGCGATGCAGGCCACGAAGAAGGCGTTGTGGGGAGCGCTCGAACACAACCTCACCGATGCCTGCAAGGTCGGCGCGAAGCACTTGGCGGGCCTGTGGGGTCACCCTGATCAGGACGAGGGTCCGAGGGCGTTCGCGGAGAAGCGCGAACCGCTGTGGGCCGCGCTCGCGCCGCGCCCTGGCGATGGTGTGGCGGGTTAGCCAGTGGATCTCGACTATCCGCCCGAGGCCGAGGCGTTCCGCATCGAGGTGCGCTCATGGCTCGACGCGAACCTGCCGCCGGGATTTGCGACGGCCACGCCAGAGCAACGGCCCGCGCTTTTGGCCCATTGGAACGACGCGCTCACTGCAGGCGGCTGGTTGTGCGCGTCGTGGCCCACCGAGTACGGCGGTCGGGGGCTTGACACGATGCAGGGTGTGGTGCTCGCCGAGGAGTTCCATCGGGTCGGTGCGCCGTTACGGGCCGACTTTTTTGGTGACACGTTGGTTGGCCCGACCATCTTGCAGTGGGGCACCGAGGCGCAGAAGCAGGAGTTCATCCCCAAGATCTTGCGCGGTGAGGTGGCGTGGTGTCAGGGGTTCAGCGAACCTGACGCCGGGAGCGACCTCGCGGCGTTGAAGGCCACCGCAGTGCTCGATGGCGACGAGTGGGTCATCAATGGGCAGAAGATCTGGACCACGCAGGGCTTCGACGCTGACTATGTGTTCTTGTTGTGTCGCACCGATCCTGCAGCTGCTCGGCACAAGGCGATCTCGTACTTGTTGTGTCCGATGGACCAGCCCGGCGTCGAAGTGCGCCGCATCCGCCAGATCGACGGCGGTGCCGAGTTCTGCGAGGTGTTCTTCACGGACGCGCGTTGCCCGGCCGGAAACGTGGTCGGTGGGGTGAACGATGGCTGGAAGGTCGCAATGACCACGCTCGGATTCGAGAGGGGCACGAACTCGACGACCGGCTATCGCCGGTTCGAGAAGCAGCTCAACGAGATCTTGGCCATCGCCCGCGAACGCGGCGCGAACACCGATCTCGAGATGCGCCAAGACCTGGCCCGGGCGTACACACGGGTGGCGATCATGCGCATCAACGGGCTTCGCAGTCTTACGGGTGTGCTTCGGGGCAAATCGCTGTCGGAGGACCAGCGCACCGGTCTGAGCGCGATGAGTGCGTGCAACAAGGTGTTCTGGTCCGAGCACAACCAAGCCACGTTGAACTTGGCCATGAACGTCCTGGGGCCCGCGGGGCAGGTCCTCCAAGGAAACCCCGAGATCGCCGAAGCCCTGGCCGGGTACGGCCGCCGCGCCCCGCACGCCGACTATCCCGCGAGCGGACTGCAGAGCTCGTTCTTCTTCAGCCGCAGCGAAACCATCTGGGGCGGCACTTCACAGATCCAACGCAACATCATCGGCGAACGCAACCTCGGCCTTCCTCGAGAGCCGTCACTCACACCGAAAGAGCACGCACCAACATGAGCAGCTACACCGCACGCGAGGTCCGGGCCAAGGCTGGCCACCCGATCATCGATTCCGACGGACACGTGCTCGAGTACTTGCCGGCGGTTGAACCGTTCCTGCGTGAAGCGCTCGGCCGTTCGGCCTATGAGCGCTACCGCGGCCAAGCCTCACCACTCGCCAACATCATGAACGCCGATCCGGCGCGGCGGGCCGCGACTCGCACGCCGCAGAGCGCATGGTGGGGAACGCCGTCGAAGAACACGCACGACCTGGCTGCGGCCACGTTCCCGAAGCTGCTCGAGTCGCGCCTCGATGACTGTGGCATCGACTACACGATCATGTTCCCCACCAAGGGCTTCGGCATCGCCGGCATCGACGACGACGAGCTGCGCAACGGCGTGTGTCGCGGGTTCAACGACTTCTATGCAGCCACCTACGCCCCGTACGCGGCGCGAATGACCGTCGCAGCGGTCATCCCGATGCACACCCCCGACGAAGCCATCGCCGAGATGCGGCGCTGCAAGGCCCTCGGCTTCAAGGTGATCGGCATGCCCGAGGGAGTGACGCGACCGATCGCCCAGCCCGACCCGAACAACGCGTCACCGTTCCTCGCTCCGGGCCAGACCCACTGGTTCGACCTGTTCGGCATCGACAGTGCATACGACTACGACCCGGTGTGGGCCGCAGCGCGCGAGCTCGGTTTCGCCGTGACCTTTCATGGCGGGCTCGGACACATGCCCACGGGCATCTACACGTCCATCAGCAACTACTCGTTCAACCACATCGGCGCGTTCGCCCAGCGGATGCACATGCTGGTGAAGTCGCTGTACATGCACGGGGTCACGCGTCGGTTCCCCGACGTGAACTTCGCCGTGCTCGAGTGCGGCGTGGCGTGGGGGTCGATGCTGCTGGCCGACATCATCGGGCACTGGGACAAGCGCGGTCCCGGTGGGCTCGAGATGCTCGATCCGGCCGCGCTGGACTGGGCCGCGTTCGAGGCCGATGCCCGCACCTACGGCGCCGACGTGCTGGCGCTGGCGGGCGAGCACGATGTCGCGGCGGGATTGCGGCTCGTCCCCGGTATCGGGGTGGTGCCCGAGGTGCTCGACGACTTCGCCGCGGTCGGTGTCGACTCCGTGGCCGGCCTCATCGAACGGTTCGTGCCGCGCTTCTACTTCGGCTGCGAGGCCGATGATCGCGGCATCGCCACTGCGTTCGGCCCCACGAACCCGGGCGGGGTTGCGTTGAATGCCATTTTCAGCTCCGACATGGGGCATTGGGATGCGCCCGACATGGAAGGCATCGTCCCCGAGGCTTGGGAACTGGTCGACGACGGCCTGATCACGGCCGAGGACTTCCGGTCGTTCGTCTTCACCAATCCGGTGGCGTTGTTCGCGGGCCAGAACCCGGCGTTCTTCGACGGCACCATCGTCGAGGGGGAGTGCCGCCGACAAACCCAGGCCACGTTCTAGGGTGCATGCCATCGACCGCGCGGAAACTCACGACGAATCCCGACTCTTCGACGACACAAAAGGGTTCTTTCGCGTCAGTTCGCAGGTCGACATCGAGAGCCATCTCGACGCGCTCATCGCCGGTCGCGACCCACTCGACCACGCGCAGGCCAACCGGTTGACGCGCCGTTTCGTCGATGTCCTGACCGAAGGTCGTCCGGTCGACGAGGACTTGCCCGACACCATCGACTACGCCGAGCGCAACAACCTCATTTTGCTGTTCTCGCGCGATCACCAGCAGCGCTTCGAGTTCTTGTACCCACGGATGCCGGAAGACCTCGTCGAACGATGGCGAAAGGCGCTGCGCGGCGGTGACCCACGCGACTCGTTCGGCCCGCTCACCAGCGCCGAGCGACTCGATGAGAGGCGCATCGAGGCCGACCTGCGCGCCGGTCGCCGGCAGCGGCGCTTCTTCGTCGCGTCGTCGTTCGTGATGCTGGTCGCACTGGTCGCGGCGGCCGTGTGGTGGCGCGGTCGCAACGACGACACCGTCGCGTCGACGGGCGCGATCACCTTCGGCGAGGTGGCCGCGGTCGGCGACACCGGTCGCGACGGACCACGTCCCGTGGTCGAGAAGGCACTTGTCGCACGGCTCGATCGCCCGGTCATGGTGCGCGCGGGCAGCGGTGAGATCGCCGACCGCATCGTGCTCGACGCACCGGCCACCGATCTGCCCCAAGCCGCCGGCGGCATCGCCGCAACGCTGTTCCGCTACAACGGCGCCGGACAAGTGGTGCTCGTTGGCCCGCCGGGTTGGCTCGCGAAATCGTGCATCCAGGTGTCGGTCATGTCGGCGTCGTTGCGCGCCTTCGACACCGCATACGCCGAGAGCGTGCCGGGCGCGTGCCCGCGTGATCGAGTGTTCGGTCGCGTGGCCACGGTGGGATGCACGGATGCCAAGCAGTCCACGACCATGGTCGATCTCGTCATCCCGCAAGGCGACGTCAGCCTTTCCGAGGGTGGCCGCGCGTCGGTCGCGGCGGTGCGCATTGCGCTCATCGGCGACAACGCGGCGTACGAACGGAACAACCTCACCACGCAGATCTCGGTCGCCGAAGGCACCAATGTCAAGGTGCCGGCGTTCGGCGGCGCAGTGGGGGTAACGGTCAACTTCGACGTCAGTGCGGCGACGGGCGCTCCACTCGTCGGCAGCTGCACGTTGCGCTGAGGTAGCAATGTGCGGCCGATATGTTTCGACATCGCAGCCTGACCAGATCGCGCGTTACTTCGGCGCCGAGATGAGTGAAGCAGTCGTCGAGAACGCTCCGCCCGCCAACTACAACGTTGCGCCCACGGCCCAAGTGTTCGTCGTGGTGGAAACTGGCGAAGTGCGCCGCCTCGAAACGGCGCGCTGGGGCCTCGTGCCGAGTTGGGCGAAGGACCTCTCGATCGGCGCCAAGATGATCAACGCCCGTGCCGAGACGCTGGCCACGAAGAGCGCGTTTAAGCGAGCGTTTCAACGCAGACGCTGCATCGTGCCGGCCGACGGCTTCTACGAGTGGCAGGTCATCCCGGGCCAGAAGAGAAAGCAGCCGATGTTCATCCATCGCGCCGACGGTGATCGTTTCGCGTTCGCCGGCCTGTGGGAGCTGTGGCGCGATCCCGCCGCCCCCGACGATCTGCCGCTCCGCACGTGCACCATCATCACGGGCGAACCGAACGAAGCCGTCTCGCCGATCCACGATCGTATGCCCGTGATGCTTCCGCCCGATTCGTGGTCCACGTGGCTCGATCACGAGAATCACGATCTCGACATGCTCGGCCGGCTGCTCGTTCCTGCGCCGGCGTCGATCATCGGGGTGCACCCGGTGAGCACGGCGGTCAACAACGTGCGCAACCGCGCGGCGTGGCTCGTCGATCCCGTCGGCCTCGAAGCCGACACCCAGCAAACGCTCCTGTAGCCCTGCGAACGAGGAGTTCGGACTCAGGCGACCGCGGCGTGGCCGGCGGCGCGCAGGGCGGCCTTGAGCGCGATGGCGTAGGTATCGAGCTCGGTCGGGTCGGGCGACGCGTTCGCGAGCGCGAAGTCGAACGTGGCCATGCCCGTGGTGGGGAAGACGTGGATGTGCACGTGCGGCACCTCGAACCCTGCGATCATCAGGCCGACGCGCGGGGGAGAGAACACCAGCTGCTGTGCGTTGGCCACCGCGTGGGCGACCGCCATGAGATGGGTGGCCACCGACCCCGGTAGATCGGTCCATCGGTCGATTTCGAGCGTGGGCACCACGAGGCAGTGACCCGGCGCCAGCGGACGTACGTCGAGGAACGCGACGGCCTGTTCGTCGCGCCACACGAAGCGCCCAGGGATCTCGCCGTTGATGATGCGGGTGAAGATGCTGGCCATCCGCCCACCCTACGCGCCGCCCGGCATAGGCTCGCAGCGTGGTTGATCGGCGCGACATCTTCACGTGGGCGAACCTGGTCACCGTGGTGCGACTGATCTGCATCCCGGTGTTCTTGTGGCTGTTGTTCACGAAGGACGACCGTTATCTCGCGGCGCTGCTCCTCGGAGGTCTCGGCGCCACCGATTGGGTCGACGGGTTCCTCGCCCGACGTCTCGGGCAGGTCTCCGAAATCGGCAAGATCCTCGACCCCGCCGCCGATCGTCTGCTGTTTCTCGTCGCCGTCATCGCGATGCTGATCGACAAGTCCGTGCCGTTGTGGTTCGGCGTCGCGGCCTTGGCGCGCGAGGTGCTGGTGGCCGTCACTGCGCTCGTGCTCGGCGCGATGGGGGCCCGGCGCATCAATGTCACCTGGCTGGGCAAGTGCGCCACGTTCGCGTTGATGTTCGCCTTCCCGAGCTTCCTTGCCAGCCATGCCGACATCTCGAGCGACCGCATCTTCGGGGCCTTCGCGTGGATGTTCGGCATCCCCGGGCTCGTGCTCAGCTACTACACGCTGTCGCAGTACGCACCGCTCGCCCGACACGCCTTGGCCGATGGCCGGGCGCGTCGGTCGTCTGACTCCGATACTGCGTCGCAGATCCGGTAGCGTTTGGGGGATGAACGTTCCCGCCGAACTGCGCTATTCGAGTGATCACGAGTGGGCCCAGATCGAAGCTCCCGATCGTGTCCGTGTGGGAATCACCGACTACGCACAAGATGCCCTGGGCGATGTCGTCTACGTCGACCTCCCTGCGGTCGGCGACCGGGTCGAGTTGGGCATGAGCTTCGGCGAGGTCGAGTCGACCAAGTCGGTGTCCGAGCTCTATGCGCCCATCACGGGCACGGTCATCGAGATCAACGGCGATCTCACCGATGAGCCACAGAAGCTCAACGAGGACCCGTACGGCGACGGGTGGGTCTGCGTGATCATCCCAGACGACCCGGCCCAGCTCGACGCGTTGCTCGACGCGGCGGCCTACGGCGCGCTCATCGGCGGCTGACGTGTCCGGCGGGGGTCCAACGTGCCGCGCCTGTGGCCATCAGAACGAACCGGGGGCGAAGTTCTGTTCGTCGTGCAGCATCGCGGTCGGCATCGATCCCCGCACGGAAACCATGGCGCACGAGGTGGTCGAGGTTGTCGACGAGTTCGGCCCCGATCGGTCGCAGTTCTCCGAGTCGCAGGGCCTGCTGATCGTCACCCGCGGCCCCAACCTCGGCGCGCGCTACGCGCTCGACACCGACCGCATCACCGTCGGGCGTCACCCCGACAGCGAGATCTTCCTCGATGACATCACGGTGTCTCGCAAGCATGCCGAGCTCGTGCACACCGGTAGCCATTACACCCTCCGCGATACGGGCTCACTCAACGGCACGTACCTGAACGGCAAGTGCATTGACAAGGCCGATCTCGACGACGGCGACGAGCTCCAAATCGGCAAGTTCAAGCTCGCGTTCTTCCACGGCACGAAGCATTGAGCACTTCCGGAGGCGGTGTACCGGTGAGCGAACTGCATCGTTCGATCGGCGAAGTGCTATCGCTGCTGCGCGGCGAGTTCCCCGACGTCACGATCTCGAAGATCCGCTTCCTCGAGAGCCAAGGTCTGGTCGACCCCGAACGCACGCCTTCGGGCTATCGGCGCTTCTACGACAAGGACATCGATCGGCTGCGGTGGATCTTGCGCCAACAGCGCGAGAACTACCTGCCGCTGAAGGTCATTAAGGACCGCCTGGTGGGCGGCGACGCCGCCGACGCGATCGGCGACGCCGCCGACGCGATCGACGGGGTCGACGACGAGGTCGACCCCGTGCCATCCATAGCGGTTTCATCAGTTCGAAAGTCATCCATCGCGGTTCGCCCGGCGGCGGGACGGGCCTCGTCCTCACGCACCGTCGAGCTCGCCGGCGAACCGGGTGGGCCACGTCGTGTGCTCCCCGAACCGTCGATCTTCGCGGCGCGGAGCGGTTCGACCTCGTCGGCGCGCGAGTTGCCTGCCGCACCGGCCCGCAGCGACGCCCGCGTCGATCTCACCTCGGTCAGCATGACCGCGCAGGAGCTGTCCG
>WLNW01000151.1 GCA_009699605.1 Actinomycetota bacterium | reverse complement strand
GGCTCATGGCCAATGCGCCCGACTTCTTCCGCGGGTTCAGCGACCTCAACGGCAAGATCCGCGCCAACAACCACCTCGGCCCGCGAACCACCGAGCTCGTCCGGCTCGCGGTCGCGCAGACCACGCGTTGCAAGGTGTGCCTCGCCGGCCGCTCACCGGCCGCGATCGAAGCGGGCATGACCGAGGAGCTCATCGCCGAGATCGGCGCCGACACACCCCGTCAGATGACGCCCGCCGAGCATGCCGCAGTGATGTTCGCGTCGAAGTTCGCCACCGACCACCTTGCGATCACCGACGCCGACAAGGCCGCTCTGCGCGAGCACTTCGACGCCGAGCAGGTCGTGGAGCTGGCACTCTTCACCGTGCTCTGCATGGTCGGCCGGTTCACCATGCTCGTCGGTCTCGAAGAGGAGTCCTGCCCGATCTGAGCCGCCAAACGCCCGCCGAGATCGCGTCAGCCCACGGTCCACGTGCAGGGCAACTGGTTGACCATACGGAAGCCCAGTCCGGTCAGACCCACATCGGTAGTGGTGTCGAGGCGCAGGTCAGGGAATCGGTCAAGCACGGCCGCGAGCATCACGTCGAGTTCCATACGCGCGAGGTGCACACCCAGGCAGTGGTGCTTGCCGAAGCCGAACGTGAGATGGCGATCCGGGTGGGCGCGCATGATGTCGAACCGGTCGGGTTCGGGCCACTCGGCCGGGTCGTGGTTGGCCGCACCGACGTTCACGTTCACCGGGCATCCGGCGGGTATTTGCACACCGGCGAGGTCGGTGTCGCGCGTGGTGAGCCGACCCCACGACACCAGCGGTTGCTCCAGCCGCAACGATTCCTCGATTGCGTTCGCAGCCAACGAGCGGTCGGCCCGCAGCATCGCCAGCTGATCGGGGTTCGTGAGCAACAGGTACAACAACATGCCGAACGCGCGGTGCGTGGTGGAAGTTCCGCCCACGAGCAGCAGACGCACGAACCCGTTGATCTCGTCGACGGACAACGGGTGCCGATCGACCTCGTCGCCTTCGTCGAGATCGGCGTCGTCGACCACTGCGTTGACGAGGATCGAGATCAGGTCTCGTGTGGGTTTCGCCCGTCGGGCCTCGCACAGCGGACTGATGTATTCGGCCATGCCATCGGCTGCGGCGAGGCGGCGCTCGGGCGGCTCGACCGAGGACGTCATGACGATGGCCCACTCGAAGAACTGCGCGAGATCCTTCTCGGGTAGGCCCAGTGCGTCGACGATGACCCGGGCCGGGATGAAGGCCGCGAGGTCGGCGTAGAGATCGGCTTGGCCACGCTGGACGATCGCGTCGACGGCGCGGTTGACGATGGGCTGCACGATGTCGGTTCGCCACCAGCGCATCTCGCGCTTGGAGAAGGCACTCTGCAACAACAACCGCTGGCGCTTGTGCGCGGGCGCATCCATGCCCAGCATGTTCGGCCCGATCATCATGTTCAACGATGGCGCGTACCATTCGTTCGAGTACGTGCGATCGTCGCGCAGCACATCGACCACGCTGCGATACCCCAACGCAGTGAATGATTGCGGGCTCGCTGCGAAGGCATCGATGACGGGGATGCCGAAGTGCTCGCTGATCCCGCCGGCGAGCACGGGACACTGCTCGAGCAAGCGGTGGTAGGTCGGGTACGGGTCGTCGACCAGGCCCGCGCCGAAGCTTCGGTTGCGTGCCGCATCGACATCGGACCGGCCGATGGATCCTCCGCTCTCGGTGGCCATGGGACTCCCTTTCAGCGGTTGGCGGTCGGTGCTTCACCGTCGTGGCGGAATGTAGTGCAGCGACGCGAGCACCGCGTTCGCGTGCGAGCATGACCCCATGACGACTACCGACGATTCAGCTGACCGCCTTGCACTCCGTGTGCTCGTGGAGCAATACGCACGAGGCGCCGACCTACGCGACGCTGAGCTCTATGCCGACGTGTTCACCGACAACGCGACGCTGCACACCGGGCGCGGCGAGATCCGCGGTCGCGCCGATCTTCTCACCGTGGCACCCCGCCTTGCGCGCTATCGCGTCACGATGCACCTCGTCGCCAACCACTACGTCACGTTCGACGACGCCGACCACGCGCACGGCGATGCCTACTGCCAGGCCTCGCACGTGCGCGATGTCGACGGCGTCGACTGGGTCTACGTGATGCAGATCGTGTATCACGACGTGTACGTCCGCGAGCCACGCGGCTGGCGCATTAGCGACCGCAAGCTTGAGCTCCTATGGGACGAAGACCGCCCCCTCAAGGTGGTCTGAGCAATGGATCTCGGCCTGGCCGGCGCATTCGTCGCGATCAACGGCGGCTCGAAGGGCATGGGCCGCGCCGCAGCGGAGTGCATCGCACGCGACGGAGCAAACGTGGCCGTGCTCGCGCGCACGCAAGGCGCGCTCGATGACACCGTGGCCGTGCTGCGCGACCTCGGTAGCCCTGACCCGGTGGGCATCGCCACCGACCTCACCAACGATGTCGGCGTCGCCGCAGCCTTCGCGCAGCTGCGAGAACGATGGGGCATGTTGCACGCGTTGGTGAACGCCGCCGGCCCGGTCGATGTGGGCATCGGCGGTTTCGCGGCCATCGACGATGCCGAGTGGTTCGCCACCTTCGACATCGGCACCTTGAGCGCGGTGCGTTGCGTACGCCACGCGCTGCCGCTGCTGCGCCTCGCCCCGTGGGCTCGCATCGTGAACGTTTCGGCGCACTCGGTGCGGCGCCAGTCGCCGGCCATCGTCGCGTACACCGCGTCCAAAGCCGCGCTGACGAGCGTCTCGAAGAACCTCTCGCTGTCACTCGCCGCCGAGGGAATCCTGGTGAACACAGTGTCGCCGGGTTCGTTCAACTCGCCGGGTATGCGCGACTACGTCCTCGCGTTGCCCGCCGACCGCAACGCCGACCCCGATGACCTGTACGACGTGATGCGCATCATCGACGAGGACTTCGGTCATCCAGCCCACCTGCGTCGAGCCGGCGACCCGGTCGAGATCGGCCCAGTCATCGCGTTCTTGATCTCGAAGTGCAACACCTACATGACCGGTGCCGACGTCAACGTCGACGGTGGATCCGACTTCTAGCTACTGCATCAGCAGTCATTTCAGGAGGAATCAATGCGCGCAGGCGTTTTCGTCGGTATCGATCAGCCGCTATCGGTGGAGGACCTCACGCCTCTCCCGCCTGGTCCGCACGATGTGGTGGTGCGAATCGACGCGAGCGGGGTGTGCCACACCGAGGCAGCGGTGCTTGCCGGGCACCTGCCCTGGGCCGCACCGTCCATTCTCGGCCACGAGGTCACGGGCACGGTGATCGAGTTGGGCTCGCAGGTCACCCGAGTGCGCATGGGCGACCGCGTGATCAGCTCGGGCACGCCAGCCTGCTCGAACTGCTATTGCTGCGTACGTGGGCAGACACATCTTTGCGAGGAGACGTTCACCCACTCGGCCACGCCCCGAGCGGTGCGCAGAAACGGTGAGCAGATAACCGCGTTCGCGGCGCTCGGCGGCTTCGCCGACATGATGACCGTGCCCGAGATGTCGCTCGTGACCGTGCACACCGATCTGCCGGCCGAGCAGCTCGCACTCATCGGATGTGCCATCACGACCGGCGTGGGTGCGGCGCTCAACACGGCGCGCATCGTTCCCGGCTCCACCGTGGCCATCGTCGGGTGCGGCGGCGTTGGACAGTCGGTCGTTCAGGGCGCCCGGATCGCCGGCGCATCACGAATCTTCGCAGTCGACCCCTTGTCCCTCAAGCGCGATGCCGCGCGCGCTCAAGGCGCGACCGATCTGATCGATCCGGCCGACGGCGACGTCGTCGCGCAGATCCGCGATCGCACCGCGGGGCGCGGCACCGACTTCTCGTTCGAGGTGGTGGGCCGACCCGACACGGTTGCAACCGCATATGCGTGTGCCCGTCGTGGCGGGATCGTGACCATCGTGGGCATGCCCGCGGCCGACGCGACACTTGCGTTCAAAGGCCTCGAGATGTTCCTCGATGCGAAGGAGGTCCGGCTCTCGATCATGGGTTCGTCGCAGATTCGCGCCGACTTCCCGCGCTATGTAGCCCTCGCCGAGACGGGCCGGCTCGACGTTGCGTCGATGATCACCCGCCGTATCACGCTCGATGACATCAACGACGCAATGCGGGCCATGGAGGCCGGCGAGGTCATACGCACGGTCATCGTCTGATCCTCCTAGGCTCCCCCACGATCTGAGCCCAGGGGAGGTTCGCGATGCCGGCCGAGGAACACCACGCGCACGTTGACGTCGGGTCGGTGCGCTAATGGCCGACCACCTCGTTCTCGGTCATGCGCTGATCACCATGGTCGAACCCGAGCCGGCCACCGTCGCGGACTACAACCGCTGGTATGAGACCGATCACTTCCTCTCGGGTGTGCTCACCGGTCCGGGGGCGTTCGCCGGACGCAGATGGCTCGCGCCCAGGAGCCTCAAGGCCATCCGCTTCCCTCGCGAGTCGCCGATCGCCCAGCCGCTCGACACCGGCTCGTTCATCGCGGTCTACTGGATCGAGCAAGGTCAACTCGGCGCGCACTGCGAGTGGGGCTTTCCCGAGGCGGCTCGACTGGCCGCGCTCGGCCGGATGCGCAGCGATCGCCGCCACATATCCACGTCCTACTACGACCTCGTAGGGGTGACCGCTCGGGGCGAACGCCCAGTCCCGGCCGAACTGGCGTTGCACTACCCCTACGAGGGCCTCGTCATGGTCTGGACGGAAGCGCCGGCCGATGCGGCACCCGACGCGCACCAAGCCTGGGCCGCCGGTTTCCGCACCGCCCTGACCACCCCTGACTCCGCCGTCGGCCAGGTCATCACGTTTCGACCGATCGATCTCCCCGACCCGCTGCCGAAGATGCCGGGCGTGATCATCGGTGGCGACTCCACGCGCGACCTGCTCGCGCACTGCTGTTTCGTCGATGGTCAATATGGCCGCACCTGGCGCGATCTGTCGACCGTGCTGCGCAACGCCTTCCCCGATGACTCCTCCGGCGCGGTGGTGCCGCTGCTCGTCGCGCCGTTCATCCCATCGACAGCCGGTACCGACGCTCACCTCGAGGAGCTGTGGTGATGCACGATCGCGGAGACATCGAGAACCTGATGGCCCTGTACGCCGAGGCGCTCGACGACGCCCGCTTCGCCGACCTCGGGGTGCTGTTCGCGCAAGGTGTCGTGTCGATCGAAGGCGGCCCACAAGACGGCTCGCTCGCCAGAGGCGAAACCGCGGTCGCTGCGCTCTATTCGTCGATCGTGGCGCTCGACGACACCGGCCGGGCGAACACGCGTCACTTCATCACAAACATCTTCGTCACCTTCGACGAGAGCTCGGCCGTCGGACGTTCGTATTTCGCAGTCAGCCAGCAGACCGCTGATCTGGCGTTGCAGATCGTGGCATGCGGTGCGTATCACGACACCTACCAACACGTCGCCGGCCAGTGGCGCTTCGCGACGCGTCACATCGTGTGCGACCAGGTGGGGAACCTCAGCCAGCACATGCTCTAGCAAGGTGCTGAAACTTGGCTGAAGTGCTCGCGTTCTGCGGCGCGATGGAAACCACTGGCGGTCGCGTGTGGGACACCCGATCCTCAGCACCCTGCGAGCGGCACGCCTTCAGCGGTGTGGCAACAGGGGCGCGCCGATAGGTTCGCCGGATGCAGATGACCCCCGGCGAGCTCGCCATCATCGACGCGACCCTGCGACTCACCGGCCCCGAGCCGCTCGCCTTCGGCGTGCTCCTCGACCAGCTCGCAGGTCAAGGGCTGCTGGAGTCGCTCGAGTCCGATGACCCGGACGAGATCGTCGACTTCGCCGGCGAGCTGCTGTCGCACGCCGACGAGCTGTGGATCACCTTCGACGACGAGTGCATCGTGCGCATCGACCAGCGCCTCGACGCCACGGTCTTCACCCATCGCATCACCACCGACGATCTCGAGCGCGCGGCCCTACGGATCACTCCCGACCTCGTCGTGCTCGACCACGCACTCGGCGGCGGGGCCGCATTGCAGCTGGCGAACGGCCGTGGCGATCTCGTCATCGACTTCGACGTGGCGTACGACCAGGGAGATCGGGGTGCGCTCGTCGGCCCGGCCGGCTGGCTCGACGAGTTCACCACCGGCGACCTCGTCATGCTCACGCGTCGGGGAACGACCGTCGAGGTCGCCCGCGCCGGCGACGATCTCGCCGACGGCGCCCCCGAGTTGCGTTGGCTACGCGAACGCTACGAGCGTCTGTCCGACGGCGAGCCCGTCGGACTCGAGCCATCACTCCTGGTACTCGACGCCCTCGCGCTCGACCCGGCCACCTGGAAGGCACCGACCCGTCCGATCGCCGAGCTGCTCGCCGAATGCGGCCTCGTGCTCGACGGAATCCATGTCGGCCCGGCCGACCGGGAGTGGTCGCGCCGCGACGCCGCCGCCGAGCGGCTCGCCGCCGAGCTCAGCGACGAATTCCGCTTCGCGGCCTGCTGCCACGTCGCGTTCAGCGAGGCGCTGGCTGCCTTTCGCGCGTTCGACGACCCAGCGCTCGAGCCGACGCTCGACTGTCGCCGAGTCGGTACCGCACTCGTGCACGGCGACGTCGCGCAGGCACTCGTCGCGTTCGCCCACGATCTCTACGGTCTCGACGACATGCGCATCGCGATCTTCGCCCAGCAACTCGCCGGCGAGCCGGGTCCGAGCCGAGCCGCCGGCGCGTACATGACTGCGCTCGTGCTCGACGCCGTGGGCGATGCCGAATCGGCGGCAATAGCGCTCGAGCAGGCGGTGACCGCCGATTCGTCGTTCGGTGCCGCTGTCGACGACCACGCCGACGCACTCGCTGAACGCGGCGAGCTCGACCGAGCGATCAAGGTGCGTCAGCGCCTCGACCTCGAGGACGACGACGAGCTCACGTTCCTGCTCACGCTTCGGCCGGTGCACCGCAGCGGCATCGGCCGCAATGAGCCGTGCCCGTGCGGCTCGGGTAAGAAGTACAAGAACTGCTGCCTGGACAAGCCGGCCGAGCTGAGCGCCTCCGCGCACGCCCGGTGGCTGCTGCACAAGCTGACAAAGTGGGTCTTCGCCCGCGACCACCGCGACCTGGTGATCGGGATCGTCGAGGAAGCGCTGCAGACAACCGCCGACGACCGCCAGCAGACCATCGCCGAAGCGCTTTACGAGAGCGGCCTCGTGGCGAGTTGGGCCGTCTTCGACGGCGGCATCGGCGCGCACTACCTTGAAACGCGAGTCGAGATCTTGCCGGCGATCGAACGCGACATGCTCGCCGATTGGGTCACGCGTCCGCTGCAGCTGCTGGAGGTGACCGAACAGAGCTCGGGCAGTTCGCTCAGGGTGAGCGACGTGCGCACCGGCGAGGCCCTCGTCGTGCACGACCACTCCGACGACGACGATCGCTCCGTTGGGCAACTGCTGCTGTGCCACATTGGTCTGGTGGGGGGACAGTTCGAGATCGTCGGCACCGCGTTGCTGGTCGAACCGAATCGCCGCGACGCGGCGCTCGACATGGTCGACGACGACCCCGACGCATTCGACGTCGCTGCGTGGTTCGCGACGCTCAATCGTCCGTGAACGGCGCTTCGTCCATCAACGCTGCGTAGAGCTCGGCCAGTACGTCAGTAATACGACGCGGCGTTGTTCGACAAAGCGATCGGCCAGCGCATCAGCGCGCTCGAGTGCATCATCGCGGGACCTCACCACGGTCGATGGCCCGGGCACCCGGCGAACCTAGGCGAGGGTGTAGCCCGACAACGGCACGATCGCCGCTGGGACGCGAGACTCCGACGAATGACGAGCGACAGCGCCACCTCACTTCGCCAGGTCCGATCCTTCTGCCGATTCTGTTCCGCGCTATGCGGCATCGTCGTCACCGTCGACGGAGACCAGGTCGTCGAGGTTCGTGGCGATGCCGATCACCCGCTGTCGCGGGGCTACACCTGCCCCAAAGGACGAGCGCTCGGCGCATGGCATCATCACCCCGAGCGGCTCGACGTGCCGAGCGTCGGGCGTGGGACCGCACAGCGCGCCACCGACTGGGACGCCGCGCTCGGTGATCTGGCCGGGCGGCTCCAGGCCACAGCGAACGAGTACGGCCCCGACGCGGTCGGCATGTACATGGCTACGGCCACCTCGTTCGACGCCGCCGGGGGGCGTATGGCGTTCCGGTTGTTCCAGGCCCTCGGCACGAAGTCGCGCTACTCCGCGGTCACCATCGACACGCCGTGCCGGCCGTTGGTCTGTGACCAGCTTTCGGGCAACGCCGGGCTCATGCCCTG
>WLNW01000150.1 GCA_009699605.1 Actinomycetota bacterium | reverse complement strand
CGCTCCGTCGATTGCTCACCCGCATGATCGACGCCGACATCGACTCGTCGGTCAACATCGGTTCGAAGGCGCTCGAGGAGCTCGTGCGCCCCGTCGCCCCGCTGCAGTACTTCCTGCGCGACAACGTGCGCACCGTGCAGAACGGTGTGACCGTGACGCTGCTGCGCAGCGGGCAAGTGTCGATCTCGACCGTTGAGCAGGTGCAGGCGGCG
This sequence comes from Actinomycetota bacterium, assembly GCA_009699605.1. Lineage (GTDB taxonomy): Bacteria > Actinomycetota > Acidimicrobiia > Acidimicrobiales > WLNW01 > WLNW01. The sequence goes on along the minus strand of WLNW01000150.1, from coordinate 8,147 downwards.
ACCGAGATCCTGGGCCCAGGCGAGGCCAGCGTGAACCGCACCGCACGCCAAGTCGCCTTCTGGCAGGCGTGGTTCGACGCGTTGCACAAGGTGGCCGACAAGTCCACCGTGCTGCCGGCGATCAACGCGCCGCTCGTGCGGTTCGCCAAGAGTTTCGGCACCGGCACGACGTATCTCGAACAGGCACCCTTTACCGAGACCGTGGTCAAGGGCCTCACGCTGCTCATCGCCGACCCGGTTGCGATCGCCAAGATCGCCGATCGCATGATCCCGTACCCGGTGGCGTACGAGCCAGGCGCACGGCTGTTGGTCGAGGTGCGCAACGGTGTGGGGGATCTCACGCGCAACGAGCCGATGAACCGCAAGATCGTCGATGCCAGCGGACAGATTGTGGTGCTCGGCAACACCGAGGCCTTCGGCGTGGCGACGTCGTCCGTGGTGTTCTACGACGAGGAGCTGCGCACCCGCGTCGAGGCGTTCGCCAAGGCGATCGGTCTGCCGGCACCGCAGTTCGTCGATCGGCCCGGCTCGTCCATCGAGGTCACCGTTACCATCGGGGCGAACTTCACGTCGTGACACACCACTCCGGTGGCGTCCGGCACCGGCCGAGGAGCACACGCTGAGCACCCAACCTGATACGACCACATCGCTCACCTGGGCACTCACCGCCGCCCGAGCCGCCGATGATCACCTCGGCGTCGACACGGTTGTGTTCGATGTCGGTCCGATACTGGCGGTCACCGATCACTTCGTGATCACGAGCGGTGAAAACGTTCGCCAGGTCAAGGCCATCGTCGACGACATCGAGGAGAAAGTCGCCGCTGAGGGCGGCCCGCGCCCGTTGCGCGTCGAAGGTCTCGACTCGCTCGAGTGGGTGCTCCTCGACTACGGCCCGTTCGTGGTGCACGTGTTCAACGCCGACCAACGCGCCTTCTACAAGCTCGACCGACTGTGGGCCGACTGCGAAAAGGTCCCGATCCGCCCCTGAGGGGCCGCGTGCCAGCCCAACCGGTGGCGCAAATCACATGACGATGTTGACCATGCGCCCGGCGACCACGATGAGTTTCTTCGGCGCCGATCCGCCCAAGTGGGCCAGCACGTTCGGCTCGGCCAGCGCGGCGGCGCGCACCGTGGCCTCGTCGGCATCGGACGCGACCGTGATGCGCGCCCGCACCTTGCCGTTGATCGACACGGGTAGCTCGACGGTGTCCTCGACGAGCAGGGCCGGATCGGCCGTGGGGAACGGAGCTTCGGCGAGCGATGCGGTCGCCCCGAAGGACGCCCACAGTTCCTCGGCGACGTGTGGGGCGAGCGGTGCGAGGAGCAGCACGAACGGCTCGGCGATGGCGCGTGGCGTGCCACCGAGCTTCGAGGCCACCGATGTGAGGTGGTTGTTGAGCTCGATCAGCTTGGCGATGGCCGTGTTGAAGCGCATCGCCTCCATGTCGGTGCGGACGCCGTCGATCGTTTTGTGGAGCAGACGGACGACCTCGTCGGCGGGTTTGTCGTCGATGACGCGCGACGCGCCCGTGTCCTCGTCGACGAGGTTGCGCCAGACGCGCTGAAGGAAGCGGTACATGCCGATGACGTCGCGGGTCTCCCACGGGCGTGAGGCGTCGAGCGGACCCATCTGCATCTCGTAGAGGCGCAGGGTGTCGGCGCCGTACGCCTCGTACATCTCGTCGGGTGACACGGCGTTCTTCAGCGACTTGCCCATCTTTCCCCACTCGCGGGTGACGGGCCGACCTTCGTAGGAGAACGCGCCGTCGCGTTCCTCCACGGCGAAGGCGTCGACGTAGATGCCGCGTTCGTCCTTGAACGCCGCAGCCAGGATGTAGCCCTGGTTGAACAGCCGGCGAAACGGCTCGAGGCTCGACACGTAGCCCAGGTCGAAAAGCACCTTGTGCCAAAATCGCGCGTACAACAGGTGCAGCACGGCGTGCTCGACACCGCCGACGTACAGGTCGACACCGCCCGGGTCGCCGGGGGATTGCGGGCCCATCCAATAGCGCTCGACGGCTGGGTCGGCGAAGTGTTCGGTGTTCGTGGGGTCGAGGTAGCGCATCTCGTACCAGCACGAGCCGGCCCACTGGGGCATGACGTTGGTGTCACGTCGATAGGTCTGGGGGCCGTCGCCGAGGTCGAGGGTGACGTACTTCCAGTCGGCGAGCCGGTCGAGGGGCGACTCGGGGTTGCTGTTCGCGTCGTCGGGGTCGAAGGTGCGCGGCGAGAACTGATCGGTCTCGGGAAGCTCGACCGGCAGCATCGAATCGGGGAGGCCGTGCGCGTTGCCATCGGCGTCGTAGACGATCGGGAAGGGTTCACCCCAGTAGCGCTGGCGAGAGAACAGCCAGTCGCGCAGCTTGTAGTTGATGGTGCCGTGGCCGCGGCCGTTGGTTTCGAGCCACTCGTTGACGAGCTGCTTCGCCTCGGCGATGGACGCGGTGCCATCGAGAGTGAGCGACTCGTTCGCGCTATGGACGTACTCGCCGTCGCCGACGAATGCCTTGGGCCATTTCGCTGTGACAAGCGTGGGGGCGAGCCCGTGCTCGGCGAACCACGCGTCGGTCGGGTGTTGGATCGGCGGGATAGGAAGCGAGTACGCACGAGCGAACGCGAAGTCGCGTTGGTCGCCGCACGGCACGGCCATGATTGCGCCGGTGCCGTACCCCATGAGCACATAGTCCGCGATGAACACCGGGACGGGCTGGCCGTTGACCGGATTGGTGGCGAATGAGCCGGTGAAGACGCCGGTCTTTTCGCGACCGTCGTCCTGGCGCGCGATGAGGGTCTTCGCGTTGGTGAGCTTGCGATAGGCGGCCACCGCGGCAGTGGGATTCGGCGAACCGGCGGTCCAGGAGGCGTCGGTGCCGTCGGGCCAGGCGTCGGTGACGAGCGCGTCGACGAGCGGGTGCTCCGGCGCGAGCACCATGAACGACGCGCCGAACAATGTGTCGGGCCGGGTGGTGAATACCTCGAGGTCGCCGGCCGTGCTCGCGAAGCGGACGCGCGCGCCTTCGCTGCGGCCGATCCAGTTGCGTTGCATCGACTTGATCGCGTCGGACCAGTCGAGCAGTTCGAGATCGTCTATGAGGCGATCGGCATACTCGGTGATGCGCATCATCCACTGGCGCATGTTGCGTTTGAAGACCGGGTAGTTGCCGCGGTCGCTGCGCCCGTCGGCGGTTACCTCTTCGTTCGCCACGACCGTGCCGAGGCCGGGGCACCAGTTCACGGGCGCGTCGGCCACGTAAGCGAGGCGGCGGTTGTCGATGAGCTCGCGTTGCTCGGTGGGGGAGAGCGCGCTCCATGCCCGCCCGTCGGGCGTGGAGCGTTCGCCGCGCTCGTACGCGGTGATGAGTTCGGTGATGGGACGCGCCGTGTGCAGGTCGGTGTCGTACCAGGCGTTGTAAACCTGCAAGAAGATCCACTGCGTCCACCGGTAGTACGCGGGGTCGGTGGTCGAGATGCTGCGCCGCTTGTCGTGGGACAGACCGAGCCGGCGCAACTGCCGGCGCATGTTGGCCACGTTCTCCTCGGTGTTGATCGCGGGATGCTGACCGGTTTGCATCGCGTGCTGTTCGGCCGGGAGACCGAACGCGTCGAAGCCCATCGAGTAGAGGACGTTGTAGCCCTGCATGCGCTTGAAGCGCGAGTAGACGTCGGTGCCGATGTAGCCGAGCGGGTGGCCGACATGGAGTCCGGTTCCCGACGGGTACGGAAACATGTCGAGCACGAACAACTTCGGGCGATCGCCGAGCTTGGCGACGTCAGCGAGCGGCCCGGCCGGGTTCGGCGCCTCGAACGTGGCATCGGCATCCCAGCGGTCTTGCCAGCGAAGCTCGATCTCCTGGGCGAGGGAGGCGTTGTAGCGAAAGCGGGGGTTGTCGTCGGCCATAGGCGGCCAACGCTACCGGCGCCCTCTCGTTGCCCCGTCGATGGACTCGTCGGTGGATCCCTCGGCGGGGACCGCCCTACGATCCTCGGTGTGGATGCCGTTGAGTGGGATGCCCGTTACGCCAAGGGACAGGTGTGGAGCATCGAACCGAACCGGTTCTTCGCCGAATTGGTGGACGAACTCGACGTCGCCCCTGGTCGCGCGATCGATCTTGCCTGCGGCGAGGGTCGTAACGCGGTTTGGCTCGCGCAGCGCGGGTGGCAGGTCACCGGAGTCGACTTCTCGGCAGTCGGCGTGGCCCGCGGGCGCGCTGGCGCGGAGGAGGTCGGCCTCGATCTCGACTGGGTCGTCGCCGACCTCGCCACCTGGCCGCTCGGTGACGAGGTCTGGGATCTGGTCGCCCACGTCTATCTGCATTGGCCGACGAGCGAACGCGAGCTGTTCCTGCGCCGTTGCGCGGCCGCAGTAGCGCCCGGCGGCTCGCTGGTCATCGTCGGGCACGACCGCGAGAACATCGCCAATGGTCACGGCGGCCCGCAGGATCCTGATCTGCTCACCACCCCCGACGAACAGCGGGCGCTGTTCGAAGCAGTGGGCCTCGAGGTGGTGCGGGCCGAACGAGTCACCCGCGCCGTCACGCTCGAGCCGGGTCATGGCGTAGGGCCCGGCGACGCGTGGTCGATCGTCGATGCGATTGACCACGTGATGGTGGCGCGGCGACCGCGTTAGCGCGGCGAGCGCCGCCATCACGGTTTGGTGGTGAACCCGCCGAGCGCCATCACGCTCATCGGATCCGCAGGCAGTGCGCTCTACCTAAATGGTGGGATCGAAGGTGGTTCTGCGTGAAGGTCTCTGACAGCTTCGGGGGTCCATGACCCTCAGACGTGGGTGCCAAGCTGCAGCACCGTGAGCCGCGGAGCGTCGATTGCCTTCATCGCTTGCTCGGCCACCCGCTCGTGGTGAGTGAAGAGCAGCACCTGCACGGTGGATGACAGCTCGTCGAGCACCCGTAATCCGGCCTGAGTGCGCTCGTCGTCGAAGTGCACGAACAGGTCGTCGAGCAGCAGCGGCACGCTCTGACCCGCCGCGGCGAAGTGCTCGAGCGCGGCGAGGCGAAGGGCAAGGTACAACTGATCGCGCGTTCCAGTGCTGAGACGCGACACCTCGATCAGCGAGCCATTGGCAGTCTTCGCCTGCAGAACGACTTTGCCCTTCCTGTCGGTGTCCGTCTCGATGCCCGTGTAGCGATGCAGAGTGAGCCGCTCGAAGAGTTCGCTGGCCTTGCCGAGGATCGGACCCTGGTTGCGTTCGCGATAGGCCTCGATTTCTCGCTCCAGTATCTGCTTTGCCAGCACAACGCGGATGTACTCATCCGCGTGATCGCTCAACTCCGCCAGCGTTGCTTGCGCCTTCTCCGCGGCGAGTGCGGCCTCGTGCGACTCGTCGATCTCGGCGAGCTGGTTACGCAGGGCGCCCACCGACAGGGTGATCTCCGTTCGTTCTTCGTCGAGAGCGTCACGCTGCCCGGATAGTTCGTCAATGAGGGCATCCAGGTCGGCGTCGACGAGTTCGTCAACCTCGCTCTCCACTTGCTCCACGGGAACACCTGCCGCCTCGAGCAACTCGTCGTCCCACTGTGCAACTAGACTTTCGAGCTCGGTTGCTCTTTCGGTTCGAGTGACCGCTGATCTCAGGGCGTCTTCATCGGCCAGATTGGATTGCTCGACGAGTTGGCGGATGTCGGTCTCCGCTCTGACCAGCGTGCCGCGGGTGGAGTCCATCGCAGTGACCTTCTCGTCTCGCTCCTTCTCAAGCGTGCCGCGTTGCGTACGGATCTTCACCGCGGCATCCAGCCGTTCCTTCAGCCCGCTGATTACCGAGGTTGCGGCGTCGTCTCCGAGCCCGAGATGCGACAATCGCGCCCGCACCGCTGCCAGGTCGTCGAGGATCTCGTTGTTCCGTCGTTCGATTCCGGCCACTCGACGGCGCTTCTCGTCGAGATCTGCGCTCTTCATGTCAACGTCAGCGATGGTGTCCAGAAGGTCCGATACGTCGCTGGCCTTCGTGTCGGCCGACAGTCCGAGCGGCACCAACGCTTCGGTCCACTCAGTGAGCCACTCTGCCAGTTCCTTCTCGATACCCTCCAGCTTCCCCGCGGCGCCATTCACCGCCTTGCTCGCCGCGGCGACAGCCTTTTCGGCGATGGTTCGCGCTTCGCGGTCGCGGCCAGCTTGTGCGCAGTGCGATTCGGCGCGGTCGAGTAAGGCCGCCAGGGTGAGTTGCTCGTCGGGGGTGTCACCTGCCTCGGCCAACAGCGATCGGAGGTCGGACCTCGACGCCTCGACGATCGTCTGCTGTGCGGCTAGCCGCTCGTCGAGCCCGCGTAACCGGGCCGCGCTCGCTGCAGCCGTGTTCGCCTTGGTGAGCAGATTGTCCATTGCCTTGCGGTCGCCAGCTTCGATGGAGAGCCGCGCCCACAGCGCATCCCACCGCTCGGTGGCCGCATCGAGCCCTTTGTGCCGTTCCGCGACGATGCCCTCCTGCGCGAGGATTGACTCTGCGGACCCCGTGATCAGCCGCTCGAGAAGGGCGCGCTTCTCCACCGACTGGGCATCGCCTAGTAGCCGGTCTGCAACGGAGTCGGCGCTTGCGACCGAAGCCTCGTAGGCCACGTCCAGCGCTTCACCCGCCGTCCACGCCTCGACCCCTTCCGAGGCCGTTGTAGGGCCGAGCCATGCGGCGCGCACCAGTTGCCATCCATCGTCGCGACGACTGCGTTCGGTTTCGAGTTCCGCGCTGGACGGCGGATCGGCCCTGCGAATCAACGACTGGAGCTCATCGTCGGCAGTGGCGCGCTCGCTCCGGAGACGATCAAGCTCATTCGCTGCGGTGACGAGGTCGTTGCGTGCCACCGTGACGGCGCTGTCAGCGTCATGGACGGACGCACCATCGGGAATCGGCATCGCGTCGGCATCGCGTGGAGCGGAACGCAGGCCTATTGAGGCGAGTGTCGCCGAGATCGTGGCGACGAGGCCGTCGGCTTCCGCGCGGAGGGTGGCGATGCCGGCCTCCAGTTGTCCCTCCTGTCGGATGCGGGCGACGGCCGCAGCCAGGTTCACCACGTTGGCCGGCTCGCGGAGTGCCGAGAAGTTCGCTTCGTCGCTGGCGAGCAGTCGTTCGCTCTCGGTTCGTGCGACGTGGGCGGTTTCGAGCGCAGGCTCCAGTCGATCGCGCGAGGTGACCAGCCGCCGCACACTGCTGATCTCGACATCGGTCAACTGCGGCATGTCAGTGGTATCCCTCCGACATCCTTCGGGCAGCCGGCGCACGAGCCCGGCCAAAGCCCGTTCGAGATCGCCCACCTGCTTGTTCAAGCCCGGCAGATCCTTGTAGTTCACGCGCAGGGTGCCGATCTCTTCAGTCAGCGCGTTGATGTTGCTGCTCTGCGCGAGGAGTTGCTCGTCGACTACGAGTTCATCGAGTTTCCGGTTTAGCGCTGCCAGATCGGCTTCGAGCCCGGCAGTCGCGGTAGTCGACTGGAAACGAACATCGGATGCGGCCGTCAAGAGCGCGGGGATCTGTGCGTCCACCCGCGATCCCTGGAGCTCGAGGCCGGCGAGCTCGTCGATGGCGTCTCGCCGTTTGAAGACGAGCACCTTTGAGCGGCGGACCCGAGTGGTCCTGCTCAGTGCCGAGGAGACGTTCTTGAGTTCGGCATCCTTGGCGGTCTGATTCCCCTCGGCGGTGCGCATCGTCTTGTTCAGCCGCTCGACTTCGACAGCGCTCTGCGATGTCTCTTTGACGCGGGCCGTCAGATCCCTGTAACGAGCGAGATCGGCGTTGACGAGCGGCTTGCTGGCACTGGGCTTGAACAGCTCTCCGGCCCTGGAATCGAGCTTCGCGAGCACCGCATTGAGCGTGGTGAGCCCGGTACCAGCACCGAAGAGGGCCGCGCCCAGCTCGCCCTCGCTGTCGAGCAGCGCAGCGCCGCCCTCGGTGATTTCGTCGTGGCTGATGGAGAACAGCTGCGTGAACACGTCCTCGTTGACTCCACCGAGCAGCTCCCGCAGCACTTCGTCGCCGATGGTGTCGCCGCATGCGCTGCGCAACGAGGGGCCGTTCTTCTTGATGCGGTAGATCTCGATGGACTTGCCGTCGGAGCCCACCAGCGCGCCTCCTATGCGGAGGTCGGGGTACTTGTGCACGTAGTCATGCACGCTCTGTAGTGGAATGCCGTAGAGCAGCTGGG
>WLNW01000015.1 GCA_009699605.1 Actinomycetota bacterium | reverse complement strand
CGCGAAGGCCACGCATCGTGCGCAGCAACGACAGCACCGCGATGGTGAGCAGCGCCGTGGCCCCGAGGCTGACGATGGTGACCACGACCGCAGCAAGATCACCCGCGTTCATCGTCGCCGGCTTGCTCGTTCTTGGAAACGGCGGGAGCAGGGGCTGGAGCAGATCGCGTGGTCATCGTGCGCGCGATCTCCTGTTCGTGGCCGTGCGGGGATGGCTCGTAGTACACGTTGTCGCGAACCTCCGCTGGACGATACTCCTGCACTACCCAACCTGCGGGATCATCATGCGGATACTCGTAGCCCACGCCGTGCCCCAACGTGCGGGCGCCCTTGTAATGCGCGTCGCGGAGATGCATGGGCACCTCACCCCGGCCTGCGCCGCGAGCGTCGGCCTGCGCCCGGCCGAGGGCCATGGTGACCCGATTCGATTTCGGGGCCGTCGCGAGGTGCACGACGGCCTGGGCGAGGTTGAGCTGTGCTTCGGGCAAACCTACGAACTCAACGGCACGCGCCGCCGAGTCGGCCACGACGAGGCTCATCGGGTCGGCCATGCCCACGTCCTCCGACGCGAGTATCACGAGCCGGCGAGCGATGAAACGAGCGTCCTCCCCTGCGTCGAGCATGCGGGCGAGCCAATAGAGGCTGGCGTCGACATCGGAACCACGGATCGACTTGATGAACGCCGATATCAGGTCGTAATGCGCGTCGCGCCCGTGGCGGAGCGCCTTCGCGTTGGCCGCGTTCTCGGCATCCTCTATGCCGACAACGATCGGCGTTCCGCGCGCAGCGGCAAGCGCCACCGCCACCTCGAGCAACGTCAACGCGTGCCGCGCATCACCGGCGGCGCGCGAAGCGACGTGGGCCAGCGCGTCCTCGGTTGCGGTGGCGTCCTCGAACGTGAGTCCCCGTCGGAGCAAGGTCACGATGGCCTCGTCATCGAGCGCGTCCAGCCGGAACAGCGTCGAGCGCGACAACAGCGGCGGGTTGACCTCGAAGAACGGGTTCTCGGTGGTCGCGCCGATGAGCACGAGGAGGCCCGATTCGGTGGACGGCAGCAACGCGTCCTGTTGCGCCTTGTTGAAGCGATGCACCTCGTCGAGGAACAGGATCGTGCCCTGCTCCTTGGTTCCGAGCCGCATCTCGGCGGCCGCGATGACTTCGCGAACATCCTTGACCGTGGCGGTGACCGCGGAGAGCTGCTCGAAGGCCTTCTCGCTGGAGCGGGCGATGAGTTGGGCCAGCGTGGTCTTGCCAGTACCCGGTGGGCCCCACAGGATCACCGACGACAGACGATCGGCCTCGATCAACGTGCGGAGCGGCTTGCCGGGGCCGAGCAGGTGGTCCTGGCCCACGATGTCGTCGAGACGCTGCGGTCGCATGCGTACTGCGAGCGGCGCATGACGCGACAATCGCTCGGACGCGGCGTGGGAGAAGAGGTCACTCACTCCAGAAGTGTGCCGCTCAGGATCCGAGCACGCGCCGGGTGCTCGCGCTGACCCGCCGCGCGAACTCGTCGGGGCCGAGCGCGGCAAGCGACGGGTTGAAGATCTCCGGAGCGACGTTCGGTTCCGCACCGATGTACTCGAGCGATGCGCACAGCGCCGAGTAGTCGACGATGCCGTCGCCCGGGAGCAGGCGCCCGGTCATCGTCTCGGTGAGCAGATCGTCGCCGGGCTGGGCCGCCACGTCGTTGACCTGGAGCATGTGGATGCGATCGCCCGGGATGGTGCGGAGCGTGTCGTGATCGGGGCCGCCTGGCTGGCGTTGCCAATGCCAGGTGTCGAGCACGAGGCCCCCGTTCTCGCGACCGGCCAGGTCGACGATGGCCCACGCGGTGGCGAGGTCGGGCACCCCGCTCCACGGAAGGAACTCGATGCCGAGTCGCAGCCCGTCGCGAGCCGCCAGGTCGCAGGCGTACGCGAACCCGTTCGCGGCTCGCGCCACGTCGACCAGGTCGGTATCCATGGTGACGGTGAGGATCTCCTCGGCACCCAGGTCGCGCGCCAACGCGAACAGCGGCAACGCGACGGCGTCGATGGCCTGGCGATCACCGGAGGTCCACTCGGTCAGGGCCTCGACCATGCGGATCTGCATGCCGTGGTGCTCGCACAGACGGGCGATGTCCTTAGGAGAAAGCCCGGACGCCGCGAGCGGGTCGACGATCGCGGCCCATATCGATGCGCCGCGAAAGCCGTTAGCGATGCCGGCGTCGACCAGTTCGAGGAGTGACGCCTTGTCGCAGTGCGTCGGGTCGGCACGGAAGCCTGCGAAGCACATCGTCAAGTCGTCGAGATCGAACGCCATCGCCTTTCCTTTCACGTCAGGCGTGACCGTAGTCGCACAACGGTGGCGCAGCCACTGGACCACGCGAAACAGTAAAGGCCGCCCCGGCCCTGCCGAAAGAAGACGTATGAAGGTGCTCGTCGTCATGTATTGGGCCTGGTTCGCCATCTCGGTCGTCGTGCTTGCCGGTCGTGCCATGCGGCGCATCTTCGGTCGATCTGATCTCCTGCCGGCTGCCACGCCTCCGGGTCCAACCGCCGGCTCCGTGTTGATGGATTCGCTCGCGCCGCGGGTGCAGGAACGCGCGGCGTGGGCCGTCGCCGACACGACGTGGGCGCCCATAGCCGAGTCGGCATCAGAGTCGGCGACCGTGGTCCGTACCACGCGACAGCCCGCGCGTTCGACGATCGCCGGAGCGCGGACCACGTTGGCCGACGCGCTCGCCGGCGTCGCCATGCCGGCCGACCTCGCACCGCTCACCCTCGTGAACGGCGCCGACATGATCCGTCGGGCGGTGTTCGCCACGACGAGCACGACCCTCGAACGGGTCGACGCCGAGGTGCTGGCCGAGCTCGAACGCCTCGGCTACGACCTCGATCGGGTCGGGCCGCACGCATCGCTCGCCCGCCGTGGTGACGGCGCGCTGGCACTGCGGTTCCAGGTGATCGGCCCCCAGCCCAAGAAGGGCCCGGCCAACGCGAACTACCCAACTGCCCCGGCGGGCAGCGTGGTCCTCGACGTCGAGCTTGCCTGACCGGCGCGGCGCACTCCGGTCGAGATCTCGGTCGGCCACAATGGTGGTGGCGGAGCCCGATCTCGAGCGGAACGGTCACTCGACCTTGGGGAGCACGCGAAGACCGAGGTCGAGCAACTGCTTTGCGTCGACCGGAGTCGGCGAGTTGGTCATAGGGTCGGTGCCCGACTGGGTCTTCGGGAACGCAATGACCTCGCGGATGTTCTCCTCGCCGGCGAGGATCGCCACCAGCCGATCGATGCCGAACGCGAACCCGCCGTGGGGTGGCGCCCCGTAGCGGAACGGGGTGAGGAAGAAGCCGAAGCGCTTCATGGCCTCGTCGGGCGCGATGCCGAGCAGGTTGAAGATGCGCTGCTGCAACTCGGGTTCGTGGATGCGGATCGAGCCGGAACCGAGCTCCCAGCCGTTCAGCACGAGGTCGTAGGCGCGGCTTCGCACGTTCATCGGGTCGGACTCGAGCTTGTCGATGTCGTCAGGATGAGGACGGGTGAACGGATGGTGACCCGGCTTCGGGATGCCGGCGTCGCTCACGCCGACGAACATGGGGAAGTCGACCACCCATACGTACTTGTACGGACCCTTGTGCACCGGCGGACGACCAAGGTCGTTGCGCAGATGACCCAGGACCTCGCAACTCGTGGCCCACTCGTCGGCGACCACGAGCAGCAGATCACCCGGCTCGGCGGCGAGCGCATCGCGCAGCGCCTGCTGTTCGGCTTCGACGAGGAACTTCGCCACCGGCGAGTCGAGTGTGCCATCGGCCGCGACACGCATCCATACGAGACCTTTCGCGCCGAGCTTCTTCGCGCGGTCGGTGAGCGCGTCGAGCTTGCTGCGCCCGAACTCCTCGGCGCGACCGGGCACGCGGATGCCCTTGATGCTCGATGCGCCAGCGAAAGCCTTGAAGCCGGTCTCGGCGAAGATCGGGGTGAGCTCGGTGAGCTCCATAGCGAAGCGGAGGTCGGGCTTGTCGACGCCGTAGCGGTCCATGGCCTCGTGCCACGTGATGCGCGGGATCGCATCGGGTCGCTCACCGGTGACCGCTTCTGCGGCGTCGAGCACCGCTTCGCTGATGGCCGCGAGCACGTCGTCCTGGTCGACGAAGCTCATCTCGGCATCGAGCTGCATGAACTCGTACTGGCGATCGGCACGAAGGTCCTCGTCCCGAAGACACCGCGCTATCTGGAAGTAGCGATCGAACCCGCCCACCATGAGGAGTTGCTTGAACAGCTGCGGGCTCTGGGGCAATGCGTAGAACGATCCGGGCTCCTTGCGCGACGGCACCAGGAACTCGCGTGCGCCCTCCGGGGTCGATGGCATGAGCATCGGTGTCTCGACCTCGGCAAAGCCTTGACGTTCCATGGCGCGTCGCACCGCACTGTTGACGGCAGCGCGTGCCCGGAGGTTGCGCTGCAGCCGTTCACGACGGAGGTCGAGGTAGCGGAAGCGCAGGCGAACGTTCTCGTCGACATCGTCGGCGCGCGCGTCGAGCGGGAACGGCGGGGGCTCGGCCGACGCAAGGATTTCGACGATGCAGTCCTGGATCTCGATGTCGCCGGTGCCCAGACTTGCGTTGACGGTGCCCTCCGGACGCGGGCGCACCACGCCCGTGATACGGGCCACATATTCGCTGCGCAGGTCGTGGTCGCCGTGGATGACGCACTGCACGAGGCCGGTGTGATCGCGTAGGTCGATGAACGCCAGATGCTCACCGTGCTCCCGGCGACGTGCCACCCATCCGCAGACCGAAACCGTTCGACCGGCATCGGTAGCGCGCAACGCGCCGCACATGTCGGTGCGCATCGTGGTTGCCCGTGTTTCGCTCACGAAGAGTTCCTTCCGTTCCCTGCGGGGATCGTCATGCAAGTGCCTTCTTGACCGCGTCGAGAACGTCGGTGCGCGCCACGCGTAGCTGGCCGGTGTCGCTGCGCAGATCGCGCAGCGTGACCTCGCCCGCATCGCGTTCGTCAGTTCCGACGAGAAGCGCGAATCGCGCGCCGGAACGATCGGCGGCTTTCATCTGTGACTTCATCGAGCGGTTCTCGAACGCACGGTCGGCGGCGACTCCGGCGCGACGCAGTTCGTGGGTGAGCGTGAGCGCCTCGAGGCCACCAGTGGTGTCGACGACGAACACGTCGACACCCGTCTCCCCCAAGGTGAACGCGCCCTCGGCGTCGCAGGCGAGCAACGTGCGCTCGACGCCCAACGCAAAGCCGATGCCCGGTGTCGGATCACCGCCGAGTTGTTCAACCAACCCGTCATAGCGACCACCACCGCCGATCGCGCTCTGCGCGGCATCGAGTGCCGACGACTGGATCTCGAAGGTGGTGCGTACGTAGTAGTCGAGGCCACGCACGAGACGGGGCGACACCGTGAACGGCACACCGACGGCGCGCAAGCCGTCTTGCACACGCGCGAAGTGCTCGGCCGCAGCCTCGGAAAGATGGTCTGCGAGCAACGGCGCTTCGGCCACGACCGACGCGTCCTCGCGACGTTTGGAGTCGAGCACACGCAGCGGGTTGCGGGCGAGCGTCTCTCGCGATTGCTCGGACAGCTCCGCAGCGCGACTGTTGAAGTACTCACGGAGCGCGTCGACGTAACGAGCGCGGTCGCCCGCGTCGCCGAGGGAGTTCACCAGCAACGTCATGTCGCGCAGGCCGAGGGTGCGGAAGAAATCCCACGCGAGAGCGATGACCTCGGTATCGATCAGTGCATCGTCGAGCCCGAGCACCTCGACCCCGACCTGGTCGAACTGGCGGTAGCGACCCTTCTGCACGTTCTCGGCGCGGAAGTTGGGCCCGGCATACCAGGCTTTCCACGGCAGCATCGGCCGGTTCTCGACAAACGCCCGCACGGCCGACGCCGTCTGTTCTGGGCGCAGCGCGAGGCGGCGGCCGCCGCGGTCGTCGAACTCGAACATCTCCTTGGTGACCACGTCGGTGGCCTCGCCCAGGCGGTGAAACACCTCGACGTGTTCGAACATGGGCAGGATCACCTGGCCGTAGCCAGCGCCGTTGGCTACTCGGGCGAACACGTCGCCGAGGGCCCGAAAACGGGCGGATGCAGGATGCAGGAGGTCGCGCGTGCCCTTGGGAGCACGGAGAAGCGGTTCGGCCACGGCCTGAGAGGCTACCGGTGTCTCCCCCCGACGTTCCGCCTTTTGAGGATTTCGACGAACCATCGTCGCAATCTCCGGTGGGGTGTCGCCCCATCCACACCGAGAACAGGTCACTCGGATTCGCATCGGACGTAGGTGTCATGCCTGTTCGATACCCGGGGCTCCAGCGACGGGAACAACGGGTGCCCGCGCGGAGCGCGTCAACCGACGCCGAATCGGGTGGGGTCGAGCCCCTGCGCCGCGAGCGCACGCTTGGCTTCGTCGCGGCCGTACGCGTCCACCACCCGCGCCACTCGTTGCGCATCGAGTCGCCCCATCGCGGCGATCGCCGCGTTGTAGGCGTCGGTGGCCTGCTGTCGGGCTGCGACGTTCGCCGCGCGTACTGCGCCACGCAGGGCGTCGAGCGCGTTGAGGACGAGACGCCATTGCTCCAGGTACGGCGTGAACGTAGAGCGCACCGCGATGTCTCGACCGGGGCCCAGCTGATCGGCGATGTGCGACACCGTGGTGCGCATCGCGTCGAGGAGTCGTGGCGCATCGGCGAGCCACGCAGCCTCGCCCACCTCGGTGTCTTGGAAGGTGGCCCACCATGTGCGCAGTGGCGTGGCCAGAGTGACCAGGTCGAGGCCGATTACGTTCACCGCAGTCACGTCGCCGGGGGCGAGCACGTAGTCGCTGCCCACCATCACCGACGCCGTTCGCGCCACCGATTCGGCGCCGGGTTCGGCGAGGCCGTCGCGGCCCGAGCCGCACCCGACCACGCTCACCAGCACTCCGATGACCGCCATGACGGCGAGGCGCGAAAACCGTCGACCGCTCACGCGTTCATCTCGGCGATGACGCATCGAGTCGTCCGCTGCGGTCCTCGAGCAACGGACGTGAACCCGGTGGCCGCGATACGTCCGCGGAGCTCGTATCTGGTGGTCACCCATGCGACGCTAGAGCGTCACCCCATGAGGTTGCGCTCGCCCAGGACACGCTTGCGCGCCCAGTCGCCGACGCGGTTGAACGAGAGCACCGTGAGGAACATGATAATTGCCGGGACGAAGGCGATGTGCGGATCGGTTTTGAGCTTGATCTCGCCGTCGGCAACCATGCTGCCCCAGCTAGGGCGAGGCGGTGGGATGCCGAGCCCGAGGAACGCAAGCGAGCCCTCGGCCACGATCACGGATGCCGCCACGATGAAGCTGTAAGACGCGACCGGTATGAACGCGTTGGGCAGGATGTCCTTGATCATGATTCGCCATCGCGACGCACCCATAGCGCTCGCCGCCAGCACGAACTCCCGCTCGCGCACGGCAAGCGTCTGAGCCCGCATCACTCGCGTGTACGTCGGTATCGACACGACGGCCAACCCAATGCTGAGGGTCCACACGCCGCGCGAGAACACTGCGACCAGGGCGAACAGGAGGATGAGCGGTGGGAAGGCCAACGTGGAATTGGTGTACACGTTGACCAGCACATCGACCCACTTGCCGAAGTAGCCGCCGACGAGTCCGAGCAGCGACCCGATCGTCAGCCCGAGGCTGACCGACAAGAACGCGACCATCAGGGAGACGCGGGCGGCGAAGATCGACCGCGATAACAAGCTGGCGCCGTTGGCGTCGCGACCGAGCGGCTCGTCGAAGCTGAGCCGTGGCCGAGCCCGCAAGGACACGAGCTCGGTCTTGCGATAGGAGTCGATCGGCAGGAGGTCGGCGAAGATCGCGACCAGCACAATGACCACCAGCCAGAACAACGCCAGCCACACGCCGAGTGCGAACTCTGGCCCGATGCGGATTCGCCCGAGCTCCTGGAGACCTCGGAAGAGCGCGACCACCCCGACCGCGGCCACCGCGGAGCGCAGCGTCGCCGAAGAGCTGCGAATGCCGAACATACCGATGAGCACGATGACGAGGCCGAACACGGAGCTGATGACCGCGTTGCGCAGCCGGCGAGGTGCCTGCGCTACCTTCCAGAACTCGTCCACAGGGGCCAGCACTGCCTCAGCCATGACGCTTGATCCTTGGATCGAGGAATGTGTAGCTCACGTCGACCAGCAGGTTGATGAGCAGGTAGGCGACGGCGAGCAGGAGCACCCCGCCCTGGAGCACGGTGTAATCCTTCGCAGGTATCGCCTGGGTGATCGCGGTGCCTAGGCCGGGTAGCCCGAAGATCCGCTCGATGATGACCGTGCCACCAATGAGCCGCCCGAGGTTCACGCCGGCCAGCGTGATCAGCGAGAACGAGGACGGCCGTAACGCTTCACGCATGAGGACGTGACGGTTGCTGAGACCCCGAGCGCGAGCGGCGAGCACGTAGTCCTCCTGCAGCGTCGCGGCCATGTCGGAACGGAGCAGCTGGCTGTATACCGCGATCTCGGTTAACGCCAGCGTGACGACGGGGAGCGCGATGTAGCGCAGGTTCTCCCCTATGCCTTGGCCGATCGGGGTCCAACCGGTGTTCGGCAGCAATCTGAGCTTGTACGCGACGATCGCGACGAGGATGAGCGCGGAGAGGAAGGGCGGCACGGCGACCACGCCAAACGAGGTGGTGGTGACCGCGCGGTCGAACCGCCGGCCGGCGCGATACGCCGACCACGCACCGAGCGGTATAGCAACGAGGAGCGCGAGAAGCTGCGTGAGCACCGCGATTTCGAGGTTGACCGGCATGCGCTGGCGCAACGTCGCGGACACGGACCGTCCCGTGATGAGCGACTTGCCTAGGTCGCCCTGCAAGGCGTCGCTTACCCAGCTGACGTAGCGCGATGGAAGCGGAGCATCGAGATCGAGCTGTTGGCGCACCAGCGCGATCTGCTCGGGGCGGGCCTCGGGGCCCAGTATGTCGTAGACCGGATCACCGGGCAGGAACTCGGTGAGGAGGAACGTCGCAAGTGTCACGATGAGCAACACCGGAATGAGCTGCAGCAGCCGCAGTCCGAATAGACGCATGGAACGTTCCCCCTCCCGAGATCAGCCGTTGGTGATTACTTCTTGAACCACAATAGGTCGACGCGCGGGATGCCGTCTTCGTAGACGACTCCGCCCTTGACGTTGCTCTTGTAGACGTAACCGTTCGTGGTGATGGTGTAGGGGAAGAACGGCAGGTCCTTGGCCAGCTGCTCGTACACGATCTTGTACTTCTCGGCCCGAGCGGCCGGGTCACCGAGAAGGCGAGCCTCCTCGAGTGCCTTGTCGACGGTCGCGTTGTTGTAGTTCGACGGGTTCAGGCCCGGTTGACCACTGTGCGTCGCGTTGTACAGGCCCACGTTCGGGTCGGTGGTGGGGAAGCCCCACGACGTCCACTGGAAGTCGCCCTTGCCCGAAGTGATCTTGGCCACGTTGTCGCCGCTGGCGCCGACTGCGAGCTCGGCCTTGATGCCCTTCAGCTGATCGAGCGCCGTCTGGATGAACTTGGCCCGAGCCTGGTCAAGGGTCTGCTGGAACACGACCATCGTGAACGTGATCGGGCCCTTCTCCTTGACGTACTCGTCGATGAGCTTCTGCGCACCCGCTGCGTCGTACTTCGGGAGCGCCGAGGCCTCGCTGAAGTCCTTGGAACCCTTCAGCGCGAAGTAGTCGGCCGGGATGGAGTTCAGCAGGATGTCCTTGGCGAGCACGTCGCGCGGAATCGCCATGATCACGGCCTTGCGCACGCGGATGTCGTCGAACGGCGCCTTGGTCGTGTTGAACACGAACGTCTGACCGAGGTTGACTGCAACGCTCGCGTACGTGGCGTCCTTGTTGTCCTTTTGGGCCGTGGTGACGCTCGACGGCGTCGCCGTGTAGAAGCCATCGAACTGGCCGGTGGTCATGCCCGTAACTCGCTGATCCTCGTTGGACTGGATCACGTACACGAGCTTGTCGACGTAAGGACCAGGTGATGCAGTCCAGTCCGGGTTGCGACTCAGGGTCATCTTGCCGTCCGGGATCCACTCGTCCATGCGGAACGGTCCGGCGCCGACTGGCTTGTTCACCAGGTCGACCTTGTCGGTGATGGCCTTCGGCGACGCGATGTAGTTCAGCGCGTTGCGGGCGATGAGGTTGTCGAAGGTGGCGTTGCCGCTCTTCAATGTGAGGTCGACCGTGAGCGGATCGGGCAGGGTCATCGACGCGATGGCCTGCGCAATCGACTTGCACGCACATGGGCTGTCGGCGGCCGCGGCACGCTCCCAGTTGGCCTTGATCGCAGCGGCGTCGTACGCCGTGCCGTCACTGAACTTCTGGTTCGGCTTGAGCTTCAGCGTCCACTTGGTGAAGCCGGCGTCGGTGGCCTTGAACGATTCGGCCATGAGTGGCGACGAAACGGCCTTGACCGGGTCGTAGGTGACCAATGCGCCGTAAATGGGGAACAGTCGGTTGCCGTCCGAGCCGCCCGAGCCGGTGGCCTTGAGCGGGTCGAGGTTCTTGACCTCGCTGAACAACGCGATCGTCACCGTGCCGCCCTTGACCGGCGTATCGGTTACAACCGTGGTGGTGACGGATTTGGCCGACCCTGAGCTGCTGCCACCGGTGTTGGTCGCGTTGCCCGTGCCGCCGCCATCGTCGCCGCATGCCGCCGCGATGAGTCCGAGCGCGAGCATCGCCGCGACCAGACGCATGCTTCGACGTCGTGAACGTTTTTGCATTGCTTGCCCCCTGTGGTTTCCGCCGTCGGACCATTCGCCCGCGGAGGTAAAAATTTACGCTAACAGGTATCAGATATTCATCGTCTAACCGGTCGGATGATCAGACAGCTGTCTGCGGTAGACATGCTGACGAGCGCCCTGTGTCGCCCGGTGTAGCGTCTGCCATGTGTTCACATTCGATCCAGGAAACGGCGGTGCCGAATGAACGACGTCACAAGCCCCACGAGCAAGCCCGGCGAGATCGCCGGCTGGCCGAAGCTCCAGATCGTCTATCGCAGCGACGCCGATCGCATCGCTGATCTATTGCCACCCGGCTTCACCGCAGGGCCCAACCCTTTCGTCCACATCAACATCTACAACGTGCCGGTGCTCGGCGAACCCGAATACGGCGTGAGCACCAAGATCGAAGCGTCCTATGACGGCATGGCGGGCTACTACACGCTCGGTCTCGGCATCGATCAGGAAGCGGCCATCTTCATAAGCCAGGAGCTCAACGGCCAGCCGAAGTTCCCGTGCGCCATCACGTTCTTCCGCCTCGGTGACCACGTCGAGGCACGCTGCACGCATCAGGGCTACACGTTCCTCGAGTACCGCGGCGAGGCCAAAGCCACAGTGGCGCCCGGCGCCGACTACGCCGAGAACGAATGGTGGATCAAATCATCGCGGGCAGTCGGCGGGGTCGAAAAGAGTTACGACTTCGCTCCCCACGTCGTGCGGGTGGCCACGACCAATCGCGTCTCCCACATCGAGGCCGTCGACGGCGACCTCCTGCTGCGCGACAGTCCGTGGGACCCCTACACCGACCTCTTGCCGCTACGCGAACTTCTCTCCACCCAACTCGTCACGCAGACCCAGCCGAGCCGGTCGATCACGTTGGCCGGCCCACTCGATCCGCTCGCATTCTGGCCCTACGCCGACACCATCGGTGGCTCACGCTGGCCCGGCGAACGCGGCGGGCCCCGGCGCACCCGCTAGCCCGACGAGCGAACCCATTCGCGACTTGCGCTCGCCAGCACGTCGATCAGTTGCTCGACCTCCGGAGCGCGCGGCGTCGCGAGGTGGTCCGACCAATTGTGCGCCTCGCGGTTCCAGCGGATCATGGGCGGCAGTTCGACCTGGACGCCACCCGCCCGGGCCCGATTGACCGGGTTGTCGGGATGCATCCCGCGTAGGCCATCGGGGATCTCGTGGAGCTCGGCGATGATCTCGTACGGGGCACCGAACCCGGCGCGCAGGTGCAGCGCCAGATGACCCGCAAGCTCACGGTTGCCCCCACCCAGCAGCAACTGGTGAACGCGGTCCTCGCGGCCGTAGCCGTGGATGCCCACCACGACGTCGACGTGATCGAGGAACGCCGCGAGCGCCGGCGACTGCGCCGGATCGAAGTATGAAGACGGTAGGTGGTGGCGTAGAGGCGGAGCTTGGATCACCGAATAGCAGGAAGCCCCGGAACGCTCGGCAGCCTCGCGCGCAACGACGTCGGTTGCGCGCTCGAGGTTGCCACCGTGGATGGCCATGAAGCCGAACGTACCGCGCAGTTCGAGGATCTCGCGCACCCCGGGCCGTTGGAGTAGTTCACGCAGCATCGTTCAACCATACGGCGGGCCGGTGCGGTGGCCGTTCAGAGGAACCGCGACGCGAACTGCGCGACCTTCGAACGTCCTTCGCTCGGCCATCCGCAGATGAGCTCGGTGAAACCGGCGGCGCGCCACGCGTCGATCGTCGAAGCGATCTCCTCGAGGTCTCCCTCGAGCGACAACGACGACGACCGTCGGATATCGGCCGGATCGCGTCCTGCTGCTTCGGCGAGATCGCTGAGCCGCTGCGACTTCGGGGTCAACGACTCGGGCGTGCCGAAGGCGTGCCAGACATCGGCATAGCGCGCGGCGATCGGCAACATGCGCTTCTCCCCCATCGCGCCGATCCAGATCGGTGGGTGCGGCGCTTGCAGGGGGCGCGGCAACAACGTGGCGCCCCGCACCGAGAAATGGCGGCCTTCGAACGTGAAGTCATCGGTCGTGAGCAAGCCCCGCACCACCTGCAACGCTTCCTCGAACGCGTCGATGCGATCGCTGGTGGACGCGAACGCGATGCCGAGCTCGCGGTGCTCCTTCTCGAACCATGCCGCGCCGTAGGCCAACTCGAGTCGACCTCCCGACGCGTGGTCGATCGTGATCGCCTCGGCCGCGAACACGGAAGGATGGCGGTAGGTCATACCCGCGACGAGCAGGCCCAGTCGGGCCCGCGTCGCGATGCCAGACCACGCGGCGAGCGTGGTCATGCCCTCGAAGCACTCGCCGGGACCCTCGCCGTACATGGGTTGGAAGTGATCGAAACCCCACACACCGGCAAAGCCCGCCTCGTCGCCGAAGCGCACCCGTGACGCGATCTCGGGCCAGGCAAGGCGTTGCTGCGAAACGTCGAGTCCGAATCGCATGGGGCGCTCCCTCAGGTCGTGCGACCGTCGAGTAGCGGACCTCAACGGCGCGCCAAGCCTACGTGCGACGGATCACGCGGCAGGCACCGCGACACCTGCGGCTGTCATTTCGGTGTGCCGTCAAGCAGCATTGTTTGCTCGGGGCAGCGAGTGCGCGGTGGTACCCACCCCCGAGAACGAGTTCGGGTCTCGACTGATCACGAACTTCCGCGAGCGCCGAGGTGCTCATCGCGAAGTTCACTGCGCCCGACGGCGTGATGGCCGCCGCGAAGAAGCTACGGGGAGCCACGCGTCGCACCCGTTGGGTCAGCCACGAGCTGGTAGCTTTTTCTGAGTTGAGAACGTCGCAGAGAAGTCATCGCCGAGGGAGGCCCTTGTGGTTCGCTGGTTGGTTGCGGTAGCGCTAGTGGGCTCGATAGCGGTTACTGGCTGCGGCTCGTCCGGGTCCACCACGACAACGGCCGTCAAAGCCGCCGTCAAAGCCGCAGCGGCATCAGGTGCAGCGGCATCAGGTGCAGCGGCATCAAGTGCCGCGGCATCAGGTGCAGCGGCGGGGTCAAATGCACCCGTCGTGGCATGCAAGATCGTCACGAAGGCTGACGTCCAAGCGGTGTTCGGTGGAACAGTCAGCGAAGGTGTTCCTGGCAAGTTCCCCGAGTACTGCGACTTCACACTGACCGGGACACTCAAGTCGGGCACGGCCGTTGGCGTCATGGGCGCAACCGTAAATGTGTGGTGGATCAACACTCCACTCGACAACTCCAACAAAATCCTCAACGCGGCAGCGACCACGGTGCCCGAGCTCGGCGTCGCGTTCTACAACCCCAACGGACGTGTTCTGTTGGTCGCTTATCACGGCGGATCGCTCTACTACCAAGACGGGGGCGCGTGCGGCAGTGACGCAAGCTGCCAAGCCGCGCTTGTTGCACTGGCAAAGGCCACGAAGTCTCGCTGACTCATCTGTTGCTGCACGGGTCTGAATGTGACGCGCCGGGCGTATCACAATCTGCTCACCTGGCGTGAACTGCTTTCTCATCGCAGCAGTTCCGGCTGCGCGCCCGACCACATGCCCAACACGGCGGCCGACACTGCCACGCGACCATCAAACGGATCCCCCTCAGACCCGGTCGGCGATCTTCGAGATCGTCTCACGGGAGATGTCGGTCCATAGATCTCGCCGAGGTGTGCCTGCATGTCGCCGGCCGTCAACCCCTTCGCGTACAACGAGATCACGTTCCCGGCGAGGCCATCCAACCGTCGCTGATGCTTCGCGACCGTTGTGTGCCGTTGGAGGATTTCGACAGTGAGCGCGTCGTGATCCTCCAGAAGTCACCGGTGGGTCAGCCGCCGCCGCCGGGGATGACGCGATAGGCGTCGTACACCGAGTCGATGTCCTTGATGGCTTTGAGCACCGAGTCGAGGTGAGACACGTCGGAGAGCTCGAACTCGAAGCGCATCTTGGCGACGCGATCCGAGCCGGTGGTGGTGTTACAGCTGAGGACGTTGACGTGATGGTCAGAGAGCACGGCCGCGACATCTCGCAACAGCCAACCCCGATCGAGCGCCTTCACTTCGATCGAGGCGACGAAGTAGGTCTGGCGTTCTTCGTCCCACTCGACGTCGATGAGTCGCTCGCCCTGCGCCACCATGAGCGACACCGCGTTTGCACAGTCGGAGCGGTGCACCGAGACGCCGCGGCCCCGCGTGATGAACCCGATGATCTCGTCGGGTGGCACCGGGGTGCAACAGCGCGACAACCGGACCATGACGTCGTCGAGGCCTTCGACGTGAACGCCCGCCGTGCCACGCGAACGACGTGGCCGCCGCGGTGCGAACACCGTGCGCGGCAACTGTTCCTCGTGCTGGGGTGCGCCGTCGCGTAACGCGCGAGACACCCGGGCCACGACGGTCTTCGGCGAGACGTGGCTCTCGGCGATGGCGGCGTAGAGCGCGTCTGCGTCGTTGTAGTTCATCGACGCGAGAACTTCTTTGAAGATGTCGCCACCCAACAGCCGCTGCACGGGAAGTGCTTCGCGGCGCAACGCCTTCACGAGGTCTTCGCGGCCCTGTTCGATCGCGTCCTCACGCCGCGCTCGCAGCTTCCACTGTCTGATCTTGTTGGCGGCGCGGTGGCTCGCGACGAACTTCAACCAATCCTGGGACGGACCGGCGTTCGACACCTTCGACGTGAAGATCTCGGCGGTGTCACCCGAGGTGAGGCGGGTCTCGAGCGGGACGAGACGGCCGTTGACGCGAGCACCGATGCAACGGTGGCCGACGTCGGTATGAATGGCGTACGCGAAATCGACGGGCGTTGCTCCCATGGGCAGCGTGATGACGCGACCTTTGGGCGTGAACACGAACACTTCCTCCTGATCAAGGTCGAACTTGAGGTTCGCCATGAACTGACTTGGGTCGGAGGTCTCGCTCTGCCACTCGACGATGCGAGAGAGCCACGCCATGTCGGTGCTCGGCGCCTTCTCCTTGTACTCCCAGTGTGCCGCCACACCGAACTCGGCCCGCGCGTTCATCTCCCAGGTCCGCAGCTGGACCTCGAGCGGCTTGCCCTGCGGCCCGACCACCGTGGTGTGCAACGACTGGTAGAGGTTGAACTTGGGCATTGCGATGTAGTCCTTGAACCGACCTTGGATCGGCTTCCACGTGGAGTGGATCGACCCGAGCGCGGCGTAGCAGTCCTTCACCGTGTCGACGACGACGCGGATGGCCACGAGGTCGTAGATCTCGTCGAAGCTGCGGCCCTTGACCACCATCTTCTCGTAGATCGACCACAGGTGCTTCGGACGACCCGTGACCTCGGCGACGATGCCCAGCTCGGCGAGGCGCGAGTCGACGTCGCTCAGCACGTTGGCGAGGTATTGCTCGCGCTCGGGGGCCCGCACGGAGACCATCTGGTCGATCTCGGCGTAACGCTTCGGGTGCAATGACGCGAACGCGAGGTCTTCGAGTTGCTGCTTCACGTCCTGCATGCCGAGCCGGTGCGCGAGCGGGGCGTAGATGTCGAGCGTCTCGCGGGCGATGCGCTCCTGCTTGTCCATGGGCAGCACGGCGAGCGTGCGCATGTTGTGCAGCCGGTCGGCCAACTTGATGATGAGTACCCGCAGGTCTTGCGCGATGGCCACGAGCATCTTGCGCATCGTCGCGGACTGCTGCTGCTCTTTCGAGTCGAACTGGACTCGGTCGAGCTTGGTGACACCGTCGACGAGATACGCGACGTCCTTGCCGAACTCGAGCTCGACCGTGGCAAGAGAGATCTCGGTGTCCTCGACCGCGTCGTGCAGCAATGCCGCAGCGATCGAGACATCGTCGAGGCCGAGGCGGGCCACGATCTCGGCCACCGCAAGCGGATGCTGCACGTACGGCTCGCCGCTGCGGCGCTTTTGGTCGCCGTGGGCCAGCGCCGACATCTCGTAGGCCCTGGTGATGAGGTCGGTGGGCGCCTTTGGATGGCGCTCGTGGTACGAGGCGATGAGCGACGCAGTCTCGACAGCAGGGGGCGCAGTACCGCGCCGCCACGGGAGGACGCGACTCACCATGGGTACGTCCGAGCGTCACCCATAGCGAACCAACGATGCGACCTGCCGCTCACCGAGCCGGGCGCGACCATCGAGGGCATCGAGCTCGAGCAGGAACCCGAGGCCGACCACCGATGCGCCGAGCGACTCGACCAAGCCGACTGCGGCCGTCGCCGTGCCGCCCGTGGCCAACACGTCGTCGATGACGAGCACTCGGTCGCCATGGCCCACTGCGTCGACGTGGATCTCGAGACGATCGGTGCCGTACTCGAGCGCGTACTCGACCGACTCCGATTTCCAGGGCAGCTTGCCCGGCTTGCGCACCGGGACGAAACCGGCCGACAGGCCGTAGGCAACTGGCGCGGCGAAGATGAACCCGCGCGCTTCGATGCCCACGACATGATCGATGCCGACGCCCGAGAAGCGATCAACGAAAGCGTCGACGACCACGCGGAATGCTTTCGGGTCCGCGAGAAGCGGCGTGATGTCGCGGAAGGTGACACCGGGCGCGGGATAGTCGGGCAGGTCCCTGATCAGACTACGAAGCCACTCGGTGTCCGTGCGCATGACACCTACGCTATCGGTCGACCACAATGTCGAGCCGGGTGCCCGCCCGCGACATCAACGGCGCTTCTTCTTCCGGGGGCGGGGAGGAATGCCCACCGCGGAGCCGGTGGCCGGGGCCGCAGTCACTGGCGCCCTCGGTCGGGGGTCATCATCGGTGAGACCACGCACGATGCCGCCGCCGGCCGCACCCACGAGCTGGGGCGTGTCGATCCGGCGGCCGGCGATGTCGCCGCGCTGCTGCGACTTGGCCCGCACCGAGGCGTGGCGCGGCTCGCGCTCTTTGAGCCAGACCACGATCGGCGCCGCGACGAACAGCGAAGAGTACGCACCGACCAGCAGGCCGACGAACAGTGCCACTGCGAATTCGAGCAGGGTGTCGGCGCCTTGCACCTTGCCCACGATCAACATCGCAATGACCGGGATGACGCCCATCATGGTTGTGTTGATCGAACGCATCAGCACCTGGTTGAGCGCCGTGTTCATGATGTCTGTGTAGGTGTGACGGCTGGTGATGGAGGGCCGTGCCGTGAGCTCGTGCACCTTGTCGAACACGACGATGGTGTCGTAGAGCGAATAGCCGAGGATGGTGAGGAACGACACCACCGTGGCCGGCGTGACCGCCAAACCCAAAAGCGCGTACAGGCCCACGGAGATCAACACATCGTGGACCACCGCGATGATCGCGCCGATCGCCATCTTCCATTCGAGGCGCCAGGCCATGAATAGCGCCAGGAGCACGAAGAACACCACGAGGGCCTTGATCGCTTGCTTGGTGATCTCGTTGCCCCACGACGGACCGACCGACTGCACCGCGCCGATCTCGCCGATCTTCGAGAGTGCGGTACCGATCTCGTTCGCCTTGACCGGATCCTTGACCGGCGCCTGGATACGCAACGTTTCACCAGCGACGATCTGGATCTTCGCCTCGCCTTCGCCGAAGGGCCGGAGCAGGTCGCGGGCCTCGGCGATACTCACACCGGGGGCCCGCACCTCCCAGGAGCTGCCGCCCTCGAAATCGATGCCCAGGTTCAGCCGCAGCACCACGATGGCAAAGATGGCCACCAGGATCGCCAGGCCGGAGAGCACCCGCGACTTGCGCCACATCCGGGGGAAGTTCAGCTGGGTCTCGCCGTGATAAAGGTCGCTACGGAAGCTCATCGGCCGGCCTCCCCGGTCAGGATCATCGCCGACGACGAGCGGGCCGTGCCCGGCAAGCCGTACTTGGTGGGGTTGTGCTCGAAATGCTTCGTGCGGCCGATCAGCTTCACGGTGGGGCCGAGGAAGAAGTATGTGGCCGCGAGATCGAGCACTGTGGCGAGCCCGAGGTAGAACGCGAAGCCGCGCACGGCACCCGAGGTGAGAAAGAACAGCGTGGCCGCACCGAGGAGCGACGCGAGATCGGCCTTGAGCACGGTGGAGAAGGCGCCGGCGAACGACTTCTCGCTCGCGCTCCTCGGTGACCTGCCGTTCTTGACATCCTCCTTCATGTGCTCGAAGTACACGATGTTCGAGTCGAGCGAGACCCCGATCGACACGATGATGCCGGTGATGCCGGCCAACGTGAGCGCCAGGCCGCGCGTCTCGGAGAGGTAGGAGATCACCGCCCATAGCAACCCGAAGGACAGCACGAGGCTGACCAGCGCCACCGCGCCGAGCAGGCGGTAGTAGAGGAGCACGTAAATCGACACCAGCGCCAGACCCACGATGCCAGCGGTGATCCCGGCATTCTTCGCGTCGTTGCCGAGCGTCGCCGACACCGTCTGCACGCTCTGCTGCTCGAGTTCGATCGGCAGCGCGCCGTAGCGCAGCTTGGTGGTCATGTCGGTGGCCGTGCTCTTGGTGTAGCCACCCGACAGCTGCACGCTCCGGTCGAAGCTTGCGGCTTGCACGGTGCCGGCGAACTCGACGACGCCGTCGAGCACGATGCCGAGTTTGCCGGTGGGACAGCTCGCGGCCCTGTTGAAGCATTCCGCGGCGAGCACGTTGAGCTTGTCGCGCCCATCGGCTCCGTCCTTCGGGCTGAGGCTGATAGTCCACCCGGTCGAGGAGCCAGCGATGGAAGGGGCCTCGGCATCGGCGCTGGAGATGCCGGTACCGGTGAGGCCGGTGGGGCCGAGCTCGTAACGGGCCTTGAGCTGCTTCGTCAACCGGTCGCGCTCGGGTAGCACCACGGTGGCGTCGGCGGTGTCCTCGTCGCGCGTGGTCGTGGCCTTGCTGACGCCCGTGAGATCTTCGAGCGACTTGCGCCGCTCCGCGGGGGTCTGTTCGATCGTGGTGGTGGTGACCGGCGTGGCGGGCGTGACTGCGGCTTGGCCGACCACCGTGGTGGTAGGAGCGGCCGAGGTGGTCGTGGCCTTCGGGTCGGTGGTGGTGGGCGCGCCCGTGGTGGTAGTGGCGTTGGGGTCGACGCCGAGGCTCTCGAGGGTCGCACCGAAGTCGGCGACGCAGTTGCCAATCTGCGCGCCCGGCGAACTGCACGAATCAGCGAGGACGGGTCGGAACCGGAGCTCGGCCGTGGACCCGACGAGCGCTATGGCGCGGTCACGGTCTTTGACCCCGGGGATCTGAACCAAGATGTTGTCGCCCTGGCGCGAGATCTCGGGTTCCGCCACGCCGAGTGAGTCGATCCGGTTGCGAATGATCTCGATGGCCTGGTTGAGGGTCTCGGTGCTGGTCGGGGTGGTCGGCTTGAGCACGACCGATACGCCACCCTTCAGATCGAGCCCCAGCTGTGGGCTGTGGCCTGCGAGGATCGACCCACCCACCGACAGGATGATGACGAGCAAGAAGCCAATCAGCAGGGTCCGTTGCCTTTTTTGCATCTACTTGCCTTCGGAGGAGGATTCAGTTGTTTCGATGACCTTGCGGAGCACCGCGGTCTTGGACACGTGCAGTTCGATCCCGGGCGCGACCTCGAGGTACACGGAGTCGCCGTCGACCTCGGCGATGACCCCGTAGATGCCACCACTGGTCAACACCGCGTCGCCTTCGTCCAGGGACGCGAGGAGCGCCGCTTGCTGCTTCTTCTGCTTCTGCTGGGGCATGTAGACCAGGTAGAACATCGCGAGCACAAGCAGCGGCAAGATGAGATAGCTCATGGAAGAACCTTCCGGAAACGCGTCGCAGTCGGCGCGAGCCCGATGAATCTAGCGTGCGTTGACCTCGGCTCTCGCTCTTCCATCACGGAACCATCAGCCATTCGACCCGGGCCGCGGGCACGACCTCGCGGGTGCTCAACCCCAGATGGCGTGGGTTTCGGCTCGGAACGCGGCGAACTGCCCAGCCGTGATCGCGGCCCGCAGCGCCTCGACGAACGACAACAACCACCACAGATTGTGCAAGGTGAGTAATCGCCCGGCCGTGGGCTCGTCGACGCTCAGGAGATGGCGAAGGTACCCGCGGCTATAGCGCGCCACGGGGCTGCCGACGAGCTTCTCGTCGATCGGGTTGTCGTCGCGGGCGTACTCGGCCCGGCGGATGTTGAGCCGCCCGTCGGTGGTGAGCAGCGTGCCGTGGCGCGCCAGCCGCGTGGGGAGCACGCAATCGAACATGTCGACGCCGAGGGCGACGACCTCGACGATGCCCACCGGATCGCCGAGGCCCATGAAGTAGCGCGGCTGATCGGCGGGCAGCATGGCGGTCGCCTCGTGCAGCGCGGGCAGCATCTCGTCACGCGTCTCGCCCACGGACAGGCCACCGACCGCGTACCCGTCGAAGCCCACCTCGAGGATCCGTTCAGTCGACTCGCGACGCATGGCGTGATCGGTGCCGCCCTGCACGATGCCGAACTGGTGATGACGGGCCACGAGGTCGTCACCGCTCGCGAGGAACCGCTCGCGACCGCGCGCGGCCCAGAGCGCCGTGCGATCGACCGCGGCGCGCAGCACGTCGGCCGTGGCGTCAGCCGGCGGACACACGTCGAGCACCATCTGGATGTCGCTGCCGAGCGCATGCTGTACGTCGACTGCACCTTCGGGAGTGAGCCGGTGCTTCGAGCCGTCGTACACGCTCTTGAACACCGCGCCCTCGTCGTCGACCTTGGGTTCGAGCGAGAAGATCTGGTAGCCGCCCGAGTCGGTGAGCACGTGGCCGCCCCAGTCGGTGAACCGGTGGAGTCCGCCGAGCGCGCGCACCGTCTCGGCGCCGGGTCGCAGCATGAGGTGGTACGTGTTGCCGAGCACCACCTCGGCGCCGAGCATCTCGAGATCGCCGGCCGACAGGTGGCGCACCGCGCCGCGCGTGCCCACCGGCATGAAGCACGGCGTGGCGAACGAGCCACGGGCCGTGCGCACGCGTCCGACGCGGGCCGCGCCATCGTGTGCATGCTCAACGAAGGTGGCCTTCATGAGGGCGACGCTCTCTTGCGATCGGTGCGGTCTCGAACAGCGGGGAGCACGTCGTCGAGTGGGCGCCCTTCGACGAGCGCGCCAACTGCTTCGAGCGCCACCCAACCAGCGCGCCGCGTGCCACGGACGTACCAGACCACTGGAAGCGAATCGACCGTGCGCGCCTCGACACGCCACGAACGCAATCCCAGAAGATTCAGCACCAATAGCACCGGGAACGCGACGAGGCGCACCAGGCTTCGCGCGATGATCAGCCCCGGGGCCATCGGCGCGGAGGATCCGAGCACCCGACGCGAGACGCGCCACACTCCTCGGTCGTTCGTGATCACGATCTTGGCCACCATCACCGCCTTGCCACGAGCATGGCATCGCCGAACGAGAGCAAGCGGTACTGCTCGGCGATCGCGGTCGCGTAGAGCTCGCGCCAGCGCGGCCCGATGAACGCGTCGACCAGCACGAGCAGGCTGGAACGCGACAAGTGGAAGTTCGTGAACAACACGTCGACCACGGCGAACGGATAAGGCCGCCGGATGAACAGATCGGTACGCCCCGCCAGGTCACCTCGTGCCGCCGCCGACTCCAACGCGCGCACCGACGTGGTACCCACCGCGATCACCCGCGACGCACGTCGCACGGCCTCCCATGTCGCGACAGGAACGCTGTAGCGCTCGGTGTGCATGACATGGTCGGCCACGTTCTCGACGGCGATTGGACGAAACGTGTCGAGACCGACCATCAGCTCGACGTGGGCGACGGCGCCACCCGCGGCCACGCACGCGTCGAGCACCTCGGGCGTGAGGTGCAAACCGGCGGTGGGCGCGGCAGCGGAGGCCGCACGCTCCGCATAGACGGTCTGGTAGCGACTGGGGTCGGTGAGCCGCTCGGTAATGTAAGGCGGCAGGGGCATCTCACCGTGCACGTCGAGCGACGCCAGCAGATCGGCCGTCTCGACGCGGACCAACCGGCGCCCTTCGCCGAGGTCGTCGGCGAACTCGAGGCACAAGTCGTCGCCGACCTCGACCCGTGTCCCGGGCGGCAGCTTGCGGCTCGGCCGCACCAACGCTTCCCATACTGCTTCGCGTCGCTCCTCGAGCAACAGCACTTCGGCCGCTCCCCCGCTGTCACGCCGGAACCGGATGCGTCCGGGAAGCACCCGCGTG
The DNA here is from genome assembly GCA_009699605.1 of Actinomycetota bacterium. Lineage (GTDB taxonomy): Bacteria > Actinomycetota > Acidimicrobiia > Acidimicrobiales > WLNW01 > WLNW01. Next base: position 11,416 of record WLNW01000015.1, on the reverse strand, counting down.
TCGTTGACCACGAGCAGGTCGCCGGGTCGGACGAACGAGGCGAGCTCGCCGGTGCGCCGGTGTTCGACGGTGCCGTCGAGATCGACCAGCATCCTGGACGCGTCGCGTGGCTCCGCCGGGTGCTGCGCGATGAGCCCGACCGGCAAGTCATAGGCGAACTCGTCGATGTGCACCGGGAAACGATAGGGCGCAGTGGCGTCAGTCGAGCAGGCCGGGGATCGCCGAGACATCGGCGGCGCTGGCCGGCGGGAGCAGACCCAGGTGCTGCCAGGCCTCGAGGGTGGCAACCCGGCCACGTGGGGTGCGCATGAGCAGACCCTGCTGGATGAGAAACGGCTCGTATACGTCCTCGACCGTCTCGGTGGGTTCGCTGACGCTGATAGCCAACGTGGACAACCCCACTGGCCCACCGCGGAAACGGCTGCAGAGCGCCGTGAGGATGGCCCGGGTGGGTTTGTCGAGGCCGAGATTGTCGACCCCGAAGAACGTGAGGCCTTCCTGCGCGACCTTGCCGTCAACGAATCCCTCGCGGTGCACCTCGGAGAAGTCACGCACCTGGCGCAGGAGACGGTTCGCAATGCGCGGGGTGCCACGCGACCGCTTGGCGATCTCGTAGGCGCCTTCGTCATCGAGGCGCACGCCGAGGATGCGCGCCGTTCGCGCGACGATCGATTCGAGATCGGCGGGTTCGTAGTAGTCGAGTCGTTCGACGAGCCCGAATCGGTCGCGCAATGGACCCGTGATCAGCCCGGTGCGCGTGGTGGCGCCCACGAGGGTGAACCGGGGCAGATCGAGGCGCAGCGTGCGCGCTGCGGGACCTTTGCCGAGCACCAGGTCGAGCTTGAAGTCCTCCATGGCGGGATAGAGGACTTCCTCGATCACTCGCGACAGCCGGTGGATCTCGTCGATGAACAGCACATCGCCGTCCTCGAGTTTGGTGAGGATGGCCGCGAGGTCGCCGGCACGCTCGAGCGCAGGGCCCGAGGTGATGTGCAGCTCGGCATCCATCTCGACGGCGATGATGTGGGCAAGCGTGGTCTTGCCCAGCCCCGGTGGCCCGGCGAACAACAAGTGATCGGCCGCCTGGCCGCGCTGGCGCGCTGCGCCGAGGATGACGCCTAGCTGCGCCTTGAGCTCGCGCTGGCCCACGAAGTCGCTGAGCGTGCGGGGACGCAGCCCCACCTCGGTTTCGGTCTCGACCGGATCGTCGGGTACGGGTTCGGGCGAAAGGAGCTCGTTGCTCGGGCCGGCCCCACGCGGGTCGCCGGCATCGGCCGGGTCGGGCGAAAGAAGCTCCTTCCTCACACGCGCACTGCCAGTAGCTTCAGCGCCTGGCGCACGAGATCGGCTGCGTCGCCTTCGGCTGGCAGGCGCCCGAGCACGTCACGGATCTCGTCGAGGTCGTAGCCGAGTCCCCCGAGCGCGTCGCGCACGTCGGCCAGCACGTTCGACGGCCGCGCCCCACGGCCGGCGCCAGAGGGCTCGTGACCGGCCGCGGCATCGGCAAGCGCGGCGAGCTCGACCACATCAGGCAGGTCGAGCTTGGACTTGAGCTCGACGAGCAGCCGGACCGCGGTCTTTCGGCCCACGCCGGGCACGAGGCACAGCGAGGCGACGTCGTCGGAGGCAAGCGCGAGGCGAAGCTGCGCCGGAGCGTGCACGGACAAGATGGCGAGGGCGAGCGATGGCCCGACACCGTGCGCACTGATGAGCGCCTCGAAGCACGAGCGCTCCTCCTTGGTGGCGAAACCGTAGAGCGTGACCGCATCCTCGCGTACGTGATGGTGGATGTGGACAAACACGGTGTCGCCCACTTCGCCGAGATCGAGCGACGTGTTCGGCGTGACGGTGATGCGGTAGCCGAGCCCGCCCACCTCGACCAGCACCTCACCGAAGTTGCGGTCGCGGTCGAGCAGGAGGCCTCGCAAGGAGCCGATCATCGCGGCACTCCGTTCGGTGAAAGGCGCCGCCCGGCCGCCGGGTTTTTGCTGGACGACGCGACGTGCCGGGGAACCCGCGAACGGCGCGCCAGGTGGCACAGCGCGATCGCAATGGCATCGGACGCGTCGACCGGGCGCAGCGGCTGATCGATGCCGAGAATGGTCTGCACCATTCGCTCGACCTGGGCCTTGGGTGCGGCGCCCCACCCGGCCACGGCCTCCTTCACCTCGTTCGGGCTGTACTCGGTGACCGAGCACCCGGCGTTGACCGATTCGGCCATGAGCACCCCGCTGGCCTGGCCGACCGACATGGCGGTGCGCACGTTCACCTGGAACAGCACCCGTTCGATGGCCACTTCGTCGGGTCGGAGCTCGGCTAACAGGGCCTTGAACTCTCGCTGCAGCTCGGCTAAGCGCTCGGGGAGCGGCATGCTGGGCGGCGTGGCGATGACCCCGGCCGCGACCGCTTTCTGGATGCGGCCGCGCTGCTCGACGCAGCCATACCCGCAACGCGTGAGCCCTGGATCGACGCCGAGTACGAACATCTGTACGAACCTACCTCGTCCTTCAGGTTCGCGGGGCGATGCCGAGGAAGAAACGATGTCTCGAGCCGACGCTCCTTCCACCGCCGCGAGCGGCGCGTGGCGGTCGACGTCAGGCGAGCTTGCGCAGTTCGGTCGCGATGATGTCGGTGGGTTGGTACATCAGGCTCGTCACGGAGCGGTGCGCGTAGCGCACGATGCCCTGGGCATCGATCACGAACACCGATCGGCGATAGAACCCGAGCGGTCCGAGGATCGAGTAGCTCGCGCCTACGGCCTTGTCGCGATCTGCCAGGAGCGGAAACGCGTACCCGCCTTGCGTCGTAGCGAACGCGTCGTGCGACTCAACCGACTGCGGCGACAGACCGAGCACTTGCGCGCCGGCGATGTCGAGATCGCGCACGCTGTTGGAATACGCCGCGAGCTGCACCCTGCACACTGGCGAGTTGTCGGCCGGGTAGAAGGCAAGCACCACGGGATGGCCACGAAACTCGGCGAGCGAGTACGTGCGATGCCCCTCGGGCGTGCCATCAGTCCCGTCGATGCTGAAGTCGGGGGCCGCGTCGCCGGCCGACAAGCGCGGCCCACTCATCGGAACGCGCCGATCGCGCTCACCGATCGACCGAACGCCGGCTCTTCGTCCGAGCTCTCGGCAGGAACGACATGGGCGATGGGCCGAATGATCATGACGCGGACAGTAGTGGCCCGCCGTGGTGAGCGAACGTTTCGGAGGAATACCACGACGTCCGCGCCCCCGTCCCGGTAGTCCGCATCGGTGACCTGACCCCACGGGGCAGTGTTGCGTCGACGGATCGCGCACCGGCGACGCAAGTTTCGAGGCGAAGCGCCGCGGTCGTCTGCCACCGTGACCAGTCGACCTCTCCGCCTTCGCGGGGTATCGGTCCCCGCCCGAGGTGACCATGTTGGCGGTCCGCTGCTAGTCCTCCAACGACAGGGTCGTGAGGATCTCGTCGGCCACGTCGAAGTTGCCGTAGACCCCCTCGACATCGTCGTTGTCGTCGAGGAGGTCGACGAGCTTCAACACGGCCTTGGCCGCAACCTCGGAGTCGAGGTGCACCGACGTCGAGGGCAGCATCGTGACGTCGGCCGAATCGAACGGCACCGCCGCCTCCTCGAGTGCCGCACGAACCGCGGGAAGGTCGGTCGGCGGGCAGGTGACCCGCCAGTTCTCACCCTCGTCGACGATGTCCTCGGCTCCCGCCTCGAGCGCCACGCTCATCAGCTGTTCCTCGTCAACCGAACGGGGCACGTAGATCACGCCCTGACGGGAAAACTGCCACGACACCGCGCCGGGTTCAGCCAGCGAGCCGCCGTTCTTCGAGAAGATGGCCCGCACATCGCCGCCGGTGCGGTTGCGATTGTCCGTGAGGCACTCGACGAGCAAGGCCACGCCATGCGGTGCGTAACCCTCGTAGGTGACCGACTGGTAGTCCACACCCTCGAGTTCGCCGGTGCCGCGCTTGACGGCACGCTCGATGGTGTCGAGGGGTACCGACGCCTCGCGGGCCTTCTGGAACATCGTGCGCAGCGAGGCGTTGCCGTTGGGATCGCCGCCACCTTGGCGGGCCGCCACTTCGACCTGCTTGATCAGCTTGGCGAAGAGCTTGCCGCGCTTCTTGTCGGCGGCGCCCTTCTTGTGCTTGATGGTTGCCCACTTGGAATGGCCGGACATCGTCAGACTCCTGTGAGTGACAAGAAGTGCTCATGCAGACGAAGGTCGTCGGTGAGCTCAGGATGGAACGCCGCCACGAGCACCCGCCCGGAACGACACACCACGGGATCATCGCCCACGCGAGCGAGCACGTCGACCCCGGCGCCCACCGCCTCGACGCGCGGGGCGCGGATGAACACGGCATGAAACGACCCGCCGGCGATGTCGGTGACCACGAGATCGGTCTCGAACGAGTCAACCTGGCGGCCATATCCGTTGCGGCGCACCGTGAGATCGATCGCGTCGAAACTTCTCTGGTCGGGGCGGCCGTCGAGCACCGATCCGGCCAGCAGGATCATGCCGGCACACGTGCCGAACGCGGCCATGCCCCCGGCGAGGCGCTCGGTGATGGGCGCGAACAGCCCCTGCGATTCGAGGAGCTTCGACATGGTCGTCGACTCGCCGCCCGGCAGGATCAACGCGTCGACATCGGCCAGATCGGACGGAACGCGCACCTCGCGCGCCTTCGCGCCGAGTTGCGTGCACGCCTCAATGTGGCGGGCGAACGCGCCCTGCAACGCCAGCACGCCGATCACCATGGCCGGGCCTCGCTCGGCTGGCGATCGCGCGCGAGGGTTCGTGGCTCACCATCCACGATCGGCGAGCTTGGTCTCGAGCTTGCCGATCTCGAGGCCGGGCATGGCGTCGCCGAGCCCACGACTCACCTTGGCCAAGATGTGCGGATCGCGGAAGTTCGTCGCGGCCTCGACGATGGCCTTGGCGCGCGCCGCCGGGTTGTCGCTCTTGAAGATGCCCGAGCCGACGAACACCGCTTCGGCACCCAGTTGCATCACGAGCGCCGCGTCGGCCGGCGTGGCGATGCCGCCCGCACAGAACATCGGCACCGGCAACCAGCCGGTTTCGGCCACTTCTTGGACCAGCCCGAGCGGGGCCTGCAGGCGCTTGGCCCACTCGAACAGCTCGGCGTTGTCGGCCTGGGTGATCTTGCGCATGTCGCCGATGATCGTGCGCAGGTGCCGCACCGCCTCGACGATGTTGCCCGTGCCCGCCTCGCCCTTGGAGCGGATCAAGCACGCGCCCTCGCTGATACGCCGCAAGGCCTCGCCGAGGTTGGTGGCGCCGCACACGAACGGGACCGTAAACGCCCACTTGTCGATGTGGTGCGACTCATCCGCGGGGGTGAGCACCTCGCTCTCGTCGACGTAATCGACACCGAGCGCCTCGAGGATCTGCGCCTCGACGAAGTGGCCGATGCGCGCCTTGGCCATGACCGGGATGGTGACGACCGCCTTGATGCCCTCGATCATCTCGGGGTCGCTCATGCGGGCCACGCCACCGTCCCGGCGGATGTCGCTCGGCACGCGCTCGAGCGCCATCACCGCACACGCACCCGCATCCTCGGCGATCTTGGCCTGCTCCGGATCGACGACGTCCATGATCACGCCGCCCTTCAACATCTCGGCCAGGCCACGCTTGACGAGTTGGGTACCGGTCGAGCGAGGCCCCTTGGGGGCGGCGGCGTCTGAAGACATGGGCGTCATTCTAGGGACCGCCTGTCAGCTCTTGAGAAACTTTGCTGCCGCCACCGTGTCGATCTCCTGGGCTTTGTCCTTTTGGGACAGGGCGACCCAGGTCTTGCCCGGCGTCAACGTGATGGGCGCCCCGGCCTCGTCGGTGAGGATCCACGCGTCGGCGTTCTCGCCGCGCGACCACGTGCCGTCGATGACCTTGCCTGCGGTGAAGACGTGCGCCTTGCCGGAGCCGAGCGTGATCGCGAGCGGCGAACCCGGGGTGGAAGAGCTCGCATAAATCACCTCGAGCACGACGACGTTCGCGGGCGAGATCGGCACCGTCTCTTTGCCATCTGCGGCCAGGTGGGGAGTGCCCTTCTGGGTGCGGTCCCATCCGTTGCGCGTGGGGTTCCAGACGTAGACGACGTCACCGCCTGTGGTCAGGCGCACGCCTCCGGTGGCCCGCGCCGTGGCCGGCAACGCTGCGCCGGTGGACCGGTAGGCGAACACGGGCGTCGGCACCCCCGTCTTCTTGTCGGCGGCGTAGTCGTACAGGTCAGCCGGGTTGACAAGCAGGTTGTGCGGCGCGCACCGGTCCTTGTCGCGATAGAAGCTGCTGCCGGCTCCCGAGCTGTGGCCGACGTCGACGTAGCGACCGCGCACCTTCGACAAGTCGGAGGCCACGTTCTCGTTGTTGCCCGACCAGGCGAACATCGGCGAGTTGAACATGGCGATGAGATCGACGTCGGAGCTACGCGCCGACCGCACCGGCCCGATCGATTCGGGCATGTCCGATTGGAACACCGCCATGAAACGGGTGATCCCTTCGACGAGGATCTCGTAGACGACATCGGCGCGGCTGATGCCGATCTGGGGCCGGGCCGCGTCGTCGCAACCGGCGCCGTCGGCATTGTCGATCTTGACGATGAGCGCCGCGCGACCGAGCGACGTTGGATCGGTCGCCACGAGCCCGGTGAGCGGCGACTTCGGACCGTCGATCATGGTGGTGCTAGTCGGCGCCACGGTCGAGGTGTTCGTGCTGTTCGGCGGGGTCGGTGCGTCGAGCGTGGCCTTCTCACCGTTGCCACCGCAGGCGACCACGACGATGCCGAGTGCGACGAGGAGCGCGAGCGGGCGCGCGCGGGCGGTAGAGCAATCGAACATGGTTCAGAGCTCCCGGAGTGCGTCGACGCGAATGTCGAGCGAGGCGAGTTCGCCCAAGTCGGCGGCGTCGGGGACCGACGCGATCGGTGAGGTGACCCAAAGGTGGGCACTACGGGGGGCTGCGCCGCGCACGACGACGTTGCCTTGGGCCTGCGTGGCCAGAGCTTCCGCTAGGCCGGGCGGGTAGCGCGTGTAGCCGACTGCATCGAAGTCATCGATCTGCAGGCGCTGTGCGCCGAGCACGCGGCGCACGAGGGCACGGCAGACGGCTCCGGGTAGGACCCGCCCGACCGACACGGCCACCGTGGCGGCGGGCATGCCGGGAGAGTTGGCGCGCGCCAGTTCTCGGGCGAGCAATCCCTCGAGCCCCATGCGGGACAACGCGTCGAGGTAACCACTGGTGATGGCCAGGGATGTCGCGTCGGCGCGGCGCCCGAAGACGAGCGAGTTGCGGGCGTCGTCCTCGATGACGAAGAGGTTCGGGTGGCGGAACCCGTGGCTGTCGCACAGGCCGTCGACCATGTTGAACAGGCGCGGATGCGAGGCTTCGGTGGCCGGACGCAACACCAGTGCGCCGGTGGCTGCCTTGTCGCTCGACGAAAGCAGGTAGACCGCTCCAGCGCCGCCGGCCACGAGGGCGAGCGCGACGGCCCAGATGATGGGGACGCCCACCAGAGCGAGCACGACGGCCAGGACGACGACGGGCAGCGCGACCACCGCCGCGACGAACGCAACCGGTGACACTGCGTTCGCAGTGGCCGCGGACGCAGGTTTTCGTGTCCCTTCTCGGGCGCCGGTGCTTGCGGCCACGATCAGAACTGCACCTTGACATTGCCCCGCGACTCGGGCTCGGCCTCGAAGTACTCCTTGGCCTTGAACCCGAAGATCCCCGCGAAGATCGAGGGCGGGAAGGTCTGGATCTTGGTGTTCAGGCGCTGCACGATGTCGTTGTAGTACTGGCGGGCGTAGGCGATGCGGCCCTCGGTACCGGTGAGCTCTTCTTGCAGGGCCAGGAAGTTCTGGTTCGCCTTGAGGTCGGGGTAGGCCTCGGAGAGGGCGAACAGCGACTTGAGCGTGCCCGTGAGCATGTTGTCGGCGGTGGCCTGCTCGCCGGGACGCTGCGCCGCCATAGCCACGTTGCGTGCAGCGATGACCGCTTCGAGCGTCTCGCGTTCGTGAGCGGCGTAGCCCTTGACGGTCTCGAGAAGGTTGGGGATGAGGTCATACCGACGCTTCAGCTGCACGTCGATCTGCGCCCACGCGCCCTCGACCGCGTTGCGGAGCTTGACCAGGCTGTTGTACATGCCCACCGCGAACAGGCCGAGTACCACGATGATGATGATGATGAGCAGCGGAACCATCGGTTCTCCTTCGGTTCACCGGGCCACAAGCGATGCCCTTCGGCACGCCAGGAGGCTATCGCCTCATGCCCCCACGGACGCGTACACCCCCGAGCGCCCGTGCCCGCCGACGTCCGACGCGGGCGTTGCCTTCGCGTAACTCGATTGCGTCGCGGTAGCACTCGAGGTAGGCGTCGGCGAGCCGCTCCATCGAGAACTGCTCGGCCCGGACGGCACCGCTGGCCACCAGGGCGGCCCGGCGTGCGGGGTCGGTGAGCACGTCGAGCAAGGCGGCAGCGAGCGCGGGTTCGTCGCCAGGAGGTACGAGCGCGGCGTCGAGCCCGGCACGGGCCACGTTGGAGTAGCCCGGGAGATCGCTGGCCACGATCGCCGTGCCCGCGGCCATGGCCTCCAGCAGCACGATGCCGAACGACTCGCCCCGCAGGGAGGGCGCACAGAAGACGTCGGCTCCACGGAGTCGCGCCAGCTTCTCGTCTTCGGAAATGCGGCCCAGCCAGGTGATCCGCCCGTCGGTGGCGTACTGCGCCCGCAGGGCGCGGGTGTCGGGGCCCTCGCCCGCGACCCAGAGGCGCGTATCGTCGGGGAGCAAGGCCATGCTCGCCAATAGCACGTCGAGCCCTTTGCGCGGCTCGTGGCGACCGATGAATAAGATCGTCGGTGCCTCGGCTGACGTGGCCGCGACCGCCTGCACGCGGTCGATCTCGATCCCGTTGTAGAGCACGCGGTACGAGCCACCGAGAGCGGCTTCGGCCATGAGGCGAGCGTCCTCGCTGACGGCACAGCGCACGTCGATGCGGCTGGCGAGGGCTCGCACCCCCGGCCTGAACCACCGGTATGCCATGGACCCACCGGCGGCATGGAAGGTCGCGACCACCGGCGCCGAGCGGACGAGAAGAGCGGTCATCGTGGGCCCCGGCGCCATCGGTTCGTGGAGGTGGACGACGTCGAAAGCTTCCTCACGGAGCGCACGGATCAGCCGCAACTGCGCCGAGACGTCGGGGGCGATCGGCGCGACCGAACCGTTCGCAGCTGTGGGAAGGCTGTTACCCAAGGGGGTGACGCCGGCATCGGGCGGTGGTCCGTCGCACGGACCAAGCACTCGTGTCTCGTGGCCTTTCGTGCGCAGCACGCGTGCGAGCGAGAGCACCTGGCCCTGCACGCCGCCGGGCAAGGTCAAGCTGTAAGGACTGATGATGCCGATGCGCACGGTGGGTCGTCAGCTCTTGGTGATGAGCGCGGGGACTTTGCGGCCGAGCGCCGCGTAATCGCTCGGCCAGTTGGGTTGCATCAGGTGCCATTGCTCGGGCGCTTCGCGGATGAGCACCTCGAGTTCGTCGGCGAGGAGCTGAGTGACCCGCGTGACATCGGCGCGCAGCTTGCCGAGTCGTTCGACGGGAACAGGGGGGCGCACCACTGCATGGTGACCGATGCCGTCGAAGTACACCGCCGTGGGCAACAACGCGGCACCGGTGCGCAGGGCCAGCGTGGCTGGCCCTGCCGGCAGCACCGTGCGCTCACCGAAGAAGGTGACCTCGACTGCGGCGCCGCCGACGTGGCGATCGCTCAGCAGGCACGTGACGTGGTTGTCGCGTATGGCCCTCGTGACCGCAGCACCGGCGTCTGGACCGAGGGTGATGATGTGCATACCGAGCCGTGCCCGGAGGTTCGCGAACCACGTCGAGAGTTCGGGCGGGTTGAGTTGCTCGGCGACGGCGCTCACTTGTATGCGTGGGACGAGCGCCAGCCAGAAACCGGCCCACTCCCAGCCTCCGAGATGCGGCAACGCGAGGATCGGCCCGGTGCCGCTCTTGAGCGCGGTGTCGACGTGCTCGTAGCCGATGACGTGGAAGCGTCGCGCCACCGCCTCGACCCCGAGGCTCGGCAACTTGAAACTCTCCATGTAGTAGCGGGCGTAGGACGAATACGTGGCGCGCACGAGTCGGCGGAGCTCGCGGCCTTGAAGCTCAGGACCATGCACCCGGCGCAGATTTCGCTCGATCATGGCGCGACCGGCGCTGCGGCGCGGCCCCAGGGCCAGGCCGAACAACGCCGAGGCGGCGGGCATCAATGGGATCGGCGTCACGCGCGCCAAGAACGCGGCCAGCTGATAGACGCGGACGACTCGTGGAGTGTGAGCGCTCACTTCGTGTGGGAGATCAGTTGGTCCGGTCGCGCTCGCGCGACCGGCGGCGCCACGTGGCTGCTGATGCGCCGTCTCGGTCGAAGCGACGACGCTGCCGCGCGTTCGTACGAGTGACCACCCGGCGCTGCATCAGCCGCTCTCGCGCGGGTGCGGGCAGCGGCTTGCCGCTCGCCTGGCGCCACACCTTCACGAATCGCTGCCCGGCGGTGATCGCGGTGAGCACGAGCATCACCCAGAGCACACCGACGAGTATCTCGCTGAACAACAGCCCGAATCCGAGCACGATGAACCGCTCGGCGCGCTCCATCAGTCCGCCCTTGGCGTCGAAGCCGAGCGACTCGGCCTTGGCCCGCTGGTAGGACACGAGCATCGCCACGGCCATGAGTGCAACCGGCAACATCATGATGCGGCTTCCGGGGCGTTCGCTCGCGAAGTGCCACGCAACACCGCCAAAGAGCAGTGCATCGGTGAAGCGATCGGACACGGAATCGAAGTAGGCGCCGCGCGCCGACGACGTGCCGGATGCCTTGGCCACCGCACCGTCGAGGGCGTCGGGGATGCCGGTGAGGATGAGCAGGAGAAGCCCGAGACGCAGGCTGCCCACGCCGATGGCCACGGCCGCACCACCGGCCATGACGATGCCCAGCACCGTGACGGTGTCGGCCGTGACGCCGGCGTTGCGCAAGCTCTGCCCGATGGGCGTGAGGCCCTTGTCGACCGTGGACCGCCAGTGGCCGTCGAACATGGTCACTCTCCGAAGTCGTCCGTCAGATCGGGATGTCGCGCTGCCATTACGGCGGCACTGCTGTTCGACACAGCACTGCGGTTTGCGAACACTGATCAGTAAAGCTGGCCGTGATGGTACCAGCGGCGGCCTCGGACGGGCGATCATGAGGCTCCGGCGAATCCACAGACCCCGTGAAAGCAGGTGACGGTGACTGATGACCGTTATGACCAGTTGAAGCCCCCACACCTGGTTTCGGCGCTGCGTTCTTTCCCGCGCCGCTACCGCGAGGTTCTCGCCAACGTCTCACGGGACCTGGAGCTGCTCGTGAAACCTGT
>WLNW01000149.1 GCA_009699605.1 Actinomycetota bacterium | reverse complement strand
GCCAAGAAGACGGCGGCCAAGAAGACCGCTTCCTCGTAAGGTTCGGCCCCATGTCTGGGCGTGGTCGGTTCATCGTGTTCGAGGGCGGCGACGCCTGCGGAAAGTCAACGCAGGCCTCGCGCCTGGCCGCTGATCTCGGCGCGCTTCTCACCCGCCAGCCGGGCGGCACTGCCATCGGAGCCACGATCCGTTCGATCGTGCTCGACCCGGCGAACACCGCGCTCGATGATCGGGCCGAAGCGCTGCTGTACGCGGCCGACAAAGCCCAACACGTGCACGAGGTCATCGAGCCGGCCTTGGCCCGGGGCGAGGACGTGGTCTGCGATCGGTTCGTGGCGTCCTCGGTGGTGTACCAGGGCTACGGCCGCGGCCTCGAGGTCGGGCACCTCCAGGAACTGTTGGGGTGGGCCACGGCGCGGCTCGAACCCGATCTCGTGCTGCTGCTCGAAGTGTCCGGCTCGGTGATGCACGCGCGGCTGGGCGTCGATCGCGACCGACTCGAGGCGCTGCCGCCCGACTTCCACGAGCGGGTCCGCGCCGGCTTCCGCGCCGTTGCGACGCATCACGACCATTGGACGCGCATCGACGCATCCGGCTCGGTCGACGAGGTGGCGTCCCGCGTGCGCGCTGCGGTGCAGGCACGGTGGCCGTCGTGAGCGACGACCCCGGCGCGACGGCTTCCGGTCACGATGTCTTCGCCGCGGTGATCGGTCAGCCCGACGCGGTAGCGCTGCTGCGTTCGGCCGCACGCGCACCGGTGCATGCCTACCTCTTCCTCGGCCCGCGCGGCAGCGGCAAGCGCGCCGCGGCGCGGGCGTTCGCTGGTGAGCTACTGGCCGCCCGCTCGACTGGTGACGACGCTGCTCGTCACCGCCGGCTCGCCCGGGCCGAACAGCACGCCGATCTGGTGATCGTCGCCCCGGAAGGCCGCACGCTTCGCCGAGTCGAAGCCGACGTGATCATCCTCGAAGGTTCGCGCTCTCCCATCGAAGGGGCCCGCAAGGTCATCGTGGTCGATCGCTTCCACACTGCGGAACCTGAGGCTGCGGCGAGTCTGTTGAAGACCATCGAGGAGCCGCCGCCCACCGCGGTGTTCGTGCTCCTGGCCGAAGAGCTGCCGCCTGAGCACATCACGATCGCGTCTCGTTGCGTGCGCGTCGAGTTCGTGGCGGTGTCGGCCGCGGCGATCGCCGAGCAGCTCATTGCCGCGGGCGTGGCCCCCGACCTGGCGGCCGAGATCGCGATTGCGGCCAACGGCAACGCCGATCGAGCCGGGCTACTCGCGGTCGATGAACGGTTTGCGGCGCGTCGGCGCGCGTGGCACGACGTCCCGAGTGAGCTCGACGGCTCCGGTGGCGCCGCCGGTCGACTCGTCGATGGTTTGCGCGCGCTCATCGACGATGCACAGGTGCCGCTGCTCGAGCGGCACACGCGCGAGGCGGCGGAGCTGGCCGAGTGGGAGGCGCAGTTCGGCACCCGGGGGTCGGGCCGCAAGCAGCTCGAGGAGAAGCACAAGCGCGAGGTGCGATTGCTTCGTGAGGACGAGTTGCGCATGGGCCTGGCCACACTCGCAGGTCGCTACCGAGCGGTGCTCGTCGACGATGTGCACACCGCGCTCGCGATATCCGCCGTCGATCGCCTCACCAAGGCCAACGAGGCGCTGGGACGCAACCCGAACGAGGCGTTGCTGCTCGAGGCGTTGCTGCTCGACCTTCCGCCGCTGCAGTGACGTACCGCGCGAATCGGGCCGAGGGTTGACCTCGGGCCGGTCGCGGTCTCGGCGAAAGGCTCCGCTGGCCGGAGGAGGTGTGCTGGCTACCGCCCGTAGCGAGGTTTGCGTCGCAGCAGTGCCGAGAATTCGTCGGCGGGGAGCGGATGGGAGAAGAGGAATCCTTGGGCGCGGTCGCAGTTGAGGGCCCGCAACCCGCGTCGTTGTGCCTCGGTCTCGACGCCTTCGGCCGTCACGGTGATGCCGAGGGCATGCGCCATGTTGATGACCGCGCGAGCGATGACTGAGCCGTCGCCGTTCTCGTCGATGCTGCCCACGAACGAACGATCGAGCTTGACCTGATCGACCGGGTAGCGGTGCAGGTACGACAGCGATGAGTAACCGGTGCCGAAGTCGTCGATCGCGATCTTCACGCCGAGCTGCTTGAGCTTGTGCAGAATCGGCGAGGCTTCGCCGGTTTCGTCGATGAGCACGCTTTCGGTGAGCTCGAGCACGAGCCGCTCGGGCGCCCAGTGCCACCGCTCGAGTGCCCGGATCACGCTCTCCATGGCGCGTGGGGCGGCAAGCTGCAGCGCGCTGACGTTGACGGCAATGGACCACGGGGCTTCGTCACCGTGCTCGGATTCCCATGCGGCGCGCTGGCTGATGGCCTCTTCGAGAACCCACGCGCCGATGCGCACGATGAGCTCCATCTCCTCGGTGACGCGAATGAACTCGGTGGGTTGGATGAGCCCGCGCTCGGGATGGTTCCAACGCACGAGTGCTTCGGCACTGACGATGCGGCCGGTGCTGAGCTGCACCTTCGGCTGCCAGTGCAGCACGAACTGTCCCTGGTCGAGCGCGCGGTGGAGGTCGCCTTCGAGCTGCAGTCGGCGCGCCGAGCGCTCGGGGAGCCCGTCGTCGAACACCTCGACGCGAGCGCGACCGCGCGACTTGGCCTGGTACATCGCGGAGTCGGCGTTGCGTAGCAACACGTCGGCACTGTCGCGGCCGCCGATCGACAACGAGATGCCCACGCTCACGGAGAGGAACACCGTCTGGTCCCCGATGCGCAAAGGGTGCCGGAGGTCTTCGAGGAGTCGCTCGGCGACCACCACCGCGTCGTCGGCGCTGGTGATGTTCTCGAGCAGCACGACGAACTCGTCGCCACCGAAACGGCCGACGGTGTCATCCGGTCGGAGCATCGCGGCGAGTCGTTCGGCGAAGCCGACGAGTACGTGGTCGCCGGCCGAGTGCCCGAGGCTGTCATTGACGATCTTGAAGTTGTCGACGTCGAGGAACATCACGGCTAGCGACGTGTTGTGGGAGCGCGCTTGGCGAATGGCGTCGTCGAGTCGGGTTTGCAACCGGGCACGGTTCGGTAGACCGGTGAGACGGTCGTGGTGCGCGAGATGGAACAGCTGCTGCTGGTTGCGATGGCGCTGCAAGGCAATGGCCGCGAGCCGCGCGGCGGCGAGCGCGACCAGCTCCTCGCTCTTGGTGAGCGCGCGTGCCTCGGCGAGGTGGATCGCCAGTGCGCCGCACGGTCCGTGCTCGGACAGGTCGTCGTCGATCGGCACGGTCACCGTTGCCTTGGCCCCGGCCAGCTCCGCGATGTGGTCGTCGTAAAGCGGACTCGACGCGATGTCGATGACCGCGGAGCGGTGCCCGGTGACGAGCGCTTCGCGCATGCTTCCGAACCACTTCGCTGGGGGGCCGCTGACCGCATGGACGAAGCTCGGCGGGAGGCGCGAACCGGCGCCTACGCGCAGCGCGCCGTCTTCGACGACGAAGAACCCCGCCGCACACTCGTGGATGTGCTCCTCGACGAGCAGGTTCATGCGGGCGAGCACGAGCTCGAGCGGCGCAGCGCATGCGATGAGCTCGAAGATCTCGGACTGCGTGCGCTGGAGGCTCTCGTGCTGCTTTCGATGCGTGACGTTGCGGCTCACGAGCACGATCGCGTTCACCGTGGGGTCGTCGAGCAGGTTGGTCGCAGTCAACTGCAACCACGCCCAGCGCCCGTTGCGCTCGCGCGTGCGGAACTCGCGTATGATCGGAACCCCCGGCATGCGCAGCAGGATCTGGAACGCCTGTTTGGCGTCGGCTGTCTCGTCGGGGTGGGTGTAGTCGAAGACGTTCCCGCCTTCCCAGTACGACGCCGGCTGACCGAGCAGTTCTTTGAAGTGCCCGAGGTTGGCCAGCACGAGCCCGTTCTCGTCGCAGACGGTGATGACGGCGCCGATGTTCTGGAGGAGCTTCTCGTAGCTGGCGCCGGTCGAGATCTCGGCGTCGGCGATGTTTCGCAGATGTTCGGTCAGATCGTCGACGAACGCGATGAGGAGGTCGGCGGCCGCCACGATGCGGAACCGGCAGCGCTGTAGTGACCCGTCGGGCAGCACCACCCGGCAATCGACCTCGTCAGCCGTGGCCACCAGGGGGAGGTGCAACGAGTCGCGGTCATCGGGGTGCAGGAGGTCGTCGAGCGCGCTCGTCGTGAGGGTTTCGGCGTCGCGCCGGAAGAGTTGGCACGCCGCAGGGTTCGCCAGGCGAATCTTCCCGGCGTGGTCGAACGCGACGATCGCCCCCGGCGCCCGGGTGAAGAGCACGTCATCAGTCAGAGGCGAGGCCACCGAACCGGCCGGCCGGTGGCTCCCCGAGTCGGCCGCGGGCACGGTGGATCCTTCGAAGATGGCTGATGTGGCTGACGAGAGCGTACGCCGTGAGTCTGGGCCGGCGCGCGAGCCCAACGGCCCCTTCCTGCTGATCGAACGCTCGGATTCGATCAGCAGGCGTGCCAGGTTGGGCTCGCGCCCTGCTAAATTTTCGGCGGCAATGCCCGAGTAGCTCAGTCGGTAGAGCGATTCACTCGTAATGAATAGGTCCGCGGTTCAATTCCGCGCTCGGGCTCCAGGATCAGCGCAGGTCAGCCGCTGCTCAGAGGGCACTGTTGCGTTGACGAATCGCGTGCCGGCAGCGAGGGTTCTTGGGGTGAAGCGCCGTCGCCGTCCGCCAACGTCTTGAGTCGACCTCTCCGCCTTCGCGGGGTATCGGTTCCCGCCCGAGGTGATCATGTTGGCGGTCCGCTGGTATCTCCGCTTCGGACTGTCGTACCGCGACCTCGAGGAGCTCCTCGCCGAGCGAGGGATCGACGTCGATCACGTCACCTTGTTCCGATGGGTGCAACGCTTCACGCCGCTGCTCATCGACGCGGCAAGACCGTGCCGCCACGCCGTCGGCTCGCGCTGGTTCGTCGACGAGACCTACGTGAAGGTCGCCGGCGTGTGGCGCTGCGTCTATTGCGCGGTCGACGAATACGGCCAGGTCATCGACGTGCTCTTGTCGCGACGCCGCAACATCGCTGCGGCCCGCCGGTTCTTCGCAGCTGCGATCGACGCGCACGGCGAACCGGGCGAGGTCGTCACTGATCGGGCCACGACGCTGGCGTACGTCATCGTCGAGCTGTTGCCCGACGCGGTTCACAACACCACGCAGTACGCGAACAACCGGATCGAATGCGATCACGGACGGCTCAAAGCGCGGTTGCGGCCGATGCGCGGCGTGAAGACCGACCGAACGGCGAGTGTGATCATCCGCGGCGGCGCCTTCGTTCAGAACATCCGACGAGGCCACTACGAACTCGGAACCGAATCCCGCCACGATCAGCCACGCGTCGCCGCCGCGTTCGACGAGCTCGCGACGACGCTCTGATTCACGCGCGGTCTGCGTTTGCCGACACCCCGTCATCGAGCAACGCAACAGTGCCTCTGGACCCCGTGTCCGCGGCTGGACGTCAGCGGCGTGGTTTCTGCCGCCATGCCCGGATGCGTTCCACCGTGTCTGGGGCGACAGCGACTGGATGCCCAGGACGCCGTTTCGCTAGAATTATTTTCATGTCCGAGTCCGATCTGAACCCCATGTCCGCGGCTGAACGTCAGCGGCGTGGCTTCTGCATTTGCCCGATCCGCGCAAGACGTGACAGGCCGCCTAAGGACACCCGCTGCACCGTCCACCGGGACGGACTGGACCTGTCGGACGCGCAGCGCACCGCCGCATCGCTGATGTTCTTCGATGACCGACGGCAGCGCTTCGTCACCTGGCCCGATGCCGTCGAGGCGATGCGCCAGAGGCGCTACGTCGGGGCCGCCAATCTCGCGCTTACCCTCATCACCTGGGCGAACCTGATGCGCCTGCTCGAGACACTGCATGATCCGTTCGGACCCCCAGCCGCCCAGCTGACCGAGGCACAGGCCGACGCGCTGATCGCCTGGGCGGGCGCGGTGATCCCGGTGGAGGAGCGCCGTGGGCTGCTCACCGTGGCGCGCAGCGGCGTCATACAGTCGATCTGCGCCCTCTTCCGTATGGCGGCGCAGTCCGGGCAGGTCGCCGGCGCACGGTCGGCGCCGCGGACAACGGGCACGGCCGCCGCAGCAGGTTCCGCGGGAACGCTCCGATGACGCCCGCGAGCACTGAGCGGCGCCTGGTGCACATCCTCGGCGCAGGGCCGGTCGGCCTGATCCTGACCGCCATGCTCCAGTCGATGCCGGGATTCTCGATCCGCCTCTACGAGAAGCGCGCGACCTATACACGCAAGCGAATGGTGAAGCTCGCGCCCTACCTGATCGCGGACTCCGTCGAGGCCTACCACGACGACCGCATCGACGGCGAGAACATCGATGCCGTGTTCGACCGGTGGGAGCTCGAGCAGAGCATGGCGTTCCGGCGCAGCGTGGCGACGCCGCTGCGACAACTGCTGGAGGCCTGGACCACCGGGTTCACACCCCTGAACGAGATCGAACAGGGCCTGAGCGACCTGATCGACGCGCCCGGCGTGAGCCCGGTCGAGCGGGTGCAGATGGCACTGTCGATGAAGGACGTGACCACCCTGCTCTCCCCGGGAGACATCCTCGTGGATTGCACCGGCCGCAACTCGCTGCTGCGCGACCACTTGGAGGTACCCACGGGCGAGGTGCGGGAGGCGCCGTTCGAAGAGCCCAACATGCTCAACCTGCGCCTCGAGTACGCCGCGGTCATCACGTTCCTCCACGGCCGCCCGTACGAGTGCAACGAGTACTGCAAGTACTACAAGAACGTCGAGAACACCCAGTACAAGTTCATCCCGTCCGTGGACCGCACCATGCACGATGCGGACATCAGTCACGTCACCGGCATCGTCAACATCTCGGCGGCCGATTTCGAGGCCATGCCCCCGCAGTGCGACGGCGACTTCCTGCGCGCCAACTTCCCCGGTGTCGCCGAAGCGATGGACCGCTTCATCGACAAGGTTTGCGAGGAAACCGGCGGCGGGACCATCGGCGACCTCGAGGTGATCCGCATCCCGCTCAATCTGTACCGGGCGCTGAACGCGACCAACCGCCGGTTGCGGCGCCAGCCCGAAGGCGCGCACCCGCTCGCGTCCTCCTCCGTGCTCCTGGCAGGCGACTCCGCGATCGGCTCGCCGTACTTCCAGTCGATCTCGCTCGGCTTCGAGTGCGCGATGTTCCTAGCCGGACTGCTCGCGGACCCGACCCTGGGGGAGGACGAGACCCTCGAGCGATACGAGAACCTGGTCTACAAGCAGTGGCTGCGCGTCTACATGCGAAGCAAGCTCATCAAGCACAACAAGGACCTGTTCGAGTCGCTCGACGACACCTTCGGGTTGCTCGACAAGCTGCACATCTACTGAGGTAGCGATGCAGCTCCAGTGCCCGCTTATTACCGAGGGGGCGCAGCGTGATGAGATTCCCAGTCCAGACCAAGGGCGTCCTATATGTTGCCGAAACGTTGCGTCGCTACGTGCGCAGCGACGGGAACCACCGATGGCCCTTCCCCGCGGCCGTGATCCGGAACAGGTCGTAGTCGTTGTCCTGGCCGATCTGGTTGTACTTCTCGCAGTAGAATGCTGGACGCGATTTCCTTCGATCAGCGCGAACTCGATGGGGAAGTACATCTCGCGCGGCGCCTGCGCCATCACGTCGGCAGTTGAAGAGGCAGGCGAAGGCGGATCGGAGCGCACATCAGCGGCAGGTGAGCGACGCGAACTGGGCGGCGCTCTCGGATGCCCAGTAGTTCACAAGGGCTTCCCTAGGTGGGCTAGCCGTGGCGTTGGTCGTGCTCATCATGGGTTTCGTCGCGCATGGCAATGCAACCTCACCAACCTATGAGGTTTCATACAAACCGCCTGGGCGAAGCATCCTCAGCTCGTACAAGATCACCTGTGAGGGCGGTATACCGGTCCCCTGCGAGCCCCAGGATTTTCAAGCTCGGTCGGCCTGTGGCGAGGAACCTTCCAAGACACTTGCGATGACGCTTGCCGTTCTCGCATGGGTTGCCGCCGTGGTGATCGGCGGCGCCTCAGTCGTGGGTTTCGTCCTGGCATTTCAGGCACGTCGCGAAACTGGTCGATCGGCGACCTAGCGGGGTGAAGGCTGGGAGTGCGTCTGATCTGCTGCACTTCGGCAATACCGGAAATCGGGACCGCTCGCGAGTCGGTTCGTGTGGGAGTACCCCAAGCGGAGAAGCAGGCGGCGCACCGTGTTGGGCTGCCAACGGTCCCCGCCACGAGGCGGTCTGATCCTGAGCGAATTCAGCGCGGCTGCAATTTGCCGGAGGGACGATCCGGCCGCCCGCATCGCGCTGATTCGATCGGACACCTCCGAGGTGACGATCCGTGGCCTTCCGAGAACGACGCCCTGC
>WLNW01000148.1 GCA_009699605.1 Actinomycetota bacterium | reverse complement strand
TGCATCCTGGCCATCGGCAAGATGGTCGAAGTCGCCGAGGCGTCGGCCGATGAGCTGTCGGCGCGAGGCGTGAGCACCACTGTGTGGGATGTGCGGGCGGTGAAACCACTCGACCCCGACATGATCGCCGACGCGGCGACCCACCCGTTAGTCGTCACCATCGAGGACGGACTTCGCGCCGGCGGCGGGGGCGAGGCCATCCGCGACCTGGTGCAGGCCATCGACCATCGCGTCGACGTGCACGTGCTCGGCGTACCCACCGAATACGTACCTCACGGCAAGCCCGACGCGATCCTCGCCGGATTCGGGCTCGATGCGGCCGGCATCGTGCGCATCGTCGACGCCGCACGCAACGCCGACGCCTGACCGTGTAGCGGATCCGCCGCCAGGTCGTCGTGCCGTATCGGGCCAGCTACACCCTCGAGAATGATGAGCCGGCTAACCATCGTGAGGTCGGGCCGGAAGACTCCGAGATCGATCGTGGCACGGGGCCGGGAGTTCGGGGCTCGGGGGCCGGGCACACGAACCGAATATCAGCCACGCGTCTGACGACATGGCGACCCCACGGGGATCGCAAAGATCAGGCGTAGAAGGGGTTCTCGCCGAGCGCGTGGTTGGTGGCGTCAACCACGTCGGTGATCTCGGGGATGGCGTCGAGGATGGACACGCGGATCCCTTCGGTGAGCGTGGCCGCGCTCATCGAGCAGCCCTGGCAGCCGCCGCCCATGGTGACGTAGGCCGTGGCCCCGTCGACCCCCACCAGCGTGGCGAAACCACCGTGTGCCGCGAGCGACGGGTTGATGCGCTTCTCGAGCAAGGTGTTGACCTTCTCGACGACATCGCCGGTGAGCTCGAGCTCCCCCATGCCGGCCAATGGATCGGGCCGGTTCGGATTGCGGATGACGAGCCCACCCTGGCTGGGGTTGGACGGCAGATCAAGGGTGGAGCCCATGAGGGCTTCGACGCTGTTCGCCGGGATGATCATGGAGAGTTCGTCGACCATGTACACGAGGTCGTCGGGATCGGCCTCGGCGAGTGCTTCGAAGGAGAGGTCGTAGGCGTATTCCACGCCCTGCGCGCCGGTGACCTCGATGCGAAGACCGAGCGACGATGGATCATCCTCGCCCCCACGGATCTCGAGAACACGCTCGAGGGCTCGCGGCGCGACCACCACGACCGATACGAGCGATACGAGCGCCGAATCGGCGGCGACTTCGGCAAGGCCTGCGTCAGGAGTCATGCGGAAAGCCTACCGGTCAGGATCGATCCTCGATCTGAGCGCTCAGCTCGAGCCATTGCTCCTCGAGCGCGCCAATCGCCGCGACCACAGTGGCCAGCTCCTCCCCGACGGATCCGATCTCGCGATGGTCGGCCAGGTCGGCCAGCTGAATCTCGAGTCGGCCGCGGCGACGATCGAGGGGTGCCATCTCCTTTTCGATCTGACGGACCCGGTTGCGCAACGACCCGATCGTCGGCCCGTCACCGGCGGTTTCGGCGCGCGAGGCGCCCGACTCGCGAGGAGTCGCCGGCGAGACCGTGCCGGGCCCCACCGAAGCGGTCTTGGCCCGGAGCGTGCCGCTGGTGCGTCGGGCGCGACGCTCGGCTTCCCACGCTTCATACCCGCCGGCAAGACGGCCTGCGCCACCCTCGCCATCGAGCACCACGACATCGTCGACGCATCGCTCGAGGAACGCCCGGTCGTGGCTGACCACGACGAGCGCGCCCGGCCACTCCTCGAGAAAGTCCTCGAGCACCCGCAACGTGTCGAGGTCGAGGTCGTTGGTGGGCTCGTCGAGCAACAACACGTTCGGGCGAGCCGCGAGTACCAACAGCAGCTGCAACCGACGGCGTTCGCCGCCGCTGAGCAGCCCGATGGGAGCCCACTGTGCATCGCCGTCGAACCAGAACTGCTCCATGAGTCGCGAGTCGCGCCAGTCGGCTTCGCGTGCCCCGCCCGTGACGGCCTCGCGGACCCGCTGGTTCGGATCGAGCGTTCGGCCCACCTGGTCGTAGTACCCGAGGGACACCGTGGTGCCCTGGACGACGCGGCCCATGGTGGGGGTTCGCCGGCCGGCCAAGATGTCGAGCAGCGTCGACTTCCCGGTGCCGTTTGCGCCCACGATGCCGAGGCGCTCACGCGGATCGAGCGCCAGGTCGAGCCCCGAGAACAGCGGCACATCACCGAACGAATGCCCCACCCCGT
Organism: Actinomycetota bacterium; assembly: GCA_009699605.1. Lineage (GTDB taxonomy): Bacteria > Actinomycetota > Acidimicrobiia > Acidimicrobiales > WLNW01 > WLNW01. The sequence continues at coordinate 6,311 of WLNW01000148.1, read as the reverse complement.
GCAGTTCGACGACCTGGTCGCCGAGGCGCGGCGTGCCGGCGAATAAGAGGTCAAGCTCGTTGGCGCGGGCGGCGGCCTCGGCGCGCGTCTCGATCAGCTCGGTGGCCCGCTCGACACGCGACTTCGACTTGCGTGTACGTGCGGGCGCACCCCGCCGCAACCAGGCCAGCTCGCGCCGAGCGAGGTTGCGACGCGTGGATTCCTGAGCGACGGCCCGGTCCTCGCGCTCGGCCTTGTTCTCCAGGTACGAGGCATACCCGCCCTCGTGGACATAGCCATGGCCGCGGTCGAGCTCGAGGATGCGCGTCGTGAGGCGATCGAGCACGTGGCGATCGTGGGTGACGAGCACGAGCGCCGTCCGTGAGGCGCGCAGTCGGTCCTCCAACCAAGCGATGGCATCGACGTCGAGATGGTTGGTCGGCTCGTCGAGCACGAGGAGATCGCACTCGGCGACGAGCGTGCGGGCGAGCGCCACCCGTTTTGCCTGACCGCCCGACAGCTCGCTCGTGCGCGCGCCGAGCAGTTCGGCGAGGCCGAGGCGATCCGCGACCGCCGCGACCTCCCAACTGGAGCCCAGGACCTCGCTCACGAGCCCCTCGGGGAGATCGGCCCGCTGGTCGAGCACCGATACCCGCAGCTCACGACTGCGGCGGACTAAACCCGACTCCGGCTCGTCGGCACCGGTGAGCACCCGCAAGAGCGTGCTCTTGCCCGTACCGTTGAGGCCGACGATGCCGAGTCGGTCGCCCGAGTTGATGGTCACCGACAGGTCGGCGAAGAGCGGGCGACCCGGACGGCTCATGGTCACTCGGTCCGCGTCGATCAGAATCACGTGAGCGAGGCTACGGCGATGCAGGAAGAGCCCACCCATGCACCGTTCCCGGTGCTCCCGGCGCGCTCGGGACCCGGCCCGGTCGTGCGAGCACTCGGCCGGGCGCTGCCCGGCGTGCGCGAGGTCGCCGGGCACATCCTCGACTACGGCACCGAGTGGGACCGCCGCACCCGCGCCGCCATCGACACCGATGCGTCGCTCTGGGTGGCGCTCGGCGACTCGACCGCCCAGGGCATCGGCGCGAGCACCATCGAGGGGGGCTATGTCGCACAGCTCTACCGGCAGCGGCCGCTCCCGTCGGCCGATCTCGAGCTGGTCAACATCTCGGTGTCGGGCGCCCGCATCGACGACGTGCTCCGCCGTCAGCTACCCGTGCTCGACGCACTTCGCCCGCGGGTGCAGTTGGTGACCTGTTCGATCGGCTCGAACGACCTCAGGCGGTCGCCGAACGCCCAGCGAATCACGGGCTCGTTGCGCCGACTGTTCGCCGCGCTCGAAGGGGTGCCGACCGTTGCGGTCGCGACGCTGCCGATCGGATCGCTCAGCGTCGCCGGCCGAATGGTCAACACCATGATCCGACGCGAGGCGCCACTGCACGGGTTGGTCGTCGCCGACGTGCAGGCGGCCTACCAGGCGCCCTATGGCGGCAAGATGGCTCCGGATCGCTTCCATCCCAACGCTGCGGGCTACGAGGATTGGGCGACCGCGTTCGTCCGGGCGCTGGATTGGTGACGGTCGGCGCTCAGCGTCCCGATCGCGCCATCGCACGCTGGAGCCCCGCGTCAAGCAGCGTGAGCACGACACATCTGAGCGCGCCGATGGCCAGGTGGTCCCACATGAACCTGAAGCGATCCTGCCCCGGGGTGCCACACAGGTAGAGGATCGGGCTGCGGTCGATCGTTATGCGACCGCAGCCCATCGCCGCGAGCGCGAGCGAGACGACCAAGAGATCTGACTCTTCCCCGGCGAAGTAACGTCTCTCGCTATGTCGGACCACGTCACGTTTACGATCGTCGGCGATGTCGCACACATCGCCATCGACGACGGCAAGGCCAATGCCCTGTCCCACTCCGTCATCGCGGCGTTGCACGCAGCCCTCGACCACGCCGCGGCCGAGGCCAAAGCCGTCGTGCTGAGCGGCCGCCCAGGTCGATTCTGCGCGGGGTTCGATCTCTCGGTGATCAAAGGCGGGTCCGACGCAGTGCACGCGCTCGTGAAGGAGGGCGCGCTGCTCACGATGCGCGTCTACGAGTTCGAGCGCCCCGTCGTGATCGCGTGCACGGGCCACGCCCTCGCCGCTGGCGCGATCCTGCTCATGGCCGCCGACGTGCGCATCGGCTGCGCCGGCGGGTTCAAGATCGGGCTCAACGAAGTGGCTATTGGCATGCCCATCCCGATCTTCGCGGGCGAGCTTGCGCGCGAGCGGCTGTCGCGTCGGCACGTCACCGCCGCCACGGCACTCGCCACCATCTACGACCCGCAGGGTGCACTCGACGCGGGATATCTCGATGCCGTCGTCGACACCGATGTCGTTGACGCGGCCCTCGAACGCGCCACAGCGCTGGCCGCCACCTTGAACCTTCGGGCGTTCGGCGCGACACGTGCCACCATGCGCTCATCCGTGGCTGCTCACGTGCGGGCTACGCTCGACCAGGACATCGGAGCGTTCTTCGTCGACGCGTGAGCGACTTCGAGCTCGTCTCCCCGACAGCGGCAGGTTTCCCTCATCATGACGGACTCGTTACCTGACCCCGGCTGGTGGCTCGCCAGCGACGGAAATTGGTATCCGCCGCAGCTGCACCCTGACGCGCTCGACCGAGCGAGCGACATCGGCCGCGTCTCGTTCGGGGGGTCCGAGTCCGCGGCCGCCGGGCGATCCTCCGGCGTCGCGAGCGGGACGGGCACGTCAACTCGTACCGCGGAGTCCGATGCCGAGATCCTGGCCGCGTTCCACGTAACGTCCGACGGCGAGCCCGGCGACATCGGTGAGACAACTCGCGGCCGCATCGATTGGGAGGCCGTGGCGCGCGAGCGAGCCGCGCAACGCGAGATGCGAACCCGGCAGGCCGGCGCGTCGCGACGAAAGATCTACGCGGTCGGTGGTGCAGTCATCACCCTCATCACCCTCATCGCGATCGCGCTGATCGTCCTTATCGACCGCGGGGACGACGACCGCTCTCGCACGCCGACCACCCCCGACGTCACGACCGCCAGCCGAGCAGCCTCGAACCCCACACCGACCAGCGGGGTCGACGCGAACGTCTCCGTGTTCAGTCTGGCGCCGGGGTCTTGCATCGATCAGAACGATCTCACCACGGGCCTCGTGACCACGGTGAAGAGCGTGCCGTGCGATCAGCCCCACAGCCACGAGGTGTACTTCAAGACCTCGGTGACCCCAGCCGACCAGGCGTACGACCCGGCGAAGGTCACCACATTCGCCAACCAAGCCTGCGCTCAGGGCTTCCTCGCCTACGTCGGCCTCGCCTACGAGCAGTCAAAGTATTACTTCCTGCACCTCGCGCCGAGCGCCGAGTCGTGGAACAAGAACAGCGATCGCGACGTTGTTTGCCTCCTGCTGCTCGAAGGGCAGAAGCTCACATCCTCGGTGGAAGGCAAAAAAGAATGACATCCAGCTCCGCGGTCGACTTCTACTGGCGCCCGGGGTGCGGCTTCTGCTCGCGCCTGGAACGCGAACTTGCAGGCCGGAACGTGACGTTGCGCAAGCACAACATCTGGGACGACCCGGCCCACGCCGCGGTGGTCCGGGACGCCGCGAACGGCAACGAGACGGTCCCCACCGTGGTCATCGGCGCCGTCGCCCTGGTGAACCCCAGCGCCGAGGCTGTGGTCGCCGCGCTCGCCGCCGCGGGGCGCTAGCGACGCCCAGGGTCGATCTCAGGGCAAGAATCGTCCGCACGACGGCCAGGGTTGACGACCCCGGCGGTCGTAGAGGATCTGGGCCCGGAGGTCCTGCTCTGCGGGCGCGGCGTCGATCGGGTCGCCCGTGCCACCGACGGCCTCCCATGTGCGCAGGTCGAACTGGTACGCACCGCGGTACAGCCCCCCGGGGCTGAGGGCTCGATAGTTGCCCGACGACTCGCAGCTGCGCAGCCTGGCCCAGCCCTCGGCGAGTGAACCGGGGGCAGTGGCGACTTGGTCGACCCGCAGCGGGGCCGGGGCACGCTCCGCGGCCACGCGTTGCTCCGCCGCCTTGCTGGCGATGGCGGCGAAGAACCGGTCGATCGTCGCCGCTTCGACCTTGCGTCGGTTCTGATCGCCGCGGAGTGCGATCTGGCGCACTGCGCTGTCGGACCGGCCCATCAGGTCGCGTAGCGCGCCAGCGCGCTCGAGCCCGTGCGCGGTCTGACTGGCGAGCACCTCGGAGCGCCAGATGGCGTCGCCCACGTCATTCGCGGCGAGCACCTCGCCGATCGACGCTGGCGGACCGCCAGCTACGTACGCCTCGACCGCGAACTGGCGGGTGTCGCGCAGCGCCGACTCGAGCTCGCGGGCGAGCTTCAGCTGGTTCGCATCGAGTGTGCTGTGGTCGGCCTCGATGATGGCCCGTTCCTGCTCGAGCGAAACGAGGCGAGCCTCGGCCGATTCGAGCAGGGTGCGGGCCGCCGTCTGTTCGTCTTCGGCGGCCGTCGTCAGCGCGGCCGGCGAGGGCGGCTCAGCCAGTCCGAAGGCCGGAGAGGCCGCCAGGACGACCGCCAGGAGGCCGACCGACGCGCGGCTCCGGTGTCGACGGGTCATGACCAGCGAGGATACCGATGCCGCGCCACTGACGGATGGGTCTCGCGGCCCATCCGGACCGGTGCTGATCCGCTACGAGCACGCCGGGGTGAATGGTGCGCCGGCCATGCGGTTCGTGATGAAAGCACGGATGTCGCGGTCGCCCGACTTGATCGTGTCACCCTGACCGGTGTTCGCGTACTCGATGTACTGGACGCGGTCCTTGCCGCAGATGCGCTTGATCAACGTCTGCGTGGTCGCCGCCGGGATGGTGGTGTCGGCCTTGCCCTGAACCACGAGGATCGGGGCACCGGTGATGCGCTGACCAGGCACGATCGAGGCGAGTTGAGTCTTCCAGTCAGGCAGCGTCAGCGGGTTGGTGGACATGAACGTGGACTTGCCGCTGGACGACAGGAGCGCCTTGTAGTTTCCCTGGATCTGACCGAGGCACTGCGACTCCACGAGCGAGCCCTGCGCCGACGCAACCGGGTCGAGGACTTGGGAGGAGCTGAGCTTTGCGTTGCCCGCGACCTGGCCGTACACGCCGAGCACGTAGTACGCCGCGACATCGGGGACGCCGGCCGCGCTAGTCAGCAGGAGGTCGACCTCGGAGAAGGGCGCTGCGGCCACGACCCCGACGACCTTGAGGTCGGGGGCCCAGGTGGGGGCGAGCTCGCCGGCGAACAGCGCGGCCTGGCCGCCCTGGGACAACCCGTAGATCACGGCCGTGTCGGATGCGCTGAGCTGGGTCATCTGGCGGGCGGCGAGCAACGAGTCGAGGACGCTGCGGCCTTCGCTCTCGCCCACGAGGTACGGGTGGGGGCCTTCGGTGCCCAGGCCCTCGTAGTCGGTCGCGACCACTACGTAGCCCTGGCGGACGAAGAACTGCAACTGCTCGATCAGCGCGGCCTCGGAGGGGTCGTTCGTGAGCGGCTTGCCGTTGAAGCTCTTCGACGGGGCGCAGATGTCGGCCGAGCCGACCGTGCTGTGGGCCCAGGCGACCATGGGCCGCTGGCCCCGGGCCTCGTCGGCTGGGGCGATGATCATGCCCGACACGACAATCGGCTTCTCGTCCTTGACCGACACCGAGCGGTACAACACGCGCCAGGCCTTCGCGCCGGTCAGGCCCTGCAGCGTGATCTCCTGATAGGAGACGAGATCGCCGTGGGACGAGCCGGCCACGGCCCGAGGCGTGGCGTAGAAGTCGGTGCCCTGGTAAGTGCGCGGGTCGGTGGTCGTCGGCGCAGCGGGAATGAGGCCACCCGTGGCCGAAGGCGCGTCCTTACTCGTGCCGCAGGCTGCGCTGACCAACCCGATCGACAGGACCGCGGCAGCCGTGCGCCAACGCGTGGTGATCGCCATGATGTGAACCCTCCCAGGACACCCCGAACCACTCTCCGGGTACCGGCCGCGAATCATCGCACGCGCGTGGCGAGCCGGTGAACCCGTAGCCCGGAATCGCGGTGTGACCGTGCTCAGTCGATCGACTCGCCGAGGCGCTCGAGCAGAGCGTCGAAACGCTGGGTCAGGTCATCGAGACGGTGCGCGAAGGCCGCAACCTCGGCCGCGACCTCGGCCGCGACCTCTGCCGCGACCTCTCCGGATCGGCCATCGGCTCGGGCCCCCACCTTCGCTCGAAACAGTCAATTGGTGCGCCGCTTTGTAGCGTTTGAACGCGATGCCCGAAGGACACACCATCCACCGACTCGCCAACGATCTCGCGCACGACCTCCGCGGCCGACCC
>WLNW01000147.1 GCA_009699605.1 Actinomycetota bacterium | reverse complement strand
CGTCATCGCCGCGAAGCGGGCCGCTGCCGAGCGGAACTGTCGCAGTCGGTGCCGGCCTTGCGGTCGCCGGCCTCGCCGCGTACGCGTACCAGGTGCTCACCGCGCAGCTGCTCGGCGAGCAAACCGCGGCAACGCTCGCCGCGATCTGGGGCGTCATGTTCACCATCGGGCCGGGCTTCTTCCTACCGCTCGAACAGGAAGTGAGCCGCGCGATCGCCGCGCGGCGTATGCGCCAGACCGGCGCCGGCCCGCTCATCCGGCAGGCCGCGCTGTTGGGTGCCGGCCTCACCGGCATCGTGCTCGGCCTGCTCGCCGCCTTCTCGTGGCTCATCACCGACCACCTTTTCGACGGTCACTGGACGTTGTTCGTCGCGTTGTGCATCGGCGTGGTCGGTTATGCGATGGGCCACCTCGCTCGGGGCGCGCTCTCGGGCAGCGGCCAGTTCGGGCCCTACGCGGTGTATATCGGCGGCGAGGCCGTCGCCCGCATGCTGGTGGCAATCGTGCTGGCTCTCGTCGGCTATCGCGCCGCCGGCGGGTACGGCCTGGCGATCGGTTTCGCGCCGTTCTTTGCCGTGGCCGCCGTCGGAAAACGGGCGTGGCGAGTCGCTCAGGAACCCGGTCCGGCTGCGCCGTGGAGCGAGCTCACCCCGTCGCTCGGCGCGCTCCTTGCCGGTTCGGTGCTGTCGATGAGCCTGATCAACGCGGCGATGATCGGCGCCAAGCTGCTCGCCGAGGACGGACAAGAGGGCGAGGTCAAGAGCCTGTTCAACGGTGTGATCGTGGCCCGCATCCCGTTGTTCTTGTTCCAGGCGGTCCAAGCCGCGCTCCTGCCACGTCTGTCGGGCCTCGTCAGCGCACGCCGTTTCCATGAGTTCCGGCGTTCGTTCGAACAGTTGCTGGTAGCGGTGGCGGCGATTGGGGCCGCGGGCACCGTGGCCGGGTACGCGGTTGGCCCGTACGTGCTGCGCAAGATGTTCGAGGTCCAACTCGGCCACGTCGACGTCGGGCTGCTGGCGCTCGGTACGGGGTTCATGATCTTGGCGATGTCGTTCGCCCAGGCCATGATCGCCCTGAAGGGTCAGAACGCGGTGGCCCTCGGCTGGCTCGCCGGCATGGTGGCCTTCGTGTGTGTCGCCGCGCTCGGCAATGACCTGCTGCTGCGGGTTGAGCTCGCGGCGATGATTGCGTCCTTCGTGGCGGCCTGTGTGCTGGGGGCGTTCTTCCTGCGCATCCTCCGCCGGGCCGAGATGGCCGAGGACGACCGGTCGACCGGCCCCGTTACCGCGCATTGAGCCCCCGCCCCCCGGCGCCGGTCGCCACTGCCGGCTCGGTGACCACGGCAGTGGCCCTACTGATCGCGTCGGCTAGCATCGTCGGCCGATGAAGGGCTTGATTCTCTCCGGCGGCGCGGGCACACGTCTGCGTCCGATCACCCACACCAGTGCCAAGCAACTGGTGCCGATCGCGAACAAGCCCATCCTCTTCTACGGCATCGAGGACCTGGCCGCCGCGGGCATCCGCGACATCGCGATCATCGTGGGTGACACCCGCGACGAGATCATCGCCGCGGTGGGCGACGGCAGCCGCTTCGGCGTGCACGTCACCTACATCCCCCAGGAAGCGCCGCTCGGTCTCGCGCACTGCGTACTGATCGCAGCTGACTTCCTCGGCGACGACGACTTCGTGATGTACCTGGGCGACAACATGCTCGAGCAGGGCCTCACCGAGTTCGTTGAGAAGTTCGAAGCCGACCGCGCCCGCAGCTCCCAAACGTTGCAGCTCGCCGACGCCCACCGGCCACCGGTCGCGCAGATCCTGCTCGCACACGTGCCGAATCCCATGTCGTTCGGTGTCGCCCAGATCGACGACAACGGCGAAGTGGTCAAGCTCGTCGAGAAGCCCGAGTTCCCACCGTCGGATCTCGCGCTTGTTGGCGTCTACCTGTTCGATAAGACGATCAACCTCGCGGTGCGTTCCATCGAGCCTTCGCCCCGCGGCGAGCTCGAGATCACCGATGCCATCCAGTGGTTGATCGACGAGGGCTATCGCGTACGCCACGAGGTGCTCGTGGGCTGGTGGATCGACACCGGCAAGAAGGATCCGCTTCTCGAGTGCAACCGCCTGGTGCTCGACACGCTGACCCCGAAGAACGAGGGCATCGTCGACGAGACGTCGGTGGTCGAAGGTCGGGTTGTCATCGAGCCCGGCGCGACGCTCGTTAACTCACGGGTGCGTGGCCCGGCGGTCATCGGTGCGGGTACCCGACTCGTCAACAGCTATGTCGGTCCGTACAGCTCGATCGCCGCCGGCTGCGAAATTATCGACAGCGAGCTCGATCATTCGGTCGTGCTCGAACGCAGCCGCCTGATCGGCATCGCTCGCATAACGGACTCCTTGGTCGGACGCGATGTCGAGGTCACGCACTCCGAAAGCCGACCTCGCGCGATGCGGCTGATGCTCGGTGACCATTCGCGCATCGAGCTGGAATAGGAAGGTCTTCTGATGGCCAACGTCATGGCGTCCGACGCCATCGCCGGCGTGTACATCGTCGAGCCCGTGGTGCACGGTGACGCTCGCGGATTCTTCGTCGAGACCTATCGGCGCGCATGGGTGCCGGGTGCCCGCGAGATGATCCAGTCGAACCGCGGCGATCGCCAGGCCGGCGCGATCGTGGGTTTGCACTACCACCTGCACCAGGCCGACTACTGGTACGTGCCCTTCGGTTCGTGCCGCGTAGTGCTGCACGATCTTCGCACCGGGTCATCCACCGACGGGGCGACCCAGGTGATCGACATCGGTCGCCGGGCCGATGGTACGCACGATCACACCGGCGTCTTCATCCCGCCGGGTGTGGCGCACGGGTTCGCCGCGTTGTCCGACATGACGATCACTTATCTGGTGGATGGGTATTACAACCCCACCGATGAGCTCGGCGTGGCGTGGGACGATCCGGCGATCGCCGCCGACTGGGGCGTCGTGGATCCGGTGCTGTCTGGACGCGACCGTGCGAACCCGACACGTTCGGCAATAGAACCGCAGTGGCAGCCGCACGCGGCCCTGCGAACCTGACGGGAGCGAGCTTCAATATGCGTGTCTTCGTGACCGGCGCGGCCGGTTTCATCGGTGCGAACTACGTGCACTTCGCGCTCGACGCGAGCGACGACGAGATCACGGTCTTCGATGCGCTGACCTACGCGGGCAACCTCGATAACCTCAAGGACCTGTACGACAACCCTCGGCTCAAGTTTGTCCGGGGCGACATCTGCGACCGCGAGGCCGTGCGCGCTGCGCTTGCGGGGCACGACGCGGTGATCCACTTCGCGGCCGAGAGCCACGTCGACCGCTCGATCGTGAACCCCGACGAGTTCGTGCGCACGAACTGCCTCGGCACCAACGTCATGTGCGACGAGGCCCGCCGCGCCGAAGTCGAGCGGTTCCTCCACATCTCGACCGACGAGGTCTACGGCTCGATCGACGAGGGCAGCTTTCGCGAGACCGATCCGTTGGCGCCGCGGTCGCCCTACTCGGCATCGAAGGCGGGCAGCGATCTGATCGCGCTGGCCTACCACGAGACCTACGGCCTCCCCGTCGTGGTCACGCGTTCGTCGAACAACTTCGGGCCGTACCAGTTCCCCGAGAAGGTCGTTCCGCTGTTCGTCACCAACCTGCTCGATGGGCACAAGGTGCCGCTGTACGGCGACGGGCTCAACGTTCGCGACTGGTGCTTCGTCGAGGACAACTGTGCGGCGGTGGATCTTGTGTTCCGCAAGGGCGTGATCGGCGAGGTGTACAACATCGGCGCCGGCAACGAGGTGACTAATCGTGAGCTGACCGATCGGCTGCTGGCGTTGTGCGGTCGCGACGAGTCGTCGATTGACTACGTCGAGGACCGACTTGGTCACGATCGCCGCTACTCGGTCGACATCGCCAAGATCGAGGCCCTCGGTTGGTCGACTCGTCGTGAGCTGGGCGAGGCCCTCGAGGCCACGGTGGCTTGGTATCGCGACAGCCGGTGGTGGTGGGAGCCGCTCAAGGCACGCGCCGCCATATCGAAGCCGGCGAGCTGACCGTGCACCTCCTCGTGACCGGAGCAGGTGGTCAGCTCGGCCTGGATGTGTCCGCCGCGTTCGCCCGCCACGAGGTGACCGCTCTCGCTCACGATCGGCTCGACGTCACCGATCGCGATCAGGTCCTCGGGGCCATCACCACGTTGCGTCCGCAGGCCATCGTGCACTGCGCCGCATGGACCGCGGTCGATGCGTGCGAAGCCGACCCCGAGCGCGCGTTCGCGGCGAATGCGCTCGCGGTGCGTCACGTCGCCGAAGGCGCCCGGCGCGTCGGCGCGCACGTGTGCCACATCTCCACCGACTACGTGTTCGATGGCACCAAGTCTGCGCCGTACAACGAATGGGACACACCGGCGCCTCGGTCGGTCTATGGCGCATCGAAGTTGGCGGGCGAGCGCGAGCTCGACATCGACGCGACGATCGTGCGCACGTCGTGGGTGTGTGGCTTCGGTGGCGCCAACATGGTCAAGACCATCCTCCGCATTGCGGCCCAGAACCCCGAGCTCGTATTCGTCGACGATCAGTTCGGCCATCCCACCTTCACCGCCGATTTGGCCACCATGATCCGGCGGCTCGTGATCGATCGCCGTCCGGGCGTCTTCCACGTCACGAACCAGGGCGCAGTGTCGTGGTACGAGTTCGCGCGCGCCGTCATGGCCGCGGCGGGGCTCGACGCGGATCGTGTTTCGCCCATCGCTACTGCGGCGTTGGTGCCACCGCGCCCGGCGCCGCGCCCCGCCAACTCGGTGCTCGACAACGCCGCGCTGCGCCTCTCGGGAGTGCCGCTGCTACGCGACTTTCGCGAACCCCTGGCCGAGCTCGTCGCTCGCCTCACCGCATTCTGATCTCCGCGCAGGTGAGCGGGCCTTGGTCGAGCTCAGAGGAAGCGGCGCACCACGCGCCACCACAGGCGCAGCGGGAATTGCAGCGGCGCGAGCGCCGGCGGTAGGGGGAAGTTCCCCGGGTCGAGCGTGTCCTCGATCACGGGGACGAGCACTCGGTCGGATTCGGTTCGATCGGCTTGCATGGCGACGCGTCGACGCGCGATCCAACGTGCATGACGAAGCACCCACCACCACGACCGAACCTTCTCGCGCCACCAGCCTTGGCGCAACGCGAGGACGAACACGGCACCTTCCAGCATCACCAACAGCGGCGCGAGCAGCACCAGCGAACGCGTGTTCCAAAGCGACAGCACCATCACCACACGGTTGCGTTCGACGAGGAAGAACTTGTTGCTGTTCCGGCTGAACTCGTAACGGTGGACGATCACTGCATCGGGCACGTAGCGCACGTGCCAGCCGCGCTGATGTGCGCGTATCGAGAGGTCGCAGTCCTCGTAGTACGCGAAGAACTCGGCGCAGAGCCCGCCGAGTGCGTTCCACCGGTCGCGTCGCATGAGCATCCCCGCGCCGCTGGCCCCGGCGACCTCGCGCTCGGTGCCATGGTCGGTGGCTGGTTCCTCGAAGTGGCCGGCCCAGCTGACCCCGAGAAAGTGCAGTGCCAGACCGGCGGCGTTGAGCAGTTCCGGACGATCAGCGAGCCGCACGCTTGCCGTGGCGATGCCCACCTCGTCGCGTGCTGCGACGGCGACGAGCTTCGCGAGCGCGTCGTGCGAGACGATCGCGTCGGGGTTGACCAGCGCGAGGTACGTTCCGGTCGCGACCTGCGCGCCTGCGTTGCAACCTCCGGCGAAACCGCTGTTGGTGCCGTCGCTCACCACGGTGACGAGCGGATGATCGCGCAGGCGTTGCACGGCGCCGTCGGTGCAGCCGTTATCGACCAAAATGACGTCGACGGCGACGTCGGTCGAGTCGAGCGATGCCATGACGGAACGCTCGAGCCAGGGCTCTGCACCGTAGGCAACGGTAACGACGGTGACAGTGGGCCCGGTCATGGGAGCGTGAGCGTACCCTCGACTAGTGTTCGCTGGTCCCGAGGGAGGGTTGCGCTGTCCGATTTGCTCGTCATCATCCCGGCCCTCAACGAGGCCGAGACCGTCGGTCGTGTCATTGCTGACGTGATCGCCGCGCTGCGCGCCGATGTCGTAGTGGTCGATGATGGTTCGACCGATGCGACGGCGCGCGTCGCTCGTGCCGCCGGGGCGCAGGTGCTGAGCCACCCGTTCAACCTCGGCGTCGGGGGGGCCATCCGTACGGGCATGCGGTACGCGTCACGCCAGGGCTACTCGCGGGTCGTTCAGATCGATGCCGACGGCCAGCACCTCCCGAGTGAGGCCGCGCGGTTGCTGGCCCAGCTCGACGACCAGCAGGCCGATCTCGTCATCGGCTCACGCTTTGCCGAGGGTTATGCGCGCACGTCGGCCGGCTACGAGGTGTCGACGTTGCGCCGGTTGAGCATGCGGCTGCTCTCACGGCTCGTGTCACGCCGCTCGGAGACCCACATCTCCGACACCACGAGCGGGTTCCGCGCCTTTGGCCCGGCCGCGATCGAGGTTCTCGCACCCATCTATCCCAGCGCGTACCTGAGCGACACCGTCGAGACCCTCCTCATCGCCGGGGATCGCGGTTTGCGGGTGGTCGAGATCTCGGTGGCCATGCGCGAGCGGCTCGGCGGCACGCCGTCGTCGGGGCACTTCCGGAGTCTCTTCCATCTGACCCGGGTGATCCTCGTGGTGTTGCTGCATCGTGTCCGGCGCCCGGTGATGCAACGAGGTGTGCAATGAGAAGACGGCAATGAGAGGGAGACAATGACCTGGAAGCTCGTGGTCTTCGTATCGGCGATCGCGGTCATCAACGTCGCCGTGGTGATCGAGTTCGTTCGTCGCCGCAAGCTCGGCGAGAACTTCGCGTTGCTGTGGATCGGTGTCGGGCTGCTCGGCATCGTGCTCTCGGTTGCCCGCCCGCTCATCGACAACGTGGCCAACGACATTGGCGTGCGCTACGGGCCCACGCTGATCTTCACCGGAGCGATTCTGTTCCTCCTCTTCGTGTGCATGAACCTTTCGATGCACATCTCTCGCCTCACCGAGCGCTCTGAGATCCTTGCCGAGGAGATCACGTTCCTCCGCAACCGGCTCGACGGCGAACCGCGCGTATGAGCTCCCCGGAGATCAGGCCTGCCAGCGGCGCGTCGTCGGCGATCGATCGGCCGACCTTCGAGCGCGCGCTGACCCTGCTGACCAACGCCGCGCAACCTGACGCGCACGGTTATGTGGGTCTTCAGACGGTGCCCTATCGAGGCCATCATCTTCTGGCTTCGGCTGTCTTGGCGTGCGCGCCGCCGAACGCCGTGGTGCTCGAGGGTGGGGTGTCGTCGGGCTACTTCGCTCGTGTGCTGACCTCCGCCGGCATGGTTGTCGACGGACTCGAACTCGACCCCGACGCCGCGCAACGAGCTCGCGAGGTCTGTCGTCGCGTGTGGGTCGGCGACCTGCAGGCGGTCGATGCCGATCAGCTCGACGGCCCGTACGACGTTCTGCTCTTCGGCGACACGTTGGAACACATCGCCGATCCCGTGGCGGTGCTCCGCCGGCTGCGCGGCAATCTACGCGACGAGGGTGCGCTGGTGGTGAGCATCCCCAACTTCTCGAACTGGGCTGTGCGCCTGCAGGTGTTGGCGGGCCGCTTCCGCTACACCGACCGCGGCATCCTCGACAGCACGCACCTTCGCTTCTACACCGAAAAGTCCGTGCTCGAACTGTTCGCCGCCGCCGGGTTCGACGTGGTCGATATCAGGGGCGCGATCCCGGCACCGTTCGTCCGCAATGTTGCCCTCTGCCGGTTGTTGCATCGCGTGGGCAACCTTCGCCGCTCCCTCTTCGCGTACAACTTCGTGGTGACCGGCGTTCCGTCTCCTGGAGCGCACGGGTGACCACTCCCTCCATGCGCGATCGCGGCGCGCTTCTCTTTTGCATCGTGCTCGCGTTCGTGGTCGTCGGACTGCATGTGAACAAGTACCCACTGCTGTCGCCGATCGATGAGTTGCAGCACCTCGACTACGTGTACAAGGCGCCGAGTGGCCACGTGGTCGCGCTGGGCGAGCGCATCGGCCAGGACGCGCTGCGCGACGAGGTGTGCCGCGGCATCGACGCCCCGATCACCCTGCCGGCATGCGACACCCCGGCGCCGCTCGACCCCGCGGTCTTCCAAGAGCGTGGGTACAACACCGCGTACGTGCACCCGCCGCCTTACTACTTCGTGACCGGTGTGCTGGCCAAAGTCGTCAAGGGGGTCACCGGGGTCGACAGCACGCTCACCGCGGCCCGTGCCGTGGGGGCGCTGTGGCTCAGCGCTGCGCTATGGCTGGTGTGGCGACTCCTGGTGCACCGCCGCGCAAGTCCGTTGACGCAGGCATCGTTGCTTTCTTTGCTCATCGTCTCGCCGTCGGTCATCTTCGCGTCGGCCACCACGAGCCCCGACGCGTCGAGCTTGCTCGCCGGAGCAGCCATGCTCGCAGCGGTGCTGCTGTGGGAGGACGACGTCGTGCCCGCGTGGGCCGTGGCGCTCGCGGT
>WLNW01000146.1 GCA_009699605.1 Actinomycetota bacterium | reverse complement strand
TCGCATCGTCCGCGTTGAAGTGCGAGCTCGTCCAGCTGCAGGTCGCGAGCGCAGGCGATTTCGTCGTACTCACGCTCGCCGCCTTCGACAACAGCGATGCCCCCGTGACCCTGCCCGAACTGGCGTGCCTGTCGGGCATCGGCTGGGTGCCCGAACACTCGGGCATCGCGCGCGACGGCATGGAGGTACGCATCCCTCTGACCGCACCGGTCGTCGCCAGGGTCGCGGCCTAGGCAATACTGCGGGACGATCATGTCGCCACCGTTCGCAACCGGGTCGATCTCGCTGCGCCTGTACCCGCCGCGGCTCGACGACCCCACCCAAGTTCTCGACGAGCTGACCACACAGGCCGCGCTCGCCGTCGCCTCAGGATTCACGGGCGTGATGCTCAGCGAGCGGCACGGGGGAGCGTGGGGCCAGATCCCGAACCCGTTGCAGATCGCCGGCTGGCTCCTGGGCGCGATGCCCCACGGCTGGGTGGCACCGTGCCCCTTGCTACTGCCCTTCCGACGCGCCGCCGTGGTCGCCGAGGAGCTGGCCTGGCTCGACGCGCGGTTCCCGGGCCGGGTCGGTGCCGGATTCGGATCGGGTGGGAACGCAACCGACTTCGCCGCGATGAACGTGCCGTTCGATGAGCGCGCGGCTCGCTTCGACGCCGAGCTGCGCGAAGTAGCGAGGTTGCTTCGGCCCGCGACGCCACCGCACCCGTTGGCGGGCGATCGCGCGATCGCTCGCGTGCACGAGCGTGGCCTGCCGCTCTTGAGTGCAGCCATGAGCGCAACCGCGGTGCGCCGTGCCGCAGCACTCGACCTCGGCATCATCGGCAGCTCGTTGCTCGACGATGACGCGACGCGACGCCTCGTCGACCGCTACCGCGATGCGGGCGGTACCGGCCCCCACGTGGTGATCGCTCGCGTCTGGCTCGGCCAACCACCGTGGGCGCTGATCGATCAGCAGCTGGGGCACTATCGCGAAGCGACTGAGGCCCGTGGCGGATCAGCGCCGACCGACAGCCCACCCCCGCGCGGCGAAGGCTTGTTGCACGGTGACGATCCTCATGCACTCATCGAAGGCCTTCTCGAAAAGATCGCGCACACGCGCGCCGACGCGCTCAACCTCCGCGTACACGTCGCGGGGCTCGACCCTCGTGTGGCTCGCGAGCAGATCGCAGTCGTCGGCGCCGAAGTACTGCCCGCCCTGCGTCGCGGCTGGGCGACGGCCGGCCAATGATCAGCGACGCCGAACTCGACGCGCTGCGCGCATTGGTGGGCATACGGCTCGCGGTGCCGGCGCGGCCCCACGTCGAGTACGCGACCATTGACACCATCCGCAATTTCGCCCGGTCGACCGGCGACGACAACCCGCTGTATTGCGATCCTGAGGCGGCGGGCCGCTCCGTACACGGCGGCCTCATCGCACCCCCGTTGTTCCCGCTCGCCACGGGGACCGACGCACCCGACGCACCCATCGCCGAACCCGAAGCGCTGCACCTGCTGCGCGGCGCCCACGTCGAAGTACTCCTCGACACCTGGCACTTCCATGCGCCGGTGCGGCCGGGTGCGCGCCTGACACGGACCGACACGCTGGGTGAGGTGACCCGACCCGATGGTCATGCGCTGTCGGTCGCGGTCACCGTGGCATCGCGCTATACGAACGGCAGCACGCTTCATGCCACCCACGAGCGGCAGCGTCGGTACCACCTCGATCATCGGGCGACACCCGCGCCTCGCGACAAGGCGCATTACACCGACGCCGAGATCGACGCGATCGAACGCGACATCGCGGCGTGGTCGCGTCGCGGGGCAACGCCGCGTCGGTACCACGACATCGCACCGCTCGAACGAATCGGCCCGCTCGTGAAAGGTCCGCTCACGGTCACCGATCTCGTGGCGTACCGCGGCGGCGTGGGTGCAGGGCCATTCGATGTGGAACCGCTCGAGCTCGCCCTGCGCAATCGGGCGAAACGCCCCGGTTTCTACGACCGCACCGATACCAACGCGTGGGATGCGCGCGAACGGCTTCACTGGGACGAGGCCTACGCACAACAACAGGGGCACATCTCCGCCTACGACTACTCCCACACGAGGCTCGTATGGGCCGCGCAGCTGCTCACCGACTGGATGGGCGATGCCGGCCATCTCGAGTGGATCAGCTTCCGACAGCGGGAGAACAACTACGTCGGCGACACCCATCGGGTGCGCGCCATCGTCGAGCGGGTGGTCCCCCGCGAGCACGATTGCGCCGTCGAGATCTCGTTCGAGATGCACAACCAACTGGGCGGTGCGCCCACCGCGTACGGCGCCGCCTCGGTGCGCGTGCCCATGCGCTGAGCACGCGCCGTTGATCGCGGGTCATTGCCGCATCCACAATCCGGGAACGTCAACGAACTGGCCCGAGTGGAAGCCGCCGTCGATCACGAGCTCGGTGCCGGAACAGAAGCTCGACTCATCGCTGGCGAAGTACACCGCTGCCATCGCAAAGTCGGCGGCGGTTCCTCGTCGCGCGATCGGCCGATCGGGTGGTGGCACCTTTGCGCCGGAGTCAACCGACACCTCGCGGCGAGCTGCTTCCCCTGCGGGAAACGCGGCCCCGGTCCGCGCGAATGCTTCCATGACCATCTCGGCGCTGCCCCCGCCGGGACACACGATGTTGCACCGGATGTTGTGCTTGCCGTGCTCGATCGCCACGACCTTGGTCAGCCCGCGCAGCGCGAATTTCGAGGACGTATACGCCGAAGTGCACGGGGTGCCCGATATCGAGTCGACCGAACCGATGTTGACGATGGATCCGCCGCCGCTGTCGATCAGTAGCGGCAGGCACGCCTTGATGCCGAGGAACGGTCCGATGGTGTTCACGCGCAGTACCCGATCGAAGTCCTCGACGCTCGTGTCGACGAGTGCCTGCAAGTGCAAGATGGCCGCATTGTTGACCAGCACGTCGAGTCGCCCGTGCACCGACCGGACATGATCGACGAGTGCGATCCACGCAGCCTCGTCTGTGACATCGAGGTGCCGGTACGCACTGTTCGTCGCGACTGCGGTTACCTGACCGCGATCGTCGAGCACGTCGGCGATAATCACCGTCGCTCCTGCCTCGACGAATGCTTCGACGATGCCGGCGCCGGTGCCGCGAGCGCCCCCGGTGACGATCGCGACCTTGCCTGCGAGCCTGCTCATGGTTCCCCCCATTTTCGCCCGCCGCGATTCTCGCACTAGAACGTTCTCGTCGGAGGGGGGCAACGATGGGGTTGCGGGGCGAAGCGGCGATAGTCGGGGTGGCCGACTACCCGTCGGAGCGGGTGTACTCGGGAACTCGTCAGTTCTCGCTCGAACAATGGGCCGACCTGTCGAGCCGTGCTTTGGCCGATGCCGGCATTGCGTCGAGCGAGGTGAACGGCATCGTGTGCGTGGGCGATGTGAGCGAGTCGGCGATGTTCCACCCCGCCACGATCGCGGAGTACTGCGGGTGGTCGCTCGATTACGCCGAGCGGGTCGACCTCGGCGGCGCATCAGCGGTTGCCGCAGTTTGGCGTGCCGCAGCCGCGATCGAGCTCGGCATATGCGACGTCGTCGTGGTCACCTGCACCGGTCGACCCAAACCCGAGTTGCCGAGCGCTTCACCGCAGGAGCGCGCCCGCACGGTGAACGCGTCGAGCTGGACCTGGGGCTCGCCGCAGTCCGAATTCGAGGTGCCCTACGGCGACATTCCACCGAACGTCGGGTTCGCGTTCTACGCCTCGCGCTATCACGCGCTGTACGGGAACGAACCGGCCGACCACCTCGCCCGCGCCAAGATCGCGGCCGACCAACGCACCAGCGCGTGCATGAACCCCAATGCCGCCTTCTTCGGTAAACCGATCACCCCCGAGGACGTCCTTGCGAGTCGCCTCATCGCCGACCCACTACACATCCTCGAGATCGTGATGCTCTGCCACGGCGGTGGCTCGGTCGTGCTTGCGAGCAAGGCGCGTGCGCAGCGGTGCCCGAAGCGCCCAGTGTTCCTCACCGGTTGCGGCGAGCACCTCGCCCACAAGACGCCCACGTACTCCGTCGACGAGATTCCGCGCACGCCGATCTCCTATGTCGCCGATCGTGCGTTCGCGATGAGCGGCATCGACCGCTCCGACATCGACATGCTGCAGCTGTACGACTGCTACACAATCACCGTGCTGCTCACCATCGAGCAATCGGGATTCTGCGATCCGGGCGGCGGGCTCGACCTCGTGCGCCGCAACGACCTCTCGTACAAGGGTTCGTTCCCGGTGAACACCCACGGCGGCATGCTGGGAATGGGCCAGCCTGGATTCGCCGGCGGTTTGTCGATGGTGCTCGAAGCCACGCGACAGATCCGCGGCGAGTGCGGCAACCGCCAGGTGCGCAAGCACGACACGGCGTACATCACGGGCACGGGCGGCATCATGAGCGAGCAAGCGGCGCTCATCGTCCAAGGAGCATGACATGAGCGACACGGTCCCGAAACCACGTCCGAGGCCGACGCCCACGTCGCAGCCTTACTGGGATGCGTTGCGCGACGAACGAATCGTCGTGCAACGCTGCCGCGCCTGTGACCACTGGGTGCACTACCCGCGCAGCCGCTGCTCGAAGTGCCTCAGTGATCAGCTGGTCTTTCAGGTCGTCGACGGTGCAGCCACGGTGTACACCTTCACCGTGGCCCGACAGGCAACGGCTCCGCCGTTTGTCGACGAGGTGCCACAGATCATCACGATCGTCGAACTCGCCGAAGGCGTGCGATTCACCACCAACCTGGTCGATGTCGCGCCCGAGGACGTGCGTGTAGGTATGCGCGTCCAGCCGGTGTTCGACCACGGCGACGATGGCATGACCCTTCTGCGCTACCGACCCGCCTGAGCTGCCGGTCATGGGCCGCCTTGTCATACTCGACCCGACCGCGCCGCCCGCCGCCGGCGACTCATGGGTGCCGCCGCGCCTCAATGGCGGGCTGCAAGGTCTAACCGTTGGGCTACGGCTCGACCGGTCGTGGCGGTGCTACGAGATCGTGCTCGATGCCTGGGAATCGTTGTTTCGCCGCGATGGTGCGGCGATCCAACGCTTCGTGGTCGATGCTCGCGTAAGCGGCGCGGGCGAGCAGATGCGCACCGACCTCGCCGCATGGAGCCGACTGGTCGATTGCGCGGTCATCGGGCTCGGCAATTGAGGATCGTGCACGTCGTGGAGTGTCCACGACACCGTGACTGTCGCGTCGCTCGGATTGCCGGCGGTCGTCGTGGTCACCGAAGAGTTCGCGACCATCGCCTCGCGCATCGCCGCCCTCGAAGGCCACGCCGACCTCGGGCGTCTTGTCCTGCCATATCCGCTCGAAGGACTTCCCGCCGAGGAGGTGCATGCCATTGCCGTCGCCGCCTACCCCCGGCTCCTTGAGCTTCTCGGCGTTGCGTAGCCGTCGTCTCGAGATCGACGACGATCCCCTCGCGCTCTTCGAGCTGTCGCTGCGCGAGGGATGGGGCGACGGGTTGCCCTTGCTGCCCGCGACCGAACCTCGTGTGCTCGAGCTCGCCGCTGCCGCCTCGTTGCCGCTTGGCCACATCGTGGCGCTGCTTCCCCCCAACCGCGGCGAGGCAACGGTGGAGAAGCTGGCCGTGAACGCGGCCATGGCAGGGGTCGCACCCGAGGCGTTCCCCTATGTGATCGCCGCCATCCGGGCAGTCGCTCAACCCGACCACAACCTCGTCGGGCTCACGACCACGACTTCGAGTGCGATCAGCGCGCTCGTCGTGAACGGCCCGCGCCGGCGAGAACTCGGCTTCGACTTCGACTCGGGTTGCCTGGGCGGCGCCGCGGGGCGCGGCTCGATGACCGTGGGACGAGCGGTGCAACTCGCGCTACGCAACATCGGCGGGATGCGCGTGGGAGCTACCTCAAAGAGCGTGTTCGGCCAGCCGGCGCGCGTCACGGGTCTGTGCTTCGCCGAGTGGGAGGAGCGTTCGCCGTGGCCGACGCTCGCCGAGCAGCACGGGTTCGCCCTGGCCGACGAGGTGGTGCATGCGCACGCGTCCAAAGGTACGCACGCGTTCGCGGACGGCAACACCACCGATGCGCTCGCGTTGGTCCGCCTGATCGCCAAATCCATTGCGACGCCGCTCGGCAACGCGTTCCACGGTCCGCCGACGCGCGGGCAGACGATGCTGCTCGTCAACCCTATGTGGGCCGAGCGACTTGGGCACGAGTTCCCCGACGTTCGTGACCTGCAAGCCAGCCTGCTGGAGCAGGCGTGGATGCCGATCGAAGCATGGCCAACCGAGGCGATCGAGCTCCTCGACTCGAAGGGACGAATCGGCGCAGGTGGACGCGTGTTCATGCACGAACGCCCCGACCAGTTCCTCGTGGTCGTGTGTGGTGGCCTCGGGAACCTGCACCTCGTGGCGTTGCCCACGTGGGGCGAGACAACGATGCAGAACGCCGTCGTCGAGCGCTGAGGGGCCCGAACCGCGCCGCGACGGACGGCGGTTCGCAGTCCGATCGATCTGGGCCAAACGGACCATGGATCATAAGAAGCGATAGAAATACGCCGATAGGAGCGAGTCGTGTGCGCGGGCACACGTTGCTCCGAGGTGCTCTCATCGACATGCTGACCCCACAAGACCGCCGTCGGGACAACTCGGCGATGCTCCCGGGTTCCCACCACTCCTCCCATCGGCGGTCGTCGTGGCTGCAGCCGCTCGCGCGCATCGGCCGGGCGAGCGACGGCTACGACTCGGATGACGGCGTCGCGATCCTCGACCAGGGCGACCGCGTGCGCCCGTTCGGGCCGGCCCTGCTCGTGATCCGCTGGGGCACCACCACGGTGTCGGTCGCACTGGCCGGACCGGCCTTCGCAAATGCCGACTGGTGGGTCGTCGGCTGGTGCATGGCGATCATCGCCTACACCTCCTTCCGCACCATCACGCCCGTGCGCTACCTCGGCAACATCCAGAGCCTGACCGTGGTGGTCGGCGAGATCGCACTGCACGTTGCCGCAGTCACCCTCACCGGCTTCTGGGACTCCCCCTTCGTCTTCTCCCTCGCGACTGCCGTGATCGTTGCCGGGTTCGCTCGCGGTTACGCGTTCGCGTTGCGCGTCGGAGCCGCCGCGTCGCTCGCCATCGGCATCCCGTTCGCGCTCCAACCCGAATATGGCGAACGCGACATCAAGGTGACGGTCCAGTGGACGGCCATCATGCTGCTCGTCGCGGTAATCGCCGGCTACACGCGTCGGATCTCCGGCGAGGCTGACCGCGAGCGCTCGTTGGCGCTCGATCGCCTGACGCGGTTATCCGACGCGAACGCGTTGCTCTTCTCGCTACACCGAGTCGCCCAGTCGCTGCCGGCCTCGCTCGACATGAACGAGGTGCTCGACACCACCGTCACCCGCCTCCGTGGCCTGGTCGGCTTCAGCGCCGTCGCAATCCTGCTTTTCGACGACACCGACGCCCAGTGGCAGGTGTTGCGGAGCGAGGGCGTCACCATGCCTTCTCGGCTGGGGCCCACTGAACTGCCGTCCGCGCTGAAGCGCGCTCTCGCCAGGAACCAGCTGGTCGAGGTGGCCGACCTGTCGGCCGACAACGCGGTCGGGCTCTCGTCGAGTGCCGGTTGCGGCATCTACACGGTGCTCCCGGCGCGCGGCGCCGTGATCGGGCTCCTGGCGATCGAACACCGCGTCCCGAACCATTTCTCGCGGCGCGACATCGAGATGCTCAACGGGTTCATCGAGCCGGTCGCGCTCGCGATCGACAATGCCCGTTGGTTCAGTCGCCTGCGTACCGTCGGAGCCGACGAGGAGCGCACGAGGATCGCACGCGATCTCCACGATCGTCTCGGCCAGTCTCTGGCGTACCTCGCGTTCGAGCTCGACCGCATCGTTGCGCGCGACGCGAAGGGCGAAGTCGTCGGTTCGGAACTCGCGCAGCTGCGCAATGACGTCCGCGGCGTAATCGGCGAAGTGCGCGACACCCTCTATGACCTTCGGACCAACGTCTCCGAGGCCACTGACATCGCGGACACCATCGAGGCGTTCGTAAAGCGACTGCATGAGCGCACGACGATCGTGTTCACGCTCTCCGCCGATCGCGGCGCCCGTCTCCCCATCCTGCAAGAGCGCGAGATGTGGCGCATCGCGCAGGAGGCGCTCGTCAACGTCGAACGCCATTCAAAGGCGCAGCGAGTCGAGATCAACTGGCGATACGACGGCCAAAGTGCGAGCCTTGAAATCGTCGATGACGGCGAGGGCTTCCCAACCGGTGGCGCTGGTCGGCTCGATTCCTACGGGATGATCGGCATGCGCGAACGCGCGGCCAGCGTCGGGGCCACGCTCGACATCCTCAGCGCTCCCGGCAAGGGCACTGCGGTGCGGTGCGTCCTGCGTACCCGCCCCGACTGACGGCCCACGAACTCGGCCTGCCAAGCCACACGCCGCGAACCCGGTGGTGTGTCCACCGATTGAATCTGCCGTCGTCGGAACGAGTGGTGAGCGCATGAGGCATCTCGCCCAGTGCTGCACGCTGCACGGCCCGACTGGTGATTCGGCTCAGCCGATGCTGCTGGCCGCACTCGTGTAGCGGGAGTTCACTGCGCCGCCGAAGAAG
>WLNW01000145.1 GCA_009699605.1 Actinomycetota bacterium | reverse complement strand
CCGCAATCATCGACCGCGACGAAGCGCATCAACTCGAGTGCGCCGGTCTCGCGATCGAGGGTGACCGTGGCCGCGTGCACACCGAACGGGATCGTCGAGCCGGACTGGGTCCAGTCGTGCTCGTGGGCGATCGGCCCGGTCGCGCGGAGGACGTCGGCCCAGGCGATGGTGGATGACGGCGCGCCGCGCACGTTGAACCCGTTGGTCGTGAGCTCGATGTCGTCGACGCGGGCCTCGAGCAGGTCGGCCGCGACCTGACAGGCACGGTCTCGTACCACGATTGCTGCTTCGTGAATCGCGCTGCCGGCGATCTGCACCGATCGCGCACTCGCAGAACCGATACCGCGTGGCACGAGCGACGTGTCGCGATCTTCGAGCCGGCAGCGCTCGCGCGGAATGTGCAGCACCCGCTCGGCGATCGCGCCATAGGTTGCTCGATGGTTCTGACCGTGCGACAACGTGCCGGCGCGCAACTCGATCTCGGGCATGCCGGTCGTGTCGTGGCCCGGCCGAACGGTAACCGAGGCGAACTCTGTGACGAGTCGGAAGGGTGTGATGTCGAGATAGAGCCCGACTCCCACGCCGGTGATGAGACGGCGCTCGTGCAAGGGCCGGTAGCGGTCGCGTTCTTGGGCCGCCCGCACATCGTCGTAACCGATGCGTTCGCGCGCGAGCGCGAGCACCGCCGGATAGTCACCCGAGTCGATCTCGACTCCGGTGGCCGTGGTGTAAGGCAGTTCGTCGGGACGGAGCACGTTCCTGAGTCGCAGTTCGATCGGGTCGATGCCGAGGCGGTGCGCGGCGCGGTCGATCGTGAACTCGAGCATCGCCGTGGCTTCGGGACGCCCGGCGCCGCGATAGGCGATGGTGGGGCTGGTGTTCGTGACTGCGCCGCGGGCGTCGACCGCGATCCGCCGCAGCCGGTATGGACCGCACGCCATCGCGGCGGTGGCGTTCGGCATGATCGCGCCGAGGCCCGGGTACGCGCCGCCGTCGGCGGTGAGCGTGGCCGCGAGTCCGACGATGGTGCCGTCGTTTCGGAACCCCATCGAGATGTCCTGCTGCTGGCCGCGTCCGTGGGACGCGCCGTGCAGATGCTCGGTTCGCGTCTCGATCCACCTCGTGGCGCGCCCGACGTGGATCGCCGCTGCGGCCACGACGAGCAGGTCGGTGTGGACGTGGTACTTCGCGCCGAACGCCCCGCCGACCGCGGGCGAGATGACGCGCACGTCGATCGACGCGAGACCCAAGGTCGCGGCGAGCGCATCGCGCAACGTGTGCACGCCCTGCGTGCTGGCCCACACCGTGATGGCGCCGCCGCGAGGCACGATCAGGATGCCGTTCGGCTCCATTGGAACCGGAGCGACACGTGGGATGACGTGGCGGGTGTGGATGATGACGTCGGCGCCTTCGAGCGCGTCAGCGGGGCTGCCGCCCAGGTGCGTTGCGAACGCCTGGTTCGACCCGAGGGCGGGGAACAGCAGCGGGGCGTCCGCCTTGAGAGCGGCGAGCGGGTCGAGCACGTGTGGCATCGGTTCATAGCGCACGTCGACCAGGCTTGCCGCGTCGACCGCCGCGGCCGCCGACGACGCGAGCACGATGGCCACGGGTTCACCGGCGAAGCGCACCACCGACTCGGCGAGGGGCGCACGAGCGAACCCCGCGGCGAACGCGTCGAAGCCGGGCACCGGCACCAGAGCGAGATCCGCGGCGGTGAGCACCGCCGCGACGCCCGGTTGGAGCGTCGCCTCCACCGAGTCGATCGTGAGGATGCGGGCGTGCGCGAAGGGTGATCGGACGAAGGCCGCATGGAGCAGATCGGGCTCGGAGAGATCGGCCACGTACGGCGACGCGCCACGAACGAGAAGTGCAGGATCGTCCATCCACCCAGCTTCTCAGACTTCGTGGCTCCCCACGCAGACCCGCGAGATCTGAGAAGACGTCATCAGTGCGGCCTTCGTGAAGGAAGATCACGCGGTCGTGCACAGCTGGTGTGGCTCCACGCGATTTCGCCGGTGGGTCTGGGGGGGGTCAGGGGCGTCCCGAACCGGGGATGTCGACATCGAAGGCGTCGATGCGAGCCCGTGGTGCTTCACGGACGGTTTCGCGCTTCCAGCTGGCTGCGACGCACACGAGCAGCGTGCGTCGGTCGGCACCGCCGAGCACGCAGGCCACGGGGATCACGTCGTCGAAGGTGTGTGAATCGGTGACGACGCCGCCGGGCAGCACGCGGAACACGCGAGCGCCGATCGGGTCGGCTACCCACACGGCGCCCGCCGCATCGAGGCACACGCCGTCGGGTGGTGCAAAGGAGAGCGCCGGGTTCTCCGGGACCAGCGGTGCGTAGAGCCGGCGGTGGTCGAGCGTGCCGTCGGTCGCGATGTCGAACGCGGTGAGGCGGCCGCCACTGCTCTCGGCCACGATCAACGTGCAGCCATCAGCGGTGATGATGTGGCCGTTCGGTGATGCAAGATCATCGGCCGCGCACGACACGTGACCATCGGGGGTGACACGGATGGTCTGGCCCGGTCTACGAGGAGAATCAGGTTCGTGGATCTTCGAACCCATGTCGCCGACGTACGCGGTGCCGTCGGCCGACACGATCATGTCGTTGATGTCGCCGCGCGCGATGCCGGACAGATCGGCGTGCTCGACGAGTGTGCCATCGGCCTCGAGGCGATGCAGTCGTTGGGTTTCCATGGCGACGACGAGCAACCGGCCGTCGGGCAGCCACCCGAGCCCGGACGGTTCGTCGTGGGCCAGTTCGACCACCGTGGTTGCGTTGCCGTCGAGATCGGTGCGAACCACGCGATGGCCGTGCATGTCGCTGAAGTACAACGCGTCGTCGTGCCATCGCGGACCCTCGCCGAACCACAACCCTTCGAGGATCGTCCGGTGGTTGCGCATGTGATCGTCCCCCTGTCGGCGCCGCCGCGACGCGGCCCGGACTCTAGGGCTGCACTACCAGCCGGTGCAGGGCAAGAGCGACGCGTAAGCGAGACGAGCGCGCGCAGTTGCAGTGGCCTCGTCCGTCGCCGCTCCGAAGACCTCGATGCCGAGCGGCGCCGTGCAGCCACCATTGCGGAGGACGTGGACGATCTCGGCCAGCGGGAGGTCACCTGCACCCGGCCATCGTCGATGATCGCGGCTTTCGGCGGCGAGGTCGACGACGACCGGTGCACGCGGGGCATCGGCGATCTGCACGCCCCACACCCTCGACAGATCGACGAGTCGGAGATCGTCCACGGTTCCGCCGCGCCGGGCGTGGTGCCAGGTGTCGAGGATCATCCCGCCATTGGCCCGGCCGGCGTCGCGGACGATGGTCCAGGTGTCCAGCAGCGTGTCGAGCGGCGACCACGCGAAGAACTCGATCGCCATGCGGACGCCCGCGTCGCGACCGCGATCGCACAGCGCAGCGAAGGCCACGGTGGCCTCGTCGAGGTGCAGTGTTGCCCCCACCGGCACGAGCACGCTCACGCAGTCGGGCTCAACTGCGGCGGCGATGGCGAGCACGTCGTCGACTTGGTGCATGCCGACCGGTGCCTCGGCGCCGGGCAGCCACGTCATCACTGGGTCGAGTTCGGCGATGCGCAACCCGAGGTCGGCGAGGAACGACCGCACGCCCGTCGGGGTGAACCCTTCGGCCAACATTGCGTCGTACTCGCCCGGGCGCATGGAGATAGCGGTGAACCCGGCGGCCCGGGCGGCGCGCGCCTTCACGGCGAAGTCGACGCCACGCGTGGTGCCGGTGCAGAAGATGACGTCGTTCGCGGTCAGCATCGTCAGGCCCCGGTCGCGCTCAGCGGTTGCACATCGACCCAGGCGGCGTTCTCGCGACTCGACAGGCGTATCGCGTCGACGACGCGCTGCGTGGCGAGTGCATCGGCGAACGTGGGCGTGGGCGGTGAACCGGGCGGTGACCACTCAGGATCGCCATGGCGAATCGCTTCGGCGAAACGTTGCGCGAGTCGCACGAAGGGAGGTAGCTCCATGAACGTGAACGCGTGCTTTGGGTCGCCTTGGGGGATGTAGATATCGGGAAGTACCAGGTCGTCGGGGATCTCTAAGTTCTGGTTGTCTCCGGGCCCTCGGCCGAGTGATGCGGTTTCGCGCCCGAGCGTGATGGTGCCGGTGGTCCCGACGAGCTTGAAGGCGAAGGTCGGTTCGCCCCATGCGGCTGCGCAGTGCTGCATCAATGCAGTCGCGCCGCTTCGCATGCGGAACGTCGCGGTGTAGGCGTCCTCGGCGGCGTCGGGTGATGCGACGCGCGGACCGGTGACGTCGAGGCGTGCACTCACCGCGTCGATTTCGCCGACCCACGTGCGGAAGCGGTCGATGTTGTGCGGTGCTGCGGCGTTGAGGATTCCGCCGCCGCGTCTGGCATCGAACCACCACTCGTCGTTGAACGCCGGGTGCAGACCACCGGCGACGAGCGAGCTGATCTGCAGGAAGGTCGCGAGCTTGATGTCGCCGATGCCACCTGCGGCCACGAATCGGCCGATCGTCGCGTCGAGTGGGCTCCAACGGAACTCGAACGACGTGCAGTGGACGATGCCGCGATCGCGCGCGGCGATGTACATGCAGTTGCCGTCGTGCGCGTTCAATGCGAAAGGCTTCTCGCACAGCACGTGTGTGCCGGCTTCGATCGCCTCGAGCACGAGATCGACATGGGAGTCGGGAGGCGTCGACACCGTGATCGCGTCCACGCCGAGCACGAGCGCATCCGCCAGCGACGTGCACGCGTTCGCGATGCCGAGGTGCGTCGCACGCTCTCGCGTTCGAGCTGCATCGCGGCCGACGAGCGCCACCACCTCGAAGCCTGCGGCTTGGAGTGCGGGCACGTGGACGCGTCCGCCGAACGAGCTGCCGACCACGGCCACCCGTAGCGGCGGGCCATGGTCCGGGGGAGCTTCGTTCATCGATCCACCAACGTTCGACAGAGTGGGCTCGCGCCCATCGTCGACGGTTCTAGCCGGATCCATATCGTTCCGTCGAACCATCACAGTTCGTCGCAGGAGCGCGTCACGTAAAGCGAATCGGCCGGCTGACGAACGCGTGACGGTCGGCGGGATCGCCGCGGCGGGCCATAGACGGCCGCGAGTACGCTCCTGAAGGTTCATCGCCAGGAGGCTGCACCCATGAGCACCGTCGAGTACAACCCGTTCGATGTGCAGGCCGACGTGCCGATCGACGCGTTGGCCGAGCTGCGCGCCACATGCCCGGTGGCCCGAATCGATGTCGGTTGGCTGCTGACCACACACGCCGATGTCAAGGACGCAGTGCGCGACGTCGAGTCGTTCCGTACCAGCTATCGCGAACCAGGTGTCGTGGTGCCCGAGGAGGAGCAGCTCCTCCCCGAGATGCCCGAGCCGCGCCACGGCAAGGTGCGCCGCATCGTCAACGCAGTGGTGGGCTGGCACAAGGCCGTGCGCATGGAGGGCTTCATCCGCGACCTGTCCCACGAGTACCTCGACACGCTGCTCGAGCGCGGCGGCGGCGACCTGGTCGCCGACTTCGCGGCACCCATCCCGATCAACGTCATGGCCGACATGCTCGGTGTGCCACGCCAAGATTGGCCGCTGTTCCGCCTGTGGTCCGACGAGGTCGTGCAGGGCGAGTACGTCAACAAGAACCGCACGGCGCGCGGCGAGGGTTTCGGTGGAGGCCACCCGGAGTTCTCCGCGTACGTCGACGAAATCATCCGCACCCGGGCTGCGAGCAACGATCGCCCCGACGACATGGTCACCCGGCTCATCCACACCGAGATCGATGGCATGCGACTCACCCCTGTCGAGATCCGCACCCAGCTGATCAGCCTGATCCTCGGCGGCAACGAGACCACGCGCCACCTCATCGCGAACATCCTCGCTCGGCTCGCCGCCGACCCGGTGCTGTACGCACAGCTGCACGACAACCCTGCGCTCATCGCGAACGCCGTCGAGGAATCGCTGCGGCTCGAGCCACCTATCCACCAGATGATCCGCACGGTTGAAAAGCCGCTCGATCGCTTCGGTCCGTCGATGTGCCCTGGCGACAAGATCGTGTACGCCGTCGCGTCGGCCAACCGTGACGCCGCGGTCTTCGCCGAGCCCGACCACTGGCGGCTCGATCGCGAGAACCCGCGCGAGCACCTGGCGTTCGGCGACGGTCCGCACATCTGCCCGGGGCAGGCCATCGCCCGGCTCGAAGGTCGGGTGATCACCGAGGTCTTCGTCGAGCGCGTCGCGAAGGTCACTCTGGTCGAGGGGTGGCGTTACCGCAAGGTGCCGGTGTTCTGGGCCAATGGTCCGATCGACGTTCTGGTCACAATGGAGCCGCGTCGCGAGATCGCCCAACACAAAGGGGCGTGACCTCGCGCGCGAAGCGCTCGAATTGCGCGAGCACGTCCGCCACGCGAGCGGTCGGATCCGCGGTCCAGAACCGCAACGCGAGGTGCTCGACGCCTGCTGCGGCGTAGTCGGCTATGTCGGCCGCAACCTCCTCGGCCGAGCCGACGAAACGCGTGCGACCATCGGCCGTGGTGGGGAATGGCGGCGCGTACCGGTACTCGGCCGGGATGTCGGGGAAGTCGTCGTAGCTGAGCGGCTTGGCCCGTGGTGCGCCGGGGTCGAGCACGGCGACGCCCGGACAACTGAAGGAGAACGCGAACGGTTGGTCAAGGCCGAACTCGTCGCGTGTCGCGAGGATCCTGGATCGGCCTGCCGCGTACTCTTCGGGGGTTGGGAACAGCGGGTGCCAGCCGTTGCCCAGGAGCGCGGCGCGTCGCAGCCCGCGCGGGTTGTTGCCGCCGACCCACAGCGGGAACGGTTGCTGCAACGGCGCCGGCGACGCGTGTACGTCATCGAAGTTGATGTAGCGACCGTGATGGCTGACCGCGCCATCGGCCGACCACAGCGCGCGGAGCACCTCGAGGTACTCGTCGGTGATCGCGCCGCGCTCGTCGTAGGGCGGGGTGCCGAGCGCGGCGAACTCGCCGCTGATGTACCCGACGCCGACGCCGAGGGTGATGCGCCCATCGCTCAACTGGTCGGCGCCCGCTACGAGTTGGGAGAGCACGACCGGGTTGCGATAGGGCAACACCAATACGTCGGTCCCGAAGCGCAGACGCGAGGTCATGCCGGCGCCGAAGATGCAACACGCGAGGGCATCGAACCAGTTGGGGTGCGACAGGTTCTTCGCGTAGTCAGGGATGACCACGTGGTCGCCGAACCACGCCGTGTCGAAGCCGAGATCCTCGGCCGCAGTGATGAGTTCGCGGATGGCGCCGCGATCACCGAAGGGGCCGTGATTGGGGATGACGACACCGAACTTCACGAGCCGACACCGATCGGCGTTCCCGAGCCGGCGAGGCAGCGGCGGATGAGCCGATGGGCCGGATAGTGGTCCGACATCGCCCGGTGGTTGGTGCACCGCTCGTCCCAGATCGCCAGGTCGTGCGCCCTCCATTTCCACCGAACCTGGATGTTCGGGTCGTCGAGCCGCGCCTGCAACACGCCGAGCACCAGCGCGCTCTCGTCTCGGTGCAGCCCGACGAGACCGTTCATGAACGAGCCGCACAGGTACACGGCCCGACGGCCGGTCTCGGGGTGTACGCGCACGAGTGGATGGTGCACGCTCGTGAACGGCACGACCACCTCGTTGTAGTACTCCTCGCCGAAGATCTCCTTGATGGTCTCGGCCGATGCGCCTAGGCCCAGGTCGAGTTGTAGAGGCTCGATCATGCGTTGCAGTTGCGGTGAGAGCGCTTCGTGCACGGCGTAGAGGCTCAGCCACAAGGTGTCGCCGCCCACCGGTGGCGTGATGCGCATGTTCAAGAACGCGAAGTCGGGCGGCTGGGGCACGAACGGCACGTCGGTGTGCCAACGGTCGGCCTTGGGCGGGCTTTCGGGAGTGTCCTCGAGGTTCACGAACATCGACGGGTTCGCCGTGGGGCGCGGGTCGATGCTGCCGGGGTTCAGTGGGCCGAAGTTGGCTGCGAACGCGAGCTGTTGCTCCTCGGTGAGGTCCTGATCGCGCAGGAACACCACCAGGTGGTCGAGCAGGGCCCGGCGCACCTCGGCCGCCTGACCGTTGGGCAGTGGTGCGGTCGCATCGACGCCGTGGATCACTGCGCCTATGGCTGTGGTCAGCGGTTCGACGGTGATCGTCTGATAGCTGGACATCATTCCCCCGACGGTGTTTACGATGGCGGACCGTAGCCGAGCGGCAACAGCGGGGGAGAGCGCATCGTGAACGCGTCATTCAAGTCGACGACATCGCATCTGGGTCTCTGTGTGAGCGACCTCGAGCGATCGCGGCGCTTCTACATCGATGGTCTCGGGTTCACCGAGTTCGCGCGCTTCGAGATGGAGCGGCCCATCGCCGAGGTCGATCTGCCGTGTTCGTTGACGTCGTACTTCATCCAGAAGGACGGGCTCCGCGTCGAGCTGCTCGACTACCGCTCACCGGGCGTGATCGGTCAGCCGTCGACGCGTCGCAACCACCTCGGATTGACGCACCTGTCATTCATCGTCGAGGACGTCGACGCCGCCGCGATGGAGCTCGAGCAGTACGGGGGGACCATCATCGAAGGCACCCGTTCGGGCCAGGACGAGCCGAGGTCGGTGCAGATCGTCTTCCTCGCTGACCCCGATGGCACGCGCGTCGAGCTCATGCGGCTCGCCGAAGGCCAGGCGTGGT
>WLNW01000144.1 GCA_009699605.1 Actinomycetota bacterium | reverse complement strand
CGGCCCATCCGGGATGCATCGCGTGGAAATGAACGCCCCTCGCGCCGAAGCGCTCGGCCCACATCTCGTTCAGCGTGACCTGCGCTCGCTTCGCGCGGGCGTACTGCTCGGTGCCCTTGTAGGTCTGGGCCGACATCTGGAGCTGCGACACCGTGAGACCCGCGGTGTACATACCGCCCGACGACATGGTGATCACACGCGACGGCGCGGACCCGACCAGTCGTTCGAGCAGCAGTGTCGTCAGCAGGAACGGGCCGATGACCTGGCTCGCCACCGTGGCCTCGGTGCCGTCGGGAGCCACCCGACGCTCGGCCGTGAGCGCGCCGGCGTTGTGGATCAAGACGTCGAGCCGCTGATGGTCGGCCAGCACCCGCGCCGCGAGCTCCCGCACGTGCACAAGGTCACCCATGTCGGCCGCCACCTGCGTTATCGACTGGCCGCCCGACGAGGTGCCGCCGGTCGCGGCGACGAGGTCGTCGACGATGCGCTGGTTTTTCTTCGCGTCACGGCCGACGAGCACGAGCGTGGCGCCACACGCGGCGAGCTGACGTGCTGCCGCCAGACCAATACCCGATGTCGCGCCCGTGAGCAGGACAACCCGACCGGAGAGGTCATAGTCGTCGAGCGACGTCCAGTGAGCGAGACGCTTCCGCGCCTCGTATCCGATCTTGGTGAAGCTCGTGACGATGGGCGCTTCGATGATCGCGTCGGCGAGCCCTTGGAGCGATGTGTTCATGCGGTGCAAGTTCCCTCCCCTCGCCACGGGCAAACGCCACCGACAAGGTCGTGAAAGCTTGTACGTCGAAACCCGGCGCAAGGATGCGCGTGAACCACGACGAACTCCCTCTAGCCGGACGCCCCAGGGCGGTGGATCGCGACCGGCACGTTGCTCATGCGAGGCATTCCGGTGAAACGGTCGTAGTCACGATCGACCACCGTGAGCAACGAGGTGTTGCTGCCCACCTTTCGTACGTCGGTCTCGCCACCGGGCACGTCGCCGAACGAATGCGTCATCGACACAAGGCCCAACCGTAGTTGCGGATCGGCAGCGACGATCGCCCGAAGCGAGCCGGCGTCGGAGACGACATCGACCAGATCCCCGGCCGCGAGGCCGAGTGCTGCGAGGTCGTCGGGGTGCAGGTATGCGGGGTTGTTGGTGTGGCGCGCCATGTTCGGGAGATCACGTCCGGACGAGTTGAGCGCACCCACGATGCGTCGACACACAAGGCGTAGCGGATACTTCGCGTCCGCCGGCCATGCGGACTGCCGGGCGTCGGCGAGCTCGTTCATCATGTCGCGGTTGCCGACGTCGAGCCGGTCGGTGCACCCGTCGTCGGGCGGCTGCACGAGAACTGGTTGGCTCTCGTACACGGCGCCACCGGAAACACCCGAACGGGCGCGAACCTCGTCGAGCGGAACCCGGGAGTTGCGGTACAGATGGTCGAGCAGCTCGTCGAGCGACGGCGCGCTCGACCCGTCGAGAACGATCGCGTGGTCGACGCCATCGGGTGACGGGAACATCGGCGGCACCCGAAGGGCCAGCCCCATATGCCGACCGAGCTCGTGGAACACCTGCCAGTCCTCGATCAGGTCGGAGCCGGCGGGTGGTTCGACGATCGCAGGCGTGTAGTTGGCGTACGGCTGTGGGTATCCGAACCCGATCGCGTAGTAGTACAACGCCTCGCTCACGATGGTGCTGCCCGGGATCTCGAGGGTGAGCTTCGGCGCGATCACGTAGTCGGCGGCCTTGGCCGTGGCCGACATCTTGATGTCGATGGTCACGAGGAGGTCGAGGGCCTGCATTGCGCGCCACGACTTCTCGTGATCGGGCCACGCCGCGGCGGGGTTCCCGCCGACGCAGAACAGCGCCTTCACCTGCCCGGGGCCCTCGAGGAGGATCTCGTCGGCGAGCGCCGCCGTCGACAGACCGCACGCGGCGTTCGCCAGGCCGCGCACGCGGAGCTCTTCGCCGTAACCAAACGCCGGCCACGGTGGCGTGGCCTGTGCCTTGGCCGTGAGCGGCGATACCAGCACGCCGGGGTTCCACAGCGCCTCGCCGGCGCGGAGATAGCGGCCACAGATGGTGTTGAGCGCGAGCACGAGGTACTCGACCGCGGTGCTGTGCCGGCCGGTCATGCTGGGCCCCGTGCCCGAGGTGACCACGCCTCGCTGCGCAGACGCGAACGCCTGGGCGATCGACACCAACTCGGCCGGTGCGACATCGGCCCGGATCGCGACGGTGTCGGGGGTGAACGGGGCAACCGCGCGTCGCAACTCGTCGAACCCTGCGACGTGAGCCGCGACGAACTCGGTGTCGTAGAGCCCTTCCGAGATGATCACGTTGAGGAGGCACGCGAGTATCGCGACGTCCTCGCCCGGTCGCGGTTGAAGGTGCAGATCGGCAGCAGCAGCGGTCTCGGTTCGCCGCGGGTCGATCACTAGCAGTCGCATGCCCGACCGCCGAGCGTCGCGCACACTCCGAATCGGGTCGGTGCTGGGTAGGCCACCGGCGAGCGTGACGAACGGATTGGTTCCCACGAGAAGCGCCACATCCGCACCGTCGAAACCATGTGCCGGCGCACCCCACCGGCCGTGCATCGCGAGTGCGACCGACTTGCCCGGCTGGTCGATCGTGTTGCTGTCGAATCGCATCGGTGAACCGATCGCGTCCATCCACGCCGCGAGCAGGGCGCCGGTGGCCGGATTGCGGCTCGCGCACGTGCCTTTGTAGTACGCCACCGAACGCGGCCCGTGCTCGGCGATGATCGCCTGCACGCGCTCGGCGATCTCGCGCAGCGCCTGTCCGCTCTCGACCGGTTCGAAGTCGCCGTCGGCGCGCCGACGCTGGGAGTGGAGCAGCCGGTCCGGATGCGCGTGCTGGGCCGGGAGCTGCCGGCCCTTCTCACAGGTGAAGCCCCGATAGAGGGGATCGTCCTTGTCACCGCGAACTCGCATGGCCCGCCCATCCTCGACGTCGACCAGGATCGGGCAACCGGCGTGGCAGAAGCGGCAGATCGAACGGTGCGTAGTGCTCGATACTCGAATCGCGTTCACGACCGGTTCGCGGTCTGGTTCACGGGGATGGTGACGCCGGTGATCGCCGCGGCCTGGTCGCTCGCGAGCCACACCACGACGTCGGCCACCTCACCAGGTTCCGTGAGCCGACCGAGGATGTTGCCCGCGAACTCCTCGGCAGTGGACCCGATACTTGCCAGGTAGCGATCGAGCACGGCAGTACGAACCGCGCCTGGTGCGACCGCCACGCAACGCACGCCATGGCGCGCGTTCTCAAGGGCCGTCACCTCGGTGAAGCGGATCACGGCCGCCTTGCACGCGCTGTACGCGCTCATGCCGGAGCGCCCCGCGAGTCCACTGATCGATGCGGTGTTCACGATGCATCCGCCGCCGCTTGCGATGATGTGCGGCAGCGCGGCACGCGTGCCGAACACCACGGCATCGAGCACGACGCGTTGCTGCGCGTACCAGTCGTGGTCGGTGAGGTCAGCTACGAGCGAGTTGCGCGCGAAGCCAGCGTTGTTGTGCAGCACGTCGATGCGACCGAACGCGTCGACGGCCGCTCCCACCAGTTGCCCAGGCACGGCCGGATCACCTATATCGCCCGCCCAGGTGACCACGTCGGCTCCGAGGGTCTTGATGTCGTCGGCCACGGCGCGCAACGCAACCTCGTCGACGTCGTTCAGCACGAGCGCCGCACCTTGCGCAGCGAACCGAAGCGCGGTCTCACGACCAATGCCCGCGCCAGCCGCGGTGATGACGACGACACGACGTTCACCGCCTGGTGCATCGGTGTCGGCGTCAACAAGGGACAAGGACATGGCTGCTCGCGGTTCGAGGAAGGGCCGTTCAGGCGGAGCGGTTGCGGTCGACCGGATGGTACCGGTGTCGTCAGGGCGGCGTGGCCAGAGTCGACTAGGTGCGGCGATTCGCCCACGCAACACTGATCCGCGGTGTTACCGATCAGCTCGCGCTCTCCAACATCGAGCGTCGCTGGGTCGAAGCGGAAGTCGCCGAACGGTTCGGGGTCGCGACGTGCGTCTCAGTAGTGAACGGCGCCGAGCAGGCCGCCCGCGGCCGCGATCGCGTCGCCCGTGATCGCTACCGAACGCGGCGATGCGAGGAAGGCGACCACGTCGGCCACCTCTTCGGCGGTGATGAGACGGCCCAGCGGGCTGCGGGACGCGAATTCGGCTTCTATCGCCGCGATCGAGCGACCCGAGATCGCGACCCGCGCCGCGATGGCGGCGTCGGTGGCCTCAGTTCGGGTCGCGCCCGGGTGCACACAGGTCACGTTGATCCCCGCCGGGCCGAGCTCGTCGGCCAGCACCTTGGTGAGCGCGGCAACCGACACGTTGCGGACCGAGCCGGCGATGCTGCCACCGGTGCGCGCCGCGAGCCCGGAGATGTTGATGATGCGGCCCCAGCCCTGCTCCACCATGAACGGCGCCGCCTCGCGCGCACATCGCAGATAACCCATCACCTTCACGTTGACCTCCTCGAAGAGGATGTCGGTGGTGATGGCAGCGAGTTTCGCCTGCGCTCCCCCGGGTCTCGCCGCGTTGTTCACGAGTATGTCGACGCCGCCCAACGCGTGGTGCGCCGCGGCCACCATGGAGCGCACCGACTCGTCGTCGCCCGTGTCGACGACCAGCGGCACGATGCGCGCACCTTTCGCGCTGAGCTCTGCGGTGGTCGCCGCGAGCCGGGCCTCGTCGCGCGCCGCAATGGCCACCACACAACCTTCGGCTGCGAGGGCTGCGGCGATCGCCTTGCCGATGCCGCGGCTGCCCCCGGTCACGAGCGCCCGTTTCCCCTGGAGTCCGAGATCCATGCCGATTGTTTAGCGCGATCGAGCGATGGTCCGTCGGGACGATCGCTCACCCACGGGGCCGGGCGAAGTGCCGAATCGGCCGGGGCCACCGTCGCCACAACCGCGTCGTCGAGAAGCTCCGACGCTGGCGACGCCAACTCGAACGCAACGGACTGCCGTGCGGGCTCGACGACCGGATGTGCTGCATCGCTACCGGCCGGTTCCTCAACCCCGAATCGATCAGCCAGTTTTTCAAACGCATCGAGCGCCTGTGTTGCGACGAGGTGGTGATGACCGATCCAGGTGACGAGCCCGCAACGACGTGGAGCTGCTCGTCACATGGCGGCCAGCTTGGCGAGGATGTGGTCCATCACGTCCCCGTGCTCGCGCTGAGGGCTGAACAGCACCAACTCCGCGTCGTGTTCGACCCGGACGCTGTGCCCGGACGGCCAGAAGAACACGTCGCCGGTGCTGCACGTCTCCTCGGTGCCGTCGTGGTAGGTCACCACGACCTTGCCGACGATGACGTACCCCCAGTGAGGGGAGTGGCACACGTCGCCATCGAGGCCCTCCAGCAGCGGCGCGAGGTCCGTACCGGCGCCGAGCGTGAAGTATTCAGCGCCGAGCGTCCCGGCGGCCGAGCCGAAGTCCGGTTGTTGGCGGGCGACGGCGCCGGGGACGTCGATCTTGATGGGGATGTCGTTCTTGGTGAGATGCATGACGTTGTCCTTTGTTGGTGGTGTGGTTCTTCGTTGGAACGGGGACCAGCGCTGCCGGTCAGACCGTGCGTCCGCTGAACGCGACGAGGCGTTCGAGGCGGCTTGCTCCTGCCGACGGGTTGGTCTCGGCCTTGAACGTGTCCCCGTCGCGCATCTCGGCGCTGAGCGCGGCGCGGGCGAACTCGTCCACTGCGGCGACGACGTCAGCGGGCACGTCGTAGGCCTGCCCGGTGGCGGTGGCGAGGTCCCAACCGTGGACGAGTCCATCGAAGGCGACGAGCCGAGCGAACGTCTCACCAGGCATGGTGCCCATGGGCGCCGTGATCGTTCGCTCGAGCGCGCCAGGCGACCGGACGGCGTCCAACAGGTTCTCGAGGGTCAAGCGGAACGCAGCTGCAGGCACCTGCCCGTCACGGCTCGGGGGTGTGACGGCCAGGGCTTCTTCGCCGCGGAACCAGTACGAGAACGCCCCGCCCAGGGTGATCATGTGGTCGAGGATGTCGTTGACGGTGAAGCGCTCGCAGGGGGTGGCGCCTGTCAACTGGTGAGGCTCAATGCGGTCGGCCAACCCAATCAGTGCGGGGCCGATGTGCGAGAGCTGCTCGATGGGGTCCATGCGGGTGCCTTTCGGTAGAGGTGCGGTTCGGTTCCCGCAGGTTCGGTACACCTCCATGGCGTGACATCGCTTGTTACGTTGTGACAATGCCCGAACTCGAGGAAGCACGGAAGGCGTACGAACAGGCGGACTGGACGCGTGCGATGGCGTTGCTTGACGCGGCGGGAGCAGCGGCCACGGGTGCGCCAGGGCTCGAGCTGCGGGCGATGGCGGCCTACGGCAACGGCGACTACGAGGTGGCGGTGTCGGCTTGGGAGCAGCTGTACGAGCTACACATTCGAGAGGGTGACCGGGAGGGTGCCGCCCGAGCCGGCGCGATGGCCGCCATGTTCTTGCTGATCGACACCGGGTTGATGGCCACCGTGCGCGGCTGACTGCGGCGGGTCGAGCGCCTTCTCGTAGAGGGCGAGGAGACCCCGGCCCACGCGTTGGCGGCGGCCGTTCAGACTTACGAGCGGTTCATGTGCGGCGACATGCACGAGGCCGAGCGACAAGCTGCTCGGGCCATCGAGTTAGGTGATCGATGCGGGGTCAACGCGGCGGTTGTCATCGGACGCACGGCCGCGGCACGCGTGAAGATCCTCCTCGGCAGCGTCGACGAAGGGCTCGACGAGCTCGGCGTGCTGCTCACGGCGGGCGTAGCGGATCCGCTGACCACCGGGATGATGTACTGCGAGCTGGTGTGCGCCGCGCAAGGGCTCGGGCTTCACGAGCGCGCCCGGGAGTGGACCGATCTCATGGAACGCTGGCGTCACGGTGTCGCGTTCGGGGGCATCCACGGCCGGTGCCGGGTCCACCGGGCGGAGCTGTTGCGGATGTCGGGCCCATGCGACGCGGCCGAGGCCGAGGCGCTTCGGGCTTGCGAGGAGCTACGTCCCTGGATGCGACGCGAGTTCGGATGGCCGCTCGCCGAACTGGGCACAATCCGCCTCCGCAAGGGCGACCTCGTAGGAGCGGAGGAAGCCCTCTTGGCCGCTCACGAACACGCCTGGTCCCCTCACCCCTCGTTGGCACTGCTGCGACTCGAGCAGGGCGACGTCGAGATCGCGGGCCAGATGATCGCAGATGCCGTCGAACGCCCCATCGACATCCCGTCGAAGGAACGCCCGCCCTTCGGCCAGTTGCGGCTGGCCCCACTGCTCGACGCGCAGGCCGAGATCGCCTACGCAGCTGGCAACGCTGGGACGACCCGGCGGGCAGCAGATCGGCTGCGGGCGATCGCCGACGACTTCCCGAGCCGCGGGCTGGCTGCGTCCGCAACCCTCGCCGGAGCACGGGCCGCGCTGCTCGAGGGCGACACCAGCGGCGCGATCCAAGGGTGCATGGACGCCACCGCGATCTGGGCCGACATCGGCGCACCGTTCGAGACCGCTATGGCCCGAACGCTCATGGGCGAGGCATATGCGCAAGCCGGCAACCTCGACGCCGCTCGCCTGGAGTGGCGGGCAGCACAGACCGAGTTCGCCGCGTTCGGTGCAGCGGGCTGGGCCGACAAGACTCGGGCGCTGATCGCGGGTCGCCCGACCCCATTCGTTGCCGAGCCTCCACCCACGACGCGAGGCATCTTCCGCGTCGAGGCTGGCACGAGGACGGTTGGCCTCGGCGAGGCGACAGTGACGCTGGCCGACCTCGTAGGACTGCGCTACGTCGCCCGGATGCTCGCAGAACCGGGACGCGAGTTCCACGTACTCGACCTCGTGGCAGTGGAGCAAGGAACGCTGTCCGCCGGGCGCCCCGCGCAGACCGAAGGGATCCCTGTGCTTGACGAGCAGGCCCGCCAGGCCTACCGGCGTCGGCTCGCCGAAGTCGAGGCCGACATCGACGACGCGACCGGATGCAACGACTTGGGCCGTCGAGCCCTGGCCGAGCGCGATCGCGACTACCTCCTCGCCGAGTTGCGCCGTGCCGTCGGCCTAGGAGGCCGCCTGCGACGATCCGGGGGGACGGACGAGCGGGCCCGCACCAGTGCCACCCGATCGATCCGATACGCCCTGAAGCGCCTGGCCGATCACCACCCGGACCTCGCCCGCCATCTCGAACGGCGCGTCCGCACCGGGGTATACTGCTGCTACGAGCCGGACCCGCTCGTCCCCACCTCATGGCAAGTCTGGCCGTGAACGCTGACGCACCCTCAACATCGGATGTCCCACAAAGGCGACGGCGAGTTCTGTGGGACCTTCGGGTTCCATCCCCGAAAGTCGCGGTCCTTGCTGACCACCACACGCCCATCGCCATCCGCGATCCGGCAGAGCTCTGCGTCCGTCGTCCGGTTCCCGTCCGCCAACTCCGACGTGTGCACCGCGTCATGACCTGCATCACGCAGCAACCGCGCCACGCTCGCCGGGAGCTGCGCGTCGACGAGGAACCTCACGCAGCCCCGAGCGGGGTGATCCGACTGCGTGCCGCCAGCGCCCCGAACTCCAACGCCGCCAACAGGTCGTCACGCTCGAGATCGGGATAGTCCTCGACGATCTCGTCGATGGTCATCCCCGAAGCCAGCAACTCCAACAGCATCTCGACCGGGTACCGCAACCCGCGCACCGTCGGCTTGCCGTGGCAGACCTCCGGGTTCGTCGTGATGCGATCCAGCCGGCTCATCACCCAGATCGTACTGCCAACGCCGCACCCGCCAAGGCCGGCGGGCCGCGAGGCCGACAGGCGACGGGTTCACCCCCGACCGCGCCTGGACCTGACTCGTGAGGCATGACAGACAGGGGTCGCGCTGTCGAGTAGCCCCGG
>WLNW01000143.1 GCA_009699605.1 Actinomycetota bacterium | reverse complement strand
GATGAACCCGCCGCCGATGACCAAGAGCCGTTCGGGGATGGCGTCGACGCGCATGATCGTGTCGGACGTGTGGAAGCCGACATCGGCGAGACCGGGGATGTCGGGGATCATCGGTCGTGCGCCGGCGGCGAGCACGACCGTGTCAGCGGTGTGGACCACGCCGTTGACCTCGAGAGATTTGTGGCCGACGAAGCGTCCGTCCCCCTCGTACACGGTGACGTGTTCGAGTCGCTTGCGATACGCACGCCCACCCTCGGCGATGGGGTCGATCCGACCGAACACCCGGTCGCGGATGGCGGCCCAATCGGCGCCTTTGAAATGGGTGTCGAGCCCGAGGTGCGCGCTGTGTGCGGCTTGGTACGCGACATCGGCTGCGTACACGAACATCTTCGAGGGGATGCACCCCCGGTTCAGACAGGTGCCGCCGAACACGTCACGTTCGACGATGGCCACGTCGATGTCATCGAAGTCGGGCGTGAGGATCGAGTTCCCGGAGCCGGTCCCGATGATGAGCAACTCGTGGTGCGCCATAGGGCACCTTCCTATCGGGCGCGTGCATCGACGCGGCGCACGACCCGAGAGGAGGAGCGGAGTGCGAGGTCAGTCGGCGGCGAGCTGCGCGCCGAGGGTGCGAAGCGAGGCCGTGCCCGCGCCGAGTGTGCCCTCGAGGTGCTTGCTCCACAGCGTGTAGCGATGAAGCGGGTTCTCGATATCGACCCCGGCACCACCGTGCATGTGTTGCGCACCGTGGGCGATGTGGTGCGCGCCGTCGGACGCGAACCACTTCGCGACCATCAGATCTTCGGACGCGTCGAGCCCGCTCGCGAGCCGCCACATGGCCGAGCACGTTGCGAGTCGGATGGCCTGGACATCGATATAGGCGTTGGCGAGGCGTTGGGTGACCGCCTGGAACGTGGCGATCGGCCGTCCGAACTGCTCGCGGGTGCTCGTGTAGTCGGCGGTGAGTCGAAGCTGCGTCTCGGTGACCCCTATCTGCACGGAGCACACCATGCCGATCAGGCGTTCGTGCAGCCAGCGCAACATGGTGGCGCCTTCGGCGACAGAGCCGAGCAGCTCCGCAGGGGTGCCTTCGAGGTGGACCTCGTGCACGGGTTCCTTGCGCGACGACATGCCGCGAACCATGGAGACACCGGCGACCTTCGGGTCGAGAAGGAACATCGCTGGGCCCTTCGGCGTGCGGGCTGCGACGAGGATGCGTTGCGCGTGCTCGGCGAACTCGACCATGACCTTGATTCCCGTGAGCGTCCACGTGCCGGCGGCCTCGGTGGCGGCCACGTACGGGTTCTCGACATCGTCGTTGCCGTACTCCTGCAGCGCCGTTGTCAGCACGATCGAACCGTCGGCCACGCCGGGCAGCCAGGCTTCGCGTTGGCTGAGCGTGCCGAACTGATCAATCGCGAGCGCCGCGCTCACCGTGGGTATCAGCGGAAGCGGGGCCGCGGTACGGCCTTGTGCCTCGAGCACCTGACTGAGCTCGACGAGCCCCATGCCGCCACCGCCCACGTCTTCGCGTAGGGCGATGCCGACCAAGCCAGCCTTCGCGAGCTCGCTCCAGGTATCGCGGTCGAACCAGGCCAGACCGGCTTCGATGGTCTTGAGGCTCAGGTGCGTGACCCGATCCTCGAGGATGCGCCGCGCGAGATCCGCGATCTCCTGCTGTGTTTCGTCAAGATTGAAGTCCATGTCCGGTCCTACTTCCGACGCTTTTCGCGGGGCAGGCCAAGGCCGGCCATGCCGATGATGTCGCGCTGGATCTCGTTGGTGCCGCCACCGAACGTGAGTACCCAGCAGCTGCGATAACGCTCCTCGACCACACCGGCGAGGGCGGCCCCCGGTGACCCGGGACGCAAGTGACCGGTGGCCCCGATGACCTCGGTGAGGAGCTTGTAGATGGTGTGCATCGACTCGGATCCGAAGACCTTGATCGATGACGATTCGGCCGGGTTCACGGTTCGGCCGGTGCTCTGGTTGAACGCAACGCGCCAGTTCATGAGATCGAGGGCCCTGCACCGCGCTCGGCACTCGGCCAGCTTGACCTGCACCCACTCCTGGTCGATCACGCGGCGGCCGTCGGCGATTCGCTCGTTCTTCGCCCACGCGATGGCTTCGTTGGTGAGGTTGGTGATGCCACCGGCCGCGCACAACGAGACGCGCTCGTGGTTGAGCTGGCTGGTGATGAGGTTCCAGCCACCGTTGAGCTCGCCGATCATGGCGCTCTTCGGCACCCGCACGTTGTCGTAGAACGTCGCGGTCGTGTGGGCACTGCCCATCGTGATGTAGGGGACGATCTTGAAGCCGGGCGAGTCGGCCGGCACCAGGAACATCGTGATGCCCTTGTGCGCTGGCGCATCAGGATCGGTGCGGGCCGCGAGCCAGATGTAGTCGGCGTTGTAGGCGAGGCTCGTGTAGAGCTTCTGGCCGTTGATGACCCATTCGTCGCCGTCGAGCTCGGCGCGGGTCTTGAGTGCCGCAAGATCGGTGCCGGCCTCGGGCTCGCTGTACCCGATCGAGAAGTGCATCTCGCCGAGGAGGATCTTTCTGAGGAAGAAGTCCTTCTGCTCGGTGGAGCCGAAGTTGCGGATGGTGGGGCCGACCGTGTTCGTGGTGAGGAACGGGATCGGGCAACCAGCGGCCTGCGACTCGTTGAAGAAGATGTAGTTCTCGATCGCCGAAAAGTCCTTGCCGCCGTACTCCTTCGGCCAGCCCACGCCGAGCCAACCATCGCGCCCGATGCGTTTGACGAGCTCCTTGTAAGGCTTGTTCTCGCCTTCCTCGGCCCCGCGTATGCTGGCCTTGACCTCGGGGGTCATGAGGTTGGTGAAGTACTCGCGGAGCTCGAGCTGGAGCTCACGCTGAGGTGCGGTCAGATCGACGTGCATGCGGCCCCCTATGGGTCGGATCGGGTCGGGTCGGTTCGGATGGTAACGAAACAAGAACAGGTTCTCTTCCCAAACTAGTGGTTCCTGGCGTCAGTCGCTCTTCACCAGCAGAGCCACCGCGCGGGGTCATCTCCTCGCCAAGAGCGCCTGCACGGCGTGGGTCAGCGCATGCGCGTCGGCGGGATCCGCGACGAACTCCCCCCAGCCGTTTCGTTCGACCACATTGAAGGGAAAGGTCATGTCGCTGGCATGGCACGCGCTATGCAACTACAAACGGTGCCCACCCCTCCGAACTGGTAGTTCCAAAGCGCGCCGGGCCGCGCTCTGGAACTACCAGTTGCGGGATGGGCCGACGGGATGAGTTCGAGGGGAAGCGCAATGGCAGAGCAGGACGCCGGACGACGGGTCGCGTTGGTCACGGGGGCCAGTCGGGGAATCGGCCGGTGTGGTGCGCTCGCGCTCGCCAAGCGCGGGTACGACATCGTGATCACCGGACGCACGGTGCGCGAGGGCGATGGGCGCGTCGGTGCCATAGCGATCCCGGGCAGTCTCGACAAGACGGCCGACGAGGTGCGGGCGCTCGGGCGAGAAGTGTTGGCGGTGGCCATGGACGTCACCGATCGTGACTCGATCCGAGCGGCCTACAAAGCGGCCATGAGGAAGTGGGGTCGCATCGACGTGCTCGTGAACAACGCGCCGTACTCGGGCCCGGGCACCGAGTCGAAGG
Organism: Actinomycetota bacterium; assembly: GCA_009699605.1. Lineage (GTDB taxonomy): Bacteria > Actinomycetota > Acidimicrobiia > Acidimicrobiales > WLNW01 > WLNW01. The sequence continues at coordinate 5,391 of WLNW01000143.1, read as the reverse complement.
TGCTTGATATCGATCTGGGGCTCGCGGCGAAGATCGTCGAGGCGAACTACCTGAACCAGTTGTTCCTCACGCAGTTGGCGTTGCCGCAGATGCTCGAACGTTCGTCGGGCACCTTCATCAACCTCGGCTCGGGCTCCGCGCTCGTCGCGCCACCTGCTCCTGCGGGCGAAGGTGGCTGGAGCCTCGCGTACTGCGCGTCGAAGGCCGCTTTCCATCAGATGGCAGTGGTCGTTGACGTGGAGTTCCGCTCCCGCGGCATTCGGGCCTTCACGATGGAGCCGGGCTACACCGTGACCGAGCGCTCGATCGCGATGTCGCACGAGGACACCTACGCCAAGCACTTCGCCGGCGATCCACCCGAGGTGGCCGGCGAGGTCATCGGTTGGCTCGCCGACGAGGCCGATGCCGATCGCTTCCTCGGCAAGATGGTTCACGCCCAAGGCATCTGCCGCACGCACCACCTCGTCCCCGGCTGGCCTGCTGCCTGACCCGTTCACCGGCCGAACAACGCGCCGGGTCGGTCGCTTCCCAACACCACAGCCCGCCTGCGCCCGTCGCTCATCGCTTGCGCGATTCCAATCACCATGGGCGTGACCATCGCGAATACAACCGGGCCGAGTCAGATCAGGCTGAGCGCACTGATCGAACTGGTCCCCCTCGCTCGATGCTCAGTTCTTCGGGATGTCGGTAAACGGGGCCTTGTAGTACGGGTCGGGTTCTTTCGGCAGGCCGAGGACGCGCTCACCGATGATGTTGCGCTGGATCTCGGTGGTGCCGCCGGCGATCGACATGGACGGCGCGTGCAGGAAGCCTTTGCGAACCGTAAGCGTCGCGTGGTCGTCGGGCAGGCAGGCGAGGCCGCGTGGGCCGGCGATGGCGATGCCCACGGCAGCAGCCTTGGTGACGAGGCGACTGCCCATGAGCTTGGCGATGGAACCCTCGGGCCCTGGCGCTCGGCCAGATTCGAGCGCGGCCCGCACGCGCAAACCCACGAACCGCAGCACTTCTTCGATGATGTAGACGTCGGCGAGCTCTTGGCGCAGGACCGGATCGTTGTTCACACCGGCGGCCTGCGCCGATTGGATCAGCACATCCGAGCGGCCTGACACGAGCGAGTTACCGCTCGCTCCCAACGCAACGCGCTCGTTCGCCAGCATCGACAGCGCGCAACGCCATCCATCGTTGAGGCCCCCGACGAGGTTCGCGACCGGGATGCGCACGCCAGCGAAAAAGACTTCGTTGAACGCGTGGTCGCCCGTCATCAGAACGAGAGGCCGAACATCGATGCCCACTGCGTCGAGCGGCATGATCACCATGGAAAGACCCTGGTGCTTGGCCAACGTCGGATCGGTGCGCAGCACGCACATACCGAACGTGGCGTAGTGGGCGGCGGAGGTCCACACCTTCTGCCCGTCGACGACGAACTCGTCACCGTCGCGCACTGCTCGGGTGGTGAGCCCGGCCACATCGCTGCCCGCGCCGGGCTCGCTGAACATCTGGCACCAGATCTCTTCGCCCTGCAACATGCGCGGCACGTGGGTGAGCCGTTGCGTCTCGGTACCGTGTTCGAGCAGGACCGGTACGCACATGCCGATGGTGATCGTGTAGAGCCCGGTGGGCAACCAGTACTCGACCGCCTCCTCGTTGAAGATCTCGAGGTGGTGGTTGGTGAGCCCCGCTCCGCCGTAAACCCCGGGCACGGTGAGTCCGGCAAGTCCGGCATTGAACAACCGAGATTGGAAGTCGACGCCCACTTCGCGCGGGACGTACGCCGGGACCTCGCCGAGATCGACGCGCTTGGTCGCGTTGGCTGCGAGGAACGCGGCCGCATACGCACGAAATGCAACGTCATCGGATGGTGCGGTCATCGACGGACGAGGTGTCATGTTGTTCACCGGGAACCCCTGGGTCGTGGAGGAGCAGTGGTGCCGTTCACGTGGGCGCCGTACCACTCGACCCACCACTCCTGGATCGGTGTCTCGACGGCGCGGAGGATGTAGGTGTCGCGGACCCACTGCACGGCCTCCGATGGAACGATGCCGTCGCGGATGGCCCAGCACGCGATGACCGTGCCGGTGCGCCCGATGCCGCCTTGGCACCCGACCTCGACCATGCCGCCATCGCTGATGATCTTGTACGCCTCGTCGATGGCCTCGACCGCTTCGTCGAAGTCGACGGGCAGCGCCATGTTCTCCCATGGCAGCATGCGCGACGGCCATGTCGGGGCCCAGAACGGGTCCATGTAGAGGCCCCACGTTCGGCCGGGGACGTCCTCGCTGCGGTGATAGGCGGCCGACGCGCGAACGAGTCCGCCGCCGGGCAGCACCAAGTCGGTTCCAGGCACGGTCAGCCCGCGATGCCGAAGAACGAACGGCCATTGCCGCCAAGGATGGCGGCCTTCTCGGTATCGGACAGTGCCGACTCGAGGATCTGCGGCACGAGGTGGCTGATGCGACGCCCGAGCGGCGGGGAGTACAGATCGGTGCCGAAGACCACACGCTGCGCGCCGAAACGCCTCGCGAAGATCTCGATGAAGTCGAAGTTGTACGAGAGGCTCGTATCGAACAACAGGTTTGGATGCGACTCCGCGATGTCGCTCACCTCCTTCGTGCCCTCGAACGTGCTGAACGAGTCGAGCACCAACATGGTCGTGTCGGGGAACGCACGGGCGATCGTTGCCGTCTTCCAGATGGCTTCGTCGGCCGATTCGGTCATGGCATGGAGGATCGGCCTCAGCCCGAGCTCGACCATGCGCTCGACGTACTTGAGGATCCACGGGTTGTCCATGGACGCACCTTGGAACCGCGTGTGGAAGCTGATCGCCGCGAGCCCGAGTTCGTTCTTGCAACGGTCGAGCTCGGCGAGCGACTCGGCACCGTAGAGCGGTTCGCACACGCCGGCCGCGACGGGAAAACGATCAGGCGTTGCGTCGCGATACGCCGCGATGCTGTCGTTGACGCGGCGGGTGTCGGCGAGGCCGTTGGGGCGTTCGTATCCATGACCGGGGATCACGCAGCACTGGTTGACGCCACCTTCGTCCATGATCTCGATGCGGCGCCGCATCTCGACCGCGAGCGGGTCGGCGGCAGTCTCCTCGGAGCCGCCCATGGTCTCGCCGAGGAAGGCCTTGACGTCACCCACGTGGTGATGGCAGTCGAAGATGTTGTAGCGGTGTTCCATGATCTCCCCAATGGTTTCCGCCGGCGAGCATGCCACAACGCCCCCGATGGTTCGAGGAGGGCGGCCCATTCGAGCCGGGCTAACACCTTGTCGTCCGAGCGGCCGACCGCCACGGTCACGATGTCGCAGCACCACGAGTCCTGGCAAGAGCGACGCGCCCTACGAACGGCGACTGCTCAGCCGATCACCCCGTTCTCGCGAAGCGCGGCGATGCGGTCCCTGCTCAGCCCCAGCTCGGAGAGCACGGCGTCGGTGTGCTGGCCTGGGGTCGGCGCCTTCGACGGGTTCGCCGGCTCCTCGTCGACGAACTTGATGGGCAGCGGCATGAGATCAGTACCGTGCTCGGCTGCGGGAAGCCAGGGGAACCGATCCGCGAACTGTGGATCGTCGGCGATGGTGTGCGCGTCGTGCACGGGGGCGATCGCGGTGTTCACGTCGACGCCGAACCGGATCCACTCCTGGGTACTGCGCGTACGGAAGATGTCGCGCAGTTCGGCCCGCAATCTCCGGTCGCCAAGGGCGTGATCCGCGTACTTCGAGCCGGGGTTTGCCTCGAACAACTCGGGGCGACCTATGCCCACGCAGAAGTTCTGCCAGAACTCACGCTCGCTGGCCATGAACAGGATGTGTCCGTCGGTTGTCTCGTAGACCTGATAGCGCACACCTTCGCGCATGCCACCCACACCGGGTTCGCGTCGCACGTAGTTGTCAGACGCGTTCCCGGTGACCTCGTCCTCGGGGCGTTCGTAGGCGCGGAACCCTTCGATCTTCAACCAGTTTGCGGCGGCTGCGGCGTCGGTCTGCGCGATGTCGAGTCGTGCGCCGACGCCGGTGAGCTTGGCCCGTAGCAGCGCACTGACCACACCGAGCGCGCCCCACACCGGCGCGGTCTTCGTGCCGACCGAGACGTGATCGCCGAGATAAGTGAAACCTTCGGCGTCGTGCTCGACGGGGGCTACCGCGCCCCAGGTGTCGAACGCGATGCCGTGCGACGGGAGGTCCTTGTAAGGCCCGGTGAGGCCGAAGCCCGAGATCGTGCAGAACACGATGGACGGGTTCACCTCGCGCATGCGTTCGTACGTGATGCCCCGCCGGGCAAGCGCGCCGGGCCGCATGCCCTCGATCACCACGTCGGCACCGCGCACGAGATCGAGATAGATCTCGACGGCTTCGTTCTTGCGCAGGTCGAGGCCGAGGCTGCGCTTGCCGCGGTTGCAGTGCCAGTGCAGGATCGATACACCATCGATGATCGGCCACGCCATGCGGCGCACGTAGTCACCCTCGCCCGGCGGCTCGACCTTGATCACGTCGGCGCCGAGATCGGCCAGCAGGGCAGCGAGTGACGCAGGTTCGAGCAACGAGCTCTCGATCACCCGGACACCTTCGAGGGGTTTCGCGGTCATAGCCGGAACCTACTCGGCGGTCCCCGGGCCACACACCAGGAGCTACTGTCGGGTCCGGGCCGGGCGGTACCGAGCAGGGGGACAGCAAATGGCGGACGAGGCGACGCTCTATCCGCGAGAAGAGGTCGAGGCCGCGTGGCGCGAGTTCCAGCGGCTCGGCGCCGAGGAGGAGAACTGGACCGCCTGGGCCGACCTCTTCACCGACGACGCGCTCTACGAGGAGCACAATCTCGGCACGTTGAACGGCCGCACCCAGATCAAGGATTGGATCGTGTCGGTCATGGCCGACTACGCCGCGATGACGGTGTGGATCGAGTGGTCGATCATCGACGGCAACCGCATCGGTTTCTACGTCTGGAACAACCTGCCCGACCCGACCGGAACCGACAAGCGCTTTGGGTTCCCCAACACGACGTTCCTCGAGTACGCCGGCAATGGCAAGTTCCGATGGGAGGCCGACTACTACAACCCCCATGACGCCGAGACGGTGTTCCGCTCGTGGCTCGATGCCGGTGGTCGTCGCTCGACGCCGAAGGACCATTCGCTCAAAGGCATCGACGGCTGGGCGCCAGTGCCGCCCGAACCCGCGCACCCTCGCGAGGAGATCGAGGCCGAGTTCCTGAAGTACCGCGAACGAGCCGCGCTGGCCGTGGCCACCGGCGACTGGGACCAGTGGGCGGCCCAGTTCACCGACGGCGCGCACTACCGCGAACATCACTACGGCTACTTCCGTTCGAAGGTCGAGATCAACAAGTGGATCAACGACGTCATGCAGCCGTTTCCCACCATGGAGTTCCCGCCGTCGTTC
>WLNW01000142.1 GCA_009699605.1 Actinomycetota bacterium | reverse complement strand
GCGGGTGATCTTGCTGCGGTCGTGGTCACCATCGTCAGCCTCGGGGCCACGGCGCTGCTCACCATCGCGGTGCTGTCGTTGCTGCGCACGATGCGTGGCCTTCGCGTCGTGCTCGACACGCTGCACGATCAGACCGTGCCGCTCGTGCACGACCTGCGCATCACCATCGATCAGGCCGGCGTCGACCTCGAGCGCGTCGAGGGAATTCTCGACTCGGCCGAGCGCATCACGCATACCGTCGACTCTGCGTCCAAGCTCACCTACCGCGCATTCTCGCCGCCGCTCATCAAGACGGTCTCGCTCATGAGCGGGCTGCGGCGCGCCGGCCGCCGGGCGCGCGAACGTACCCCACCCTCCACCCGAACCCTGACCGACCGGAGGCGCTGATGCCGAAACGTACGTTCTGGACCACCGTCGGCTACGGCGCCGGCATCGCCAGCTCGGTCTACCTGCAGCGACGCGTCAAACGAGCCGTTCGCCGCGTCGCACCGCCCGAGGTACGCGAGGTCGTCGGCGCGCGCAGCTCGGCCATCGTCGGGCGCGCCCGCGCCGCAGGCGACACCGTGATCGGAGCGGTCCGCGAAGGCCGCGCCGCGATGCGCGAGACCGAACAGGACCTTCGCGACGAGTTCGGGGCGGCCCCACTGCGTCGCGCCAACTAGCCGCGCCGCCCGGATCGAGGTATCGGCCCGGCCTTCATCCGCGCGCGCCTCACATTCACCGAAAGGCTTCCCGGGACAGCTGTTCGGGCCCGGTACGCTGGGGAAACGATGAACGCCAACGAACTACGCCGAGCCTTCACCGATTTCTTCGCGGAGCGGGGTCACACCCGGGTCGATTCCGCGAGTCTGATCCCCCACGATCCGACATTGCTGTTCACCGTCGCCGGGATGGTCCCGTTCAAGCCGTACTTCGTCGGCGAGGAAACGCCACCGTACCTGCGGGCGGTCACGGTACAGAAGTGCGTGCGGGCCGGCGGCAAGCACAACGATCTCGACCAGATCGGGCGCACCTCCCGACACCTCACGTTCTTCGAGATGATGGGGAACTTCTCGTTCGGCGACTACTTCAAGTCGGTGGCCATCCCCTATGCGTGGGAGTTCGTAACCGGCACGCTCCGCCTCGACCCTTCTCGTCTGTGGGTCACTGTGCACGTGAGCGACGACGACGCTGCTGCCATATGGCGCGACGTCGTGGGGGTCCCGCCCGAGCGCATCCAGCGGCTCGACGAGGACAACTACTGGCGCATGGCTGACACCGGGCCGTGCGGGCCGTGCTCCGAGATTTTTTGGGACAAGGGCCCCCAGTACGGCGCCGACGGCGGCCCGGCATTCGGCGGGGCCGAGCGCTTCGTCGAGCTCTGGAACCTCGTGTTCATGCAGTTCGAGCAGTTCGCCGACGGCTCCTCGGTCGCGCTGCCCAAGCCGTCCATCGACACCGGGGCCGGGCTCGAACGCATCCTGTCGGTGATGCAGGGCGTCGACTCCGTGTGGGACACCGACGAGTTCCAACGCCTGCTCGCTGTCGCGTCCCGCCTCGCCGCCCGGCCGTACGGCATCGACGAGCGGGCCGATGTCTCGATGCGCATCCTCGCCGACCACGCTCGCTCGACCACCTTCCTCGTGAACGACGGCGTCTTCCCCTCGAACGAGGACCGCGGGTATGTCCTGCGCCGCATCATGCGCCGCGCCATCCGCCACGCGTACCTCTTGGGCATCGACGAGCTCGTGCTCCCGGTGCTCGTCGACGCGGTCGTCGACATCATGGGCACCGACTACCCGGCGCTCGCGAAGAACCATTCGTTCGTGCGCGACGTCGCGGCTCGCGAGGAGGAGCGCTTCCGGCGCACCCTCAAGACCGGTTCCACCATGCTCGATGTGCAACTTGCCGACCTGCCGGCCGGCGGTACCTTGCCGGGCGACGTCGCGTTCCAGCTGCACGACACTTACGGCTTCCCGCTCGAGGTGACCGAAGAGGTCGTCGCGGAGCGGGGCCTCGTCGTCGATCGCGCCGGGTTCGACGAAGCCATGGCGCGACAGCGGAAGATGGCGCGCGACGCCCGCAAGGTGGCAGGCAGCGACGAGTCACTCGAGCCCTACGTGGCCATTGCCGACGCGCTCGGCGCCACCGACTTCGTGGGCCGCGAGCAGTTCAGCATCCAGGCCCGGGTGCTCTACGCCACCGACGACTCCGTCGTGCTCGACCGCACGCCGTTCTACGCCGAGTCGGGCGGTCAGGTCGGCGATATCGGCGTGCTCGAAGCGGCGGGCACGCGGGCACGCGTCATCGACACCAACTATGCGGTCCCGGGCATCGTGCGTCATCGCATCGAACTGCTCGAGGGTCATTTCGAACAGGGCCAGGACATCACGGCGTCGATCGACGAGGCTCGCCGCGACGCCATCCGGCGCAACCACACCGGCACGCACCTGCTGCAGTGGGCGCTCGGCCGGGTGCTCGGCCAGCACGTCAAACAGCAGGGCAGCTACGTCACGCCCGACCGCCTGCGGTTCGACTTCAGCCACTACGAACCGCTCACCCTCGAACAGATCGCGCAGGTCGAAGATCTCGCCAACGGCGAGGTACTCGACAACGCGCCGGTGCGTCACTACGAGACCACCAAGGAACACGCGGAAAACCTCGGGGCCATCGCGTTCTTCGGCGACAAGTACGGCGACATCGTGCGCGTGCTCGAAGCTGGTGCGAACAGCATTGAGCTGTGCGGGGGAACCCACGTGCGCGCTCTCGGCGATATCGGCCCGATCAAGATCGTGAGCGAAGGCTCCATCGGGGCAAACCTGCGGCGCATTGAAGCGGTGTCGGGCTTCGCTCCGATCGAACGGCTCCGCGCCGAGGAGCAGAAGCTTCGCCGCGCGGCCGAGCTCGTCGGCGTGCCGGTCGACGAACTCGTGACCGGCATCGAAAAGCGCCTGGGTGAGCTCAAGGACCTGCAGGCCGAGCTCAAATCCATGCGCCGTCAGGTGGCGGTCTCGTCCGCTGGCGCACTGGCGGCCGGCGCGGTCGACGGCATTGTGGCGGCGCGCCGCGACGATATGGCTCGCGACGATCTGCGCGACCTGGGAATGGCCGTGCGTGACCAATCGGGCGTCCGGGGTGTCGTGCTCGGCTCGGCACCCGACGGCGGGGGAGCGGCCCTCATCGTGGCGGTCACCAAGGACTCCGGCCTCCACGCTGGCGAGCTGCTCGGCCTGGCTACCAAGCTCATCCAGGGCGGCGGCGGGAAGGATCCGTTGCTCGCGGTCGCAGGTGGCAAAAACGGCGCCGGCGTCGACGACGCGATCGGCGTCATTCGCGACGCGATGGGTGCGAGGTAGCCCCTTGAGTCGCGTGCTCGGTGTCGACCTCGGCGCAAAGCGCGTGGGGGTCGCGATCTCCGACTCGGCGAGGCGTGTCGCGACCCCGATCGAGGTGGTCCTCCGCAGTGGCAACCGCGGCCGCGACCATCGAGCGCTCCGCGCGCTCGTCGACGAATGGGAGGCATCGGCCGTGGTCGTGGGCGTGCCCTACTCCCTCGACGGCTCGATCGGCCCCTCCGCCGCGGGCGTCCTCCAAGAGATCGAAACGTTGCGTGCCACCATTGGCGTACCGGTCGAGACATACGATGAGCGCCTCTCGACCGTCACCGCTGAAAGAAGTCTCATGCGTCAGAACCTCCGAGCACCCGAACGCCGCCGTGTCGTCGACATGGTCGCCGCGTCCGTGCTCCTCCAGGGCTGGCTCGACGCCGAGGCTGCTCGCGACCGATGACCGACGGCGACGCCACCAGGCCTGGTCGGCCCAATCCTCGGCCCGCCGGTCCCCGAGTGACCGAACCCCGAGTGACCGAACCCCGAGTGGCCGAACCCCGAGTGGCCGACCCTCGCCCGAAACCCCGCCGTCGCCAGCTACGACCCCCGATTCCTCCTGGCCCGGGCCCGACCGCGGCGCGCGGGCCCGAACCCGCTGCGGCGCCCACGTCCGATGACACCGTCGCCGTGCCGGTGGCCGTGTCCGAACGCGTGCTCGTCGGCGCCGGCGGCCTCCACCAACCTGCCGACTCGTCGTCGGTGTTCGCACTCGACACGTTCGGTCAGCCCGTCGAGCCGATCGATCTCGAGCTCCCCGGCGATTTCGTGCGCATCCCCCGGCGCAGCGGCTGGATGCGCCGGCTGCTCATCGTGCTCGTCATATTTGGTCTGGTGGCTGGCGTCAGCGGCGCCGCCATCGGGCGCTGGCTCCACAGCCAGATCCACCCCGACGGTAACCACGGCGAACTGGTCGAGTTGACCATCGAGCAGGGCCAGGCCACGAACACGGTCGCCAACAACCTCACAGCCAACGGGGTCGTCGCCAACGGAACGGTGTTCCGCTACTGGCTCCGACGCCAAGGGGGCGAGCAGACGTTCCAGGCTGGCGACTACGACCTCTTCAAGCACATGGACTACCCCGAGCTGCTCACCGCGCTGCGGGCGGGCCCGAAGCCTCCGGTGCAGATCAAGGTCACGATCCCGCCTGGGCTCACCATCGACCAGATGCAAAAGGTGCTCCTCGACAAGCTCCCGGGCTTCGACCCCGAGGAACTGAAGCGAGCGCTGCTGGCCGCGCAGCTCGACGCTCCCTACGCGAAGCTGCGGTCCCCCATTCGTGAAGGTCTGCTGTTCCCCGACACGTACAACGTCGACGAGGACGCCTCGTCGAACGAGGTCGCGCTGCTCAAACGTATGCGCGTCCAGATGGACAAGGTGCTGAAGGATCTCAACGCCGAAGCCCGGGCCGCCGACCTCGGTTACAGCGTGTACGACGTGCTGAAGGTCGCCTCGCTGATCGAAAAAGAGGCCAAGGTCGACACCGACCGTCCGAAGATCGCACGGGTCATTTACAACCGGCTCGCGAAGAACATGTCGCTCGGCATCGACGCGTCGACCCGATTTGCCGTGGGCAAGACCAACGGCGAGCGGCTCACCGTGAGCGACCTCTCGTCCGACAGCCCATATAACATGCGCAAGGCCCTCGGCCTGCCGCCGACGCCGATCTCCTTGCCCGGCAAGACGTCGATCGACGCGGCACTCAACCCCACCCCCGACGCCAAGTGGCTGTACTACGCGCTGACTGACGACAACGGGGTGAAAGGTGCACACACCTTTGCCACCACCAACGCCGAGTTCAACGCGGCGGTCAAGGTCTGCCAACAGCTGAAGTACTGCGACTAGTGGTCATGTTCTCGGGCGCAACGACATTGGCAGCGGTCATCGGCGACCCGGTGCGTCACTCGCTGTCGCCGGTCATCCACAACGCCGCATTCTCGGCTTGTTCGCTCGACTGGGTGTACTGCGCGTTCCCGGTGGCGCGTGGGGGCGCCGGCGACGCGCTGGCCGCCATGCGCACGCTCGGCATCGCCGGGTATTCGGTGACCATGCCGCATAAGGCCGACGTCGCAGCGGCGGTCGACGAGTGCACGCCTTCGGCGGCCGCCCTCGGCGCGGTCAACTGCGTGATCAACCGCGGCGGCTACCTGATCGGCGACAACACCGACGGCGCCGGGTTCCTGCAGGGCCTCGCGGCCGATGTTGGGTTCGAGGCAGCGGGCGCTCGATGCGTGGTGTTCGGCGCGGGCGGCGCGGCCCGAGCGGTCATCGATGCGCTGGGGCGGGCCGGCGCGGCCGAAGTGGTCGTGGTCAACCGATCCGCCGACGCCGCCGCGCGCGCCGCGGCGCTACCCGGGGTGGCGGGCGGCGTTGGGCGCGTAGGCGACGCCTCGGCGATCGCGGGAGCCGACCTCGTCGTGAACGCCACCTCGCTCGGGATGCACCTCGACCGCTCCCGAGGCACCGGCCCCGCGGCCGAGTTGCCATGCGACCCCGAGCTCGTCGCGTCGTCGGCGGTGGCCGTCGACTTGGTCTACGACCCGGTCGAGACGCCTTGGTTGCAGGCGCTGCGGTCACGCAACATACGTGCGTTCAATGGCCTTTCGATGCTCGTGCATCAAGCGGCCGGCCAGTTCGAGTGGTGGACGGGCCACGCCGCGCCGGTCGACGCGATGCGGGAAGCGGTGGCCCGCCACCTGGCCGAGCGCCCTGCGACCTGACCGCCGATCAGGCTCGCCGCAGATTTGGCGGGAACCACTGAATTCGGCCGTCGGACGTGCCGATGGTGACCAGACATGCTCAAGACGGAGGTCACCGTGGCGTTGCAGGGCACTCTTGACACCTTTGCGCTACCGGACGTGCTCCGGCTGCTTGCCTCTACGAAGAAGGTCGGTCGGCTCCGGGTCATCGGCGACGCGGGGTCGGGAAGCCTTTGGGTGGATGGCGGCGCCGTCGTCGGCAGCGAGCTCTTGGTACGCGGCGCCGATGCGGACTCGCTCATCGAGGTGTTGTTCAACCTTTTGCGGTTCGTAGACGGTTCGTTCACGTTCGAGGCCGGTTCCACGCCGCACGCGAACGGTGACGAGCGCGACGTCGAGAGCGTTATCGTCGAGGCCGAGCTGATGCTCGGCGAATGGCGAGCGCTTGAGCTCGTCGTACCATCGCTCGACGCGTGGCTCTCCTTGGCGCAGGAGCTGAAGGGCTGCGACGCGGTGATCGACAGCGCTCGTTGGCGGATCATCGTGACCGTCGGCTCCGGAGCGACCGTGGGCGAGGTCGGGCGCCGCGTCGGCCTCGGCGAGCTCGCCGTGATGCGCGCAGTGAAAGAGGTCATCGAGCTGGGCCTGCTCGAAGTGTCGGCCGACGCGCCCGCCGTGGAACCGGCCTACGCAGAGCCGACAGTCGACGTCCCGGTGTTCACGAACGACACGCCGCTCGATGACCCGTCGGAGATCGCCCGCCAGTTGGCCAACCTGAGCCCGCGCGCTGCGAGGGCGGTTGCCGCAGCAGCAAAGGCAACCACCGAGGAAGAGCGCGAAGCGGCCCTCGCCACCATCGAAGCCGAGGACGAGACGATCAACCGCGGGCTTCTGCTGAAGTTCCTCGGGGCTATCGACGGCTGAGCGCCGTGGACGCACCGGCGATCATCGCCTCCATTCCGCTGGGTCTGCTCGTGGGCACGATGCTCACGATGATCATCGACCGCGTCCCGGACGATCTGCCGGTGTGCGGGCGCCCTCGGTGCCCGCTGTGCGAGCACCACCTGCGCCCGATCGAGCTCGTCCCGGTGCTCTCGTGGATCGGCCAGCGCGGCAGGTGCCGCTACTGCGGCGAGCACCTGACGGTGGCCTATCCACTCGTCGAGATCGTCACTGCGGCGTCGTTCGCGATGGCCACGGCGCGGTTTCACACCTGGTGGGTGATCGTGCCGTTCTGGCTCTTCTTCGCGATGCTGGTCACCGTGTCGACGGTCGACATCTTCCGCTATCGCATTCCCGACCGCGTCGTGTTCCCGACGCTGCTCGTGAGCTTCGTGGCCATCGTGGTGGTGTCCCAACACGTCAACGCGACATCGGCCATCAGCCGTGCAGTACTCGGCGCAGTTCTCTTCTCGGGTGTGCTGTTCGTCCTCTCGGTCATGCCCGGCGGCGGCATGGGCTTCGGCGACGTGAAGCTGGCACTCGTGCTTGGACTCTTCCTCGGTTGGCTGCCGGGCGATGTCAGCGGCGTGGTGGTGCTGGTCTTCGTGGCGCTCACGATCGGCAGCCTGCTTGGCGCGGTCATGGGCCTTGTCGTGGGCTTCCTCCGGGTGCGGATGCAGCGCGAGATCTTGCCCGACCCGGACCTGGAGGAAGGCGAGTTGCTGCTCCTGCCGTGGACGAAGCAGCCGTTTCCGTTCGGGCCGTCGCTCGCGGTTGCGAGCGTGGCTACGGTGCTTCTGTCGAATTCGTTGACCTGATCACAATCGTCGGTCCATTAGCCTGGCGCCGTGTCCTCCGAGTCCACTCCATCCATCCCGTCGCGGCCGCACCTCGTGCTGGTCGGCATGATGGGCGCCGGCAAGACCAGCGGCGGTCGTCGCGTCGCGAAGCGCTTACACCGCCGCCATGTCGATCTCGACGCGGCGATCGAGCGCACGTTCGGCCGCAAGATCCCCGAGATCTTCGCCGCCGAGGGTGAGCCCGGGTTCCGCGACCGCGAGCACGACGTGCTGGTCGACCTGTTGCGGGGTGACGAGCCGCTCGTCGTTTCCACCGGTGGCGGCGCAGTGCTGCGCGAGGACAACCGGGCATCGATGCGCGAACGGGGCACCGTGGTGTGGCTCCGCGCGGCGCCCCAGACCCTGCTGTCGCGTGTCGGGGACGGTTCCGGACGTCCGTTGCTCGCAGGCGACCCGCTCGGCAACCTCACGCGGCTGGCCGCGGCGCGCGCCGATGCCTACCGGGCGGCTGCACATCACATAGTCGACGTCGATCGCATGTCGTTCGATGCCATCACCACGGGCCTCGCCGCGCTCGTCGCCGGCCCTGATCCGTTGCCCGAGAACGCAGCCACTTGCGACGAGGTTGATAGATGACCACACGGTCGATCACCGTTGCCCTCGGGGCGCGCTCCTATGAAGTGCGCGTCGGCCGCGGTGTGCGGCATGACCTCGCGTCTGTACTCCCGCCGGGCGTGAGGCGTGCAGCCATCGTCACGCAGGATGCCATCCCCTACGAGGTCGCCCCGGGTTGCGAGGCGCGCGTGTTCACCATCGGCGATGGCGAGCCAGCCAAGACGCTCTCGACTATCGAGTCGCTGTGCCGGTCGTTCGCGCAGTGGGGTCTCACCCGGAACGACTGCATCGTCGCCGTGGGCGGTGGCGTGGTCACCGACGTCGCAGGGTTCGCCGCGTCGGCCTATCACCGCGGCATCCGGTACGTGTCGGTACCCACCACACTGCTCGGCATGGTCGACGCGGCCATCGGCGGCAAGACCGGCGTCAACCTGCCCGAGGGCAAGAATCTGGTAGGCGCGTTCTGGCAACCGTCGGCGGTGCTCTGCGACACCGAGACCCTCGCCACGTTGCCGCCACGTGAATACCGATGCGGATCGGGCGAGATGGCGAAGTACCACTTCCTGACCGGCGATGATCTGGGTGCGCTCGACCTCGACGCACGCGTGGCTCGGTGCGTCGAGATCAAAGCCGAGGTGGTCTCGAGCGACGAACGCGAGGGTGGGCGTCGAGCGATCTTGAACTATGGCCACACGCTTGCGCACG
>WLNW01000141.1 GCA_009699605.1 Actinomycetota bacterium | reverse complement strand
GCCACGTCTCCGCCACAGCGCAGATGCCACCGAACGCGACATCCCACCGACTCGGCCAAATGTCCTTCCACGCGGCGCGCTGGTGCACCAGCACCGCGCCGTCGGATGCCGCGACCACGATGTAGGTGGCCCGATGGCGAAGGTTCGCGGCGCGCATCGCGCCACGGGTCATGACGCTGATCGGCTCGCCGTCGAGATCGACGATTTCGACGGCCTCGTCGGCTGCGCTCAGCCGTCGGCCAGCTTGATGGCCTGCTTCGGGCACCGGTTGACGGCCTCTTCGCAGCGCTCGCGAGCCTCGTCGTCGGGGGTCTCGTTCAACACATACAGGAAGTCGTCGTCACGCACCTCGAAGATGTCCGGGGCGACCTGCATGCAAATCGCGTTGCTCTCACACAGGTCGTAATCGACGACGATTCGAAAGGCCACGACGCAATCCTCATTCTCGAGCTGATGAAGCTGATCCTATACACGAACGGGTTTCCGTGGTCCGGAAGGTTCAGAACTCGATGACCTGGCGGACGACCTCGCCGCGCTCCATGGCCCGCATCGCGTCGTTGATCTCGTCGATCTTGATGCGACGAGTGATCATGCGGTCGAGGTCGAGCTTGCCCGAGCGGTAAAGGCGGAGCAGCATGTGGAAGTCGCTGCGCACGTCGGTACCGCCGTAGTAGCTGCCCACGAGGATCTTCTCGTTGAAGAACAGTTCGAACGCGGAGAACTGCACGAACTCGTCCATGCGGCCGACGCCGACGATGCAGGTGGTACCGCCGCGACGGGTCTGGTCGTAGGCGGCGCGCATGGTCACCGGCTTGCCGATGCACTCGAGCGCGTAGTCGAAGCCCATGCCGCCGGTGATGCTGTTCTTCAGCGAGTCGACCTCGTCGGGGGTGCACGAGTGCGTGGCTCCGAACGCCTTGGCTTCCTCGAGCTTGTTGATGTTCATGTCGACGGCGACGATCTCGGCCGCACCGGCGATGCGTGCGCCCTGGATGGCGGAGATCCCCACGCCACCTGCGCCGTAGACGATGACGGATGATCCCGGTGACACCTTGGCCGTGTTGATGGCGGCGCCGGCGCCGGTCATCACCCCACATCCGATGAGCGATGCGACCTCGAGGGGGATGTCGTTGTCGATCTTGACCACGGCGGGCTCGGGCACGAGCGTGTACTCGGCGAAGGTACCTGTGCCGGCCATGGAGCCGATGATCTCGTCGCCCTGGCGGAACTGGCCGCCCATGACCATCATGATGTTGAAGCACAGGTTGGGCTGCTTGTGATCGACGCAGCTCTTGCACTTCCCACATGGTGGCGACCAGGCGATGATGACGTGATCACCGGGGACGACCGAGGTGACGCCGGCGCCGATCTCTTCGACGATGCCGGCTCCCTCGTGGCCGAGCACCGCGGGCGGCGGCTGGGGAATGGTGCCGTTCATGGCCGACAGGTCGGAGTGGCACACACCGGAGTGGGTGATGCGCACCTTGACCTCGCCGGGGCCGGTGGGCCGCAACGTGATGTCGTCTCGGACCTCGAGATCGTGGTCGCCGGTGTTACGCAGGATGGCAGCGCGCATTTGATGATCCCCCTGTGGATCCGGGTAACAGAAGAACCGAAGTGTACTAGAACCGGTTCTGCCCACGATGGTCAGGAGACCCTCCCCAATGCCCCACATCGTCCCGCCGTTCGAATGGAGCGATGACGCCCTCAAGCTGCGCGACCTCAACTATCAGCACTGGTGCGAGCACGGTCACGGGCCCAACCTGCGCGACGTGCACGAGGCGCTCGGGCTCGGGCGCCGCGAGGCCATCGAGGTCTACAAGGAGCTCATGCTCGGCATCGCCTGCACCATCGAGCCCGACGCGCTCAACTGCCCGGTGCTGCGGTTCCAGCCCTTCGCCAGCTTCCCCACACAGGTGAAGGCGTACGTCGACAATGTTTTCCACTCGTACGCCGGGTGCGCCATGGAAGCCGTGGCGTTCGGGAACATGCCGCCGTTCCGCGGCAAGAGCGTCCGGCTCGAGTCGTACTGCATGTGCTGTCTCGAACCGGTGTGGTTCACCACCGTCGACGGCGAGGTCGTCGATCAGTGCGAGGCCATCCAGATACACGTGTGCAGCTCGCCCTACGACTGGTTCAACGACGACCTCATGAACCAGTGCGACGCGATGAACTTCGTGATCGACGCCGAGCACGCCGAACGTTTCGAGCGCGAAGCCTGCCGGCGCGGCGTGGTCTTCACCCTGCAGCAGGCGAAGACCTTCGTGTCAGGCGCCGTCGGCGAGCGCATGTGGAACTACCACAAGCCACCCGAGCGCCACGACCCGCGCCCCATCATCGAGGGCGTGAAGTCGCTCGGCGTCGACGTCACGAATTGGGGCGGATGACCCCTATGCCGGCAGGGTGACCTGATCGGCGAACACGGGCTGCGGCCAGACTGACCACGTTCTCTTCGCGATCGACGGGCTCGAACCGCGGGCCCTCGCCGGTCGGGTCGCGTCGCGGCACCGCTTGCAGATGACGGGCTGCTGTGGCCTCGGCCACCCGCCCCACGTTCGCCGACACCCGTTCGAGTGCGCTCATAGACCGGCGATGCTCCGCCATGCGGAGGAATTGATCGGCCTCGGGTCCTCGTCGGCGTGCCACAACATCTTCATCGGCAACTCGGCCCCAAACATGAGCGATGACCGCGTTCAGAGATACGGGTCCGGATCCCCCGCGTCGGTCACGACCATCGCGTGCAGCAATGAGTCACGGCGCTCGCCGCCCACCAGT
Organism: Actinomycetota bacterium; assembly: GCA_009699605.1. Classification (GTDB taxonomy): domain Bacteria; phylum Actinomycetota; class Acidimicrobiia; order Acidimicrobiales; family WLNW01; genus WLNW01. Next base: position 6,398 of record WLNW01000141.1, on the reverse strand, counting down.
AGGTCGCCCCTCATGACGCCCTCGAGGCGCATCCCGATCTTGCGCAACACGGCCGACGACGCCGGGTTGTCGGGATCGCACACGGCCCACAGGCGGTAGACGCCCAGTTGGGAGAACGCGAAGTCGCGGATCAACCCGGCCGCTTCGGTGGCGTACCCCTGTCCCCACGCGTCGCGGCGCAGGATGTAGCCGAGCTCGGCCCGCTTGTGCTCGAAGCTGTCGATCTCGATGCTGACGGTACCGAGGAGCGCGTGATCGCTGCGCCGCTCGATCGCGAGCGTGTAGCCGAGGCGCGGCACGCGCTGCGCCTGTATGACGAGCTGCGCAACGTATTGCGCGGTGCCGGGGTGGTCGAGGGGGCCGAGCGGTACCCAACGAACCGTGTCGCGATCGCCCGCCCACTTGTGCACGGCCGGCGCATCGGAATCGGCGAGCTCGCGCACCACCATTCGTTCGCTATCGAGGGTCACCGGCCACATCGACGCACTATCCCATGCCCTCGGGGGCCAGCACTGCAGTGGGTGGCATCTGCTCGGTGTGGGTGTGCGACCCCGAACCCAGCGCACAACCCACACCGAGCGAGGTGACCGCGAGCAGCAACCCGCCGGCTGCCGTCGATCACCGCAACGCCATGGCCTGAAGGTACAAGCCGGACGCAAGGCGCTCAATGAGTCATCCGGCGCCTTGCCAAACTCCCACCCGTCAGCATGGTCGGGCAGGATGGGGGCTCACCCACAGCTGCGAGGGGCAACATGAAGTTCGACATCGCATTGCACGCCGACTACCCCGACATCGCCGCGCGTGCTGCGGAGTACAAGCGGCAGGGCTTTGCCGGTGTGTTCACGCTCGAAGCCAACCGCGACGTCTTCTTCCCGTTGTTCGCGGTCGCCCAAAGCGGCGCCGCGCTCGACCTGTACCCCAACGTCGCGATCGCGTTCCCGCGGTCCCCGATGCACGTGGCATACCAATCCTGGGACCTTCAACGGCTCACCGGCGGCCGCTTCACGCTCGGGCTCGGCAGTCAGATCCGACCGCACATCGAGAAGCGCTACAGCGCTTCGTGGCACAAGCCGGTGGCCCAGCTCCGCGAGTACGTCGCCGCGACCAAGGCGATCTTCGCGTGCTTCCACGAGGGGACCCGGCTCGACTTTCGGGGCGAGTACTACACCTTCACGTTGATGACGCCTACCTTCCTCCCGGCGCCGCTTTCGCGCGATGGTTCCGTCTCGCCGCCCCCCATCTGGATGGGCGCCCTCGGTCCCCTCATGACCTCCGCCGCGGCGCAGATCGCCGATGGGGTGATCGTGCACCCGTTCAACAGTGAGGCCTTCCTGCGCACGCAGACCATGCCCCGCGTGCTGGCCGGGCTCGCGAAGAGCGGCCGCGATCGCCGCGCCTTCACCGTGAATGTCACGACGATCGCCTGTATCTACGACGAGGACGACGAGAGTGAGCGCGCCGCTGCGCTCAGCGCAGCGCGCATGAACCTCGCGTTCTATGCGTCGACCCCGTCGTACCGGGTCACGCTCGACGTACACGGCTGGGGCGACCTGCAGCCCGAGCTCAATGCGCTGTCGAAGGCCGGCAAGTGGGCCGATATGGCCGCCCAGATCACCGACGAGATGGTCGACACGCTCACGGTGCGCGGCACCCCCGAGAACGCGGCGGCGATCATCGCATCGCGGTACGAGGGCATCGCCGACCGCGTCGCGCTGTCGCTGCCCGGGTCCGTTCGTCCCGAGCTGCTCGGGCGCCTGCTCGACGCGTCCGACCTTACGTCGTAGAGCTAGAATTCTCCCCGGCCGACATCGGGGGATGACATGCGACTAGACGAAGTAGACCTTCTCGACTTCGACCGGTTCCAGCGGGGCGAGCACCACGACATGTTCACGGTGCTGCGCGGGTCTGGCAACGGCATTCACTTTATCGACGAACCCGATGGCCCAGGGTTCTGGGCCATCACGCGCATCGATCACCTCCGTGAGGTCAACCGCGAGACCGAGGTGTTCTCGTCGAACAAGGGCGGCACGCAGATCCACACCGCACCCGCCGACGACTTCGCGGCGCAGATGCGCCGCGAGTCGATCATGCTCGACATGGATCCACCCAAGCACACGCGCTACCGCCTGCTCGTCAACAAAGGCTTCACGCCACGCATGATCGGTCTGCTCGAAACCTACCTCGAGAACCGCACCCGGGTCATCGTCGACAAGGTGTGCGAGACCGGGGGTTGCGACTTCGTCACCGAACTCTCGAGCGAGCTGCCGCTCCAGGCCATCGCCGAGATGATGGGCATACCGCTCGAGGACCGCTCCAGGATCTTCGACTGGACGAACCGCATGATCGGCTCGAGCGACCCCGAGTTCGCGGCCACGCCAGAGGACGTCTCCGAGGCCTTCACCGAGCTGTACGCCTACTCGCACGCACTGCAGCAGCGACGTCGCGACACACCCACCGACGACATCGTCACCACGCTGCTCAACGCGGAGGTCCAGGGCGACAAGCTCAGCGAGTTCGAGTTCGACATGTTCTTCCTACTGCTGTGCGTAGCCGGCAACGAGACCACGCGCAACACCATCAGCCATGGCATGCACGCCTTCATGACCAATCCCGAGCAGTGGCGGCGCTTCGTCGCCGACCCCGAGGCCAACATGGCGGGAGCCATGGAAGAAGTGCTGCGCTGGGCCACTCCCGTGCTGCACTTCCGGCGTACCGCTGCGCGCGATCACAATCTCGGCGGGACCGCGATCAAGGAAGGCGACAAGGTCGTGATGTGGCATATCTCGGCCAACCGCGACGAGCGGGCCTTCGCCGACCCTTTCGCCTTTGACATCGGTCGGTCGCCGAATGATCACGTGGCGTTCGGCGGTGGTGGCCCGCACTTCTGCCTCGGTGCGAACCTCGCGCGCATGGAGATGCGTCTCATGTTCCGCGAGATGGCCATGCGCCTCGGCGACATGACGCTCGCTGGCGAGCCGCAATACCTTCGCTCGAACTTCATCGGCGGCATCAAGCACATGCCGGTGACGTTCACGCCGACCAGCTCCACCAATACCCCACCCATGGAACGTCTGGGCGGGGCAGCCACCCGAAGCCCACGCGGCTACGGCGCCCGATAGGCCCTGCTACGCCGCGTTCGTGTCGTCGTCCGAGGCCGAAGCCCGTTCTCGGGCCAACATCGCCCGCTTGCGCTTCGGCCCCCATGCGTAGCCACTGATCGCACCGCTCTCGCGAATCACGCGATGACATGGAATGAGATAGCCCAGGCGGTTCGCACCGATCGCGTTCGCGACGGCACGAACCGCCCGTGGCGCCCCGAGCTCGGCCGCAAGTGCGCCGTAGCTCTGCGTCGCGCCCTCCGGGATGCGCACCAACGCCGACCACACCTGCACTTGGAGGTTGGTGCCCTTCATGACCACCGCGAGGGGTGCGTCGCGCCGTTCGGCGAAGGGCGCGAAGATCCGCTGGCCGAGCCCACGTTGGTCGAAGCTCTCGACGTCGGCGGCCGGCCAATCGAGGCGGAGGCGCTCCTCAGGATCGCGACCTTCGGCGGCGAAGGCCAGCGCGCAGATGCCTCGCTCCGTGGTGGCCACGAACGCATCGCCGTAGGGCGAGTCGACCCAGCCGATGTGGATCTTGAGGCCCTCCCCCGAGCGGCGCAGGTCGCCGGGCGTGACCGCGTCGATCTGCACGCACGCGTCGTACAGCCGGCTCTGGCTCGACACCCCGAGTGCGTTCGCCGCGGCGAGCACCGGCTCCCGACGCAACAGATCGCGAGCCGCTGAGGCGTTGAGGAACTGCAGGAGCCGCTTCGGACTGATGCCCGCCCACCGCGTGAACACCCGCTGCAGGTGATCGGCCGAAAGATGGACGTGGGCCGCGATCGTGGCGAGCGAGGGTTGCTCCCTGCGGTGCGCCACCACGAACGCGATCGCATCCGAAACGACATCGAAATCACTGGGCATACAGGTACGGTACGAGCGCGCATGGCAACGGTCGACCCGAATCTCGCGAACATCGGTGGCATCACGATGCCGACGGCCGTCGCGGTTTCGGTGATCGGGTCGATCCAAGTGGTCTGCGTGCACACCAACCGGCCGGTGACCAACACCCAGTTCGACGGATGGACCGCCCAGCACGCCGCCCTCGCGCTCGTCTGGCCGTCACGATGAGCGACACGCGGATCGAACTCGGAGCCGACGACGCCTCGCGGGTCCGCGACCTTCGGAACATGAAGGCGCGTGCCACGGGGCTGTTCGTCGTGGTGACCGTGGTGTTCATCGCCGCTCGGGCTCTTGAGGGCGACGGCGACTGGTTGTCGTATGTACGAGCGACGTGCGAGGCGGCGATGGTCGGTGCGCTCGCCGACTGGTTCGCGGTCACGGCGTTGTTCCGACACCCGCTCCGGCTGCCCATCCCACACACGGCGATCATTCCCAAACGCAAGGACCAACTGGGTCGCAACCTCGGTGAGTTCGTCGAGCAGAACTTCCTGTCGCCCGATGTGGTCACCGAGAAGCTCCGCTCGATGTCCGTGGCTGGCCGAGCCGGTCGATGGCTCGAGGCCCCGGCGAACGCCGACCGCGCGAGCGCTCAGGTCGGCGTGATCGTCCGCGGTGCGATCGACGTGCTCCGCGACGATGACGTGCAGGACACGATCGAGCATGCCATTGTCGCTCGCTTCCAGCAGATGTCGTTGTCCACCATGGCCGGACACGCACTCGAGGTGGCGACCGCCGACGGCCGTCATCACGATGTGCTGAACGCGCTGTTGCGCGCAAGCGGCCGCCTCCTGCGCGACAACCGCGAAGCTTTCCGCTCTCGCTTCGCGAACGAGTCGCCGTGGTGGGTACCGGAAACTATCGACGATCGCATCTTCGACAAGCTGTTCAACGCACTACACGCGTTCATCGCCGACGTCGCGGACAACCCGAATCACAAGATGCGCAACTACCTCGACACCCGACTGGCCAGCCTGGCCTTCGAGCTACGCGAATCCCCGGCTATGCAAGCGCGCGGCGACGAACTGCTCGCCGAGTTGCTCGCCCATCCAGCAGTGCGTCGATGGATCGATTCGATCTGGCGCGACCTCAAAGCGTCGATCGTGCGGCAGTCGCACGATCCCAATTCCGAGCTGCGCGAGCGGGTCGCCGTCTATGCGCGATCGATGGGGCACAACCTGGCCACCGACCCGGCGCTCGCGCGAAAGGTCGACGGCTGGGTCGAGAGCGCGGCGCGACACGTCGTGGAATCGAGCCGTCACGAAATCGCGGACCTCATCACGTCGACGGTCGAGAAGTGGGATCCCGACGAGGCGAGCCGGCGCATCGAGCTCGCCGTAGGTCGCGACCTGCAGTTCATCCGCATCAACGGCACGCTCGTCGGCGGGCTCGCCGGACTCGTGATCTACACCGTCGGTCAGATCCTCAGGTGAGAACCACCGACCTCCCGATCGAGAGTGCTCTCGGTCCGCTCATCGCCGCGCTCATCCAGGGGACCGCTGCGGTTCTGGTCGCCCAGCCAGGCGCCGGCAAGACCACCATCGTTCCCCTGGTGCTCATCGAACAGCCGTGGTGCACCGGCAAGGTCATCGTGGTCGAGCCGCGTCGAGTCGCCGCACGCGCTGCGGCGTCGCGACTCGCGGCGCTCCTCGGCGAACGCGTGGGCGACACCGTCGGGTGGCGCATGCGCGGTGACACCAAGGTCGGCCGCGCGACGAGGATCGAGGTCGTCACCGATGGCGTCCTCACCCGCATGCTCCAGACCGACCCCAGCCTGGACGGTGTCTCGTGCGTCGTGCTCGACGAGTTCCACGAGCGCAGCCTCGACATCGACCTCGGTCTGGCGCTGTGCATCGACGCACAGCAGGGCCTACGCGACGACCTGCGGCTGCTCGTGATGTCGGCCACTATCGACGCCGGCGCCGTGGCCGAACTGCTGAGCGACGCGCCCGTGATCGAGGTGGCGGGGCGCACCTTTCCCGTGACCACGCGCTGGCTGGGCCCGGCCACGCCGAAGCTCCAACCGAGGGCGATCGCCGAGGCGATCCGGCTGGCCCTCGCCGAGAGCGATGGTGATGTTCTTGCGTTCCTGCCCGGCGCCCGCGAGATCCGTGCGGTGGAACGCGACCTCGGCTCGGTGGCCGGCGTCGTCGTGCTTCCTCTGCACGGGGCCCTCCCCTCGAGCGCCCAGGACCGCGCCCTCGGCCCCGCCCCCGACGGTCGCCGCAAGGTGGTGCTCTCGACCAACATCGCCGAGACCAGCCTCACGATCGAGGGCGTCACCGCCGTGGTCGACAGCGGATGGGCACGACGATCGGTCGCCGACTCTGCACGAGCGATGAGCGGGCTCGTCACGATGCGCATCTCGCGGGCATCTGCCGATCAACGACGAGGCCG
>WLNW01000140.1 GCA_009699605.1 Actinomycetota bacterium | reverse complement strand
GTTCGTGCCGCGATCCTGGCCGAACGCCCGGCCAACGTGACGATGAGCCTGCTCGAGCGCATGGCCGACCGCATCTGGCCCATGACCGATGATCTCGACTACGAGCCGCCCCTCGAGACCAGTGTCGGCGCGATCGCCGCCGCCGCCGGCCGCGACACCGGAGAGGTGCTCTACGACCTCATCCTCGGCCGGCCCGCCGCGGCGCTTTTCATGATCCCGGTGAACAACTACGCGCACAATACCTTCGATGCCCTGCACGAGATGATCACCCATCCGCATGCGGTGCTCGGCCTGGCCGACGGTGGGGCGCACGTGGCGATCATCTGCGACGCGTCCATTCCCACCACCATGCTCACGCACTGGACGCGCGACCGCACCCGCGGCCCGAAGCTCCCGCTGGCGTTCGTGGTCAAACGCCAGACGCACGACACCGCCGAGCTTTACGGGCTCCTCGACCGCGGGGTGCTCGCCGCCGGCTTCAAGGCCGACATCAACGTGATCGACTACGAGAATCTCCGAATGCGCATGCCCGAGATGGCCTTCGATCTCCCCGGCGGCGCTCGTCGGCTCGTGCAGAAAGCCGACGGCTACGTCGCCACAATCGTGAGCGGCACCGTGGTCTCACGCAATGGCGAGCTCACGGGTGAGCTCCCGGGGCGCGTGCTGCGCGGCGCACGACCCCAACCCGCGGCCTGACCCTCAGCCCCTCATCAGGGCGCCGCGGTTGATTCGCTCGGTCACGAACCGCAAATCGGCCGTCCACTTCGAACCGAACACCGACATGTTTGCGCGCGTTACAAGATCGGTCGAGGCCGCCAGCGAGCATCACCGCTGGCGTTGGCGCATCGTGGTCCGCGGCGAATGGTGGTCCGCGGCGCGGGGTCCGCGGCGGCGCTGACGGCAGCAGGCACCGCAGGTTCTGATTTTCGACAAGAGAGCGATCTCGCGCTGCTGCACGCGGCCAACATCGTGATGCTGGCGATGATCGGGTGTGTGCGGTCACTCAACCTGAAGCTCGATGCCCCGGCCCACGGGTGCTCCGGATCGAACCGGTCACGGGCCGACCCACAGCCGCGCCGCCTGCGGCTCAGAGGGTCGACAGATAGAACGCGAGCGCGGCGCGGGCGACCTGTTCGAGGGCGTCGCCGGCATATGGGGTGAAGTGGTGCCCCTCGACCATCTCGAGGTGCTTTGGTTCGGGTGAGCGGTCGAACGCCGCAACCGCTACCGCTGTCGACGCGACCGTGTCGTGGGTCGCGATGACGAACAGCGTCGGCGCGCGAAGATGCGAGACCGCGACCCCCGGGTCGAAGGCTGGCTCGGTGCCGAATGCGGCGCGCAGCCACACTTCGTTCTGCCAGCCGGATCCAGGTCGCCGGCCCACGTCGAGGAACCACTCGCTCGATTCGGGTTGACTCAAGAACACGCGAATGCTCGCGGGCGCGCCGGGCTCGTTCACCACGGCGAGCGGGCCCATAGGCGGCGCCATGGAATCGGCCGGGCCGGCGCCACTCAGGTCGCACAGCGCCTCGCGCAACGCCGAGAACTTCGCATCGACCAGAGCGACATCGCTGTAGTCGGCATCCAAACCGGCGAACGGCACGTTCGCCACGACGGCCCGTACGCGATCGTCGATGGCCCCAAGGACCAGTGCGGCGCCGCCGCTGAAGCTCGAACCCCAGATCCCGATGCGGTCACGGTTGACCTCGGGCCGCGCGGCGAGCCATCCGATGGCGTAGCGGTAGTCGCGCGCCTGGGTCCACGGATTGATCACCTGCCGCGGCTCACCGTCGCTCGCGCCGAACCCGCGATGGTCATAGACCAGCACCGCGAGCCCACCCGCACAGAACGCCGACGCGTAGGCGTCGAGTGCCATCTCCTTCGTGGCCGAGAAGCCGTGCGCCATGACCACACCCGCCACCGGTGACGACGCGGTCGCACCATCCGGGAGGTAGAGCCAGCCCCGGAGGATGACTCCTCCGTGACCCTCGAACTCGATGTCGCTCCGCACCAGATCCCCCGCTCGTCACGCCCCCGACCGGCGCTTTTTCTTCCAGCTCCTAAGGGTACGGTTGCGCGGTTCCGATGATCGAGGTGTGAGTACCGTCGTTTCCTCAGACCGACGACCCGGCATTCGACGGCTCCTGTGCGCGATCGGGGCCCTGTCGGCGCTCGCCGCGTGTACCGGCGGGAATCGCGATGTCGACGGCGCGCTGGAGGCGGCGCGGCAGACCGATGCACTCGTCGAGACCACGCCGGCCGAGACCACCACGACCACCCCGGCGTCGACCACCTCGGCGCTCGCCGTTCCGACCATCGCCGCGGTTGCGGCGCCACCAGAGATGCAACGCGCGCCCTCGACCACGAGCATCGCGTCGCTCAGCACAGGAACAAAGGCACCCACCGGCAGCTCCCCAGCCAACGGCAGCCCTACGCCCGCGCCCGCGAATCCTCCCCCCGTGTCGGCACCCCGTCCGGCGAACGGGTCGCCGACGTCGCTCGGTGGCTGCACGCTCTTCCCGCGCAGCAGCTACTGGTACGCCAACGTGTCGACGCTGCCGGTGAACCCGAGCTCCGCGGCGTACATCGCAAGCATCGGCGCGAGCAGCGGACTCAAAGCCGACTTCGGTAGCGGCCTGTGGGACGGCGGCCCGATCGGCATCCCCTACGTCGTGGTCCCCGCCGGCCAGCCCAAGGTGCCCGTCACGTTCGGTTACGACGACGAGAGCGATCCGGGGCCATACCCCATCCCGGCCGACGCACCCATCGAAGGCGGCGCTTCGAGCGAGGGCGATCGCCACATCCTCGTGGTCGACCAGACCGACTGCACGCTCTACGAGACCTGGTCCACCTATCCCGCGGCGGGCGGCTGGCACGCCGGTTCGGGTGCGGTGTTCGACCTCCGTTCGAACGCGCTGCGCCCCGCTGGATGGACCTCCTCCGATGCCGCGGGACTGCCCGTGCTGCCCGGGCTCGTGCGCTACGACGAGATCACCGCCGGTCGCATCGATCACGCGATACGCATCACCGTGCCGCGCACACAGAAGCTCTACGTCTGGCCAGCGCGACACTTCGCCAGTTCACGCACCGACCCGAACCTGCCACCCATGGGCCTGTGGCTCCGGCTCCGCGCCGACTTCGACACGTCGAGCTTCCCGCGCGAAGCGCAGATCATCCTCGAGGCGTTGAAGCAGCACGGCGCGATCGTGGCCGACAACGGATCGGCCTGGTACATGAGCGGGGCACCCGACGAGCGATGGAACAACGATGCGCTCGCCACGTTGCGTCGGGTGCCCGGCTCTGCGTTCGACGCGATCGAGACCTCGTCGATGATCGCCGACCCGAACTCGGGTCAGGTGCACTGACGGTCCGGTCGCGGGTTCGCGCAACTGGACTTCGCCTGCGACGCTGGACATGCCGGTTAGGTTTGTCCTATGCGCTCGACCCACCGTGATCTCGACCTTCTCGATGGCCGCTTCTACCTCGACGATGCCCCGGCGACATACCGATGGGCACGAACCGAAGCACCGGTCTACTGGGATGCCACCAACGAGCTGTGGGGCATCTTTCGTTACGACGACGTGGTCGAGATCGAGAAGCGCAAGGACGTGTTCATCTCGTCCGACACGACCAAAGGTGGCTACCGCCCGAACCTGCCGGCCGACGACGCAATCATCGGCCTCGACGATCCCCTGCACAACAAACGGCGCAACCTGATCTCGCGCCGATTCACCCCACGCGCGGTCGGCGTGTGGGACGACGACATCCGCGCGAAGGTCAACCGTCTGCTCGACGCGGCCAAAGCAAAGCCAGGAGCGGTCGAAGTGGTCGAGGAGCTCGCCGCTCCGCTGCCCGCCATGATGATCGGCAAGCTTCTCGGCTTCCCCGACGACAAGTGGCCCGATCTCAAGCACTATTCCGAGACCACCATCAAGCTCGGCGGCGGACCGCGCTACATGGATGACGACGGCGTCAACGCGGCCGTGCAGTTCTTCATGGACTCGTCTGCACTCTTCGAAGAGAAGAAGCGTTGTCCCATGGACGATGTCATGACGGTGTGGACCAACGCCGAGGTCAACGGGCGACCACTCACCATCGAGGAGGTCGCGTCCGACTGTCTCCTCGTGCTCGATGGGGGTGCGGAGACCACCAGAACCGTAATCGGGCGCACCATCCTCAACTTCATCGAGCACCCCGATCAGTGGGCCGCGCTCAAGGCCGGGGCCGACATCGACGTCGCAGTCGAAGAGCTCATCCGCTACGTCACTCCCATCCACAACATGTGCCGGGTCGCGAACCGCGACTACGAGATCGGTGGCCAGACCATCCGCGCCGGCCAGCAGGTGGTGTTCATCTATCCATCGGCCAACCGTGATGAAGCGCACTTCGTCGACGGCGACCGCTTCGACGTTGCGCGCACACCGAACAACCACATCTCGTTCGGTTTCGGAACCCACTTCTGCCTCGGTGCGTCGCTCGCCCGCCTCGAAATCAAGATCTTCTTCGAGGAGCTCCTCGGGCGCGTGCACTCGATCCGACTTGCACCCGGCACCACACCGGTCGACATGCCCAACGCGTTCGTGAACGGCCTCGAGGCCGCGCACATCGAGCTCACCTGGGCGTAGTGGCGGCGGCACACTCGTCGAGTTGGCGCAGCAGTCGGTAGTAGGAGGTTCGTTCGCGGTCGGCGGCCTGTCGCTCACCACGGTGCGCCGGCACCGCTCCGGATGTCGACCACGCGAGCGACGCGGCCGTCGACTCTGTTGGCACATTTCGACGCGTCAGATGTCGAGAAGCTCCAAAGGTAAGCCCTCGCGACGTAGGCGACGTCAGCCGATCTGGGCGCGGTGCGGGCGCGCCGTGGTGAGCGACAGGCCGCCGTCCGCGATAATCACCTGACCAGTCACGAACCGCGTGAGATCGCTGGCCAACGCGAGCACGGTGCCTGCGATGTCGGCGGGCTGGCTGATGAAACCGAGCGGTATCGAGCGCAGCGATGCCGCTCGGCGTTCGTCCGACACGAGCAACGCCGATGCCGGCGTCTCGACGAACGATGGCGCCACGGCGTTGACCCGGATGTGCTGCGGCGCATGCTCGAGCGCGAGCGTCTGCGTCAACTGCGCCACTGCGGCCTTCGCTGCGCCGTACGCCGCCAAGTGTGGAGAACCTTTCATGCCCTGCAGCGAGCAGATGTTCACGATCGCGCCACCCTCGCCCGTGGCCGCAAGTGCGCCGATCGCGCTCTGGCACGCAAGTAGCGTTCCCGTGACGTTGAGCTCGAGGACCAGCGCGAGATCGCCGGCCGCAAGCTCGATCGTGGGGCCGGCCGCGACGCCCGCGAGACCGCCGACGTTATTGACCCACGCGACCGGTGCACCGAGACGGCGCAGGACGTCGGCGGTTGCATCATCGAGCTCGGCCTTATGTCGCACGTCGACACCGAGACCGATCGCCTCGGTGGGCAACGAACGCGCCACATCGTCGGCGAGATCGGCGTCGATGTCGAGCACCGCGACCTTCGCGCCGACCGCCGCGAACAGCTCGCAGATACCCCGCCCTAGACCCTGTCCGCCACCGGTGACCACGGCGACACGCCCCGCCAAACCGAACAGATCGGTGTTCATGCGCCGACCTTCCAGATCTTGCGGAAGTGCGGGAGGAACTCGTTGCCGAAGCGCTCGATCTGTCCGCGCACCTGGGCCGGTTCGAGACCCTTCAGGTGAATGCGGATGTTCACCGCGTTGACGTTGGACGCCCGCACCACCTCGGCCAGCTTCTCGGCCGTCTCGACGCCGTCGGGGCCGTGGATCAACTGGTCGTCGTCACCCCAGTTCTTGGCGACGCGCTCAGAGCCGACGGCGCGGAACGCGGCCATCTGCGCCTCGGCATTCTCGGCCGGGGGATCACCGATCCACACTCGTCGGATGAGGATCTTGGCCGCAGTGCCACCGGCCTCGTCATAGGCCGTGGAGAGCTTGACCGAATGATCGTTCGTCTGCAGCGAGTCGTAGAGGATGCCGATGCCCAGCCCGGCGGCGCGCCGCACCGCAGGCAGGCTCTGAGCGGCGGCAACCACCGGTATGGGGTTCTCCTTGCATGCCTGGAGCGCACGATCACCACCGGCTGGGGTGGGATCCTCGCCGCGAAGCGCAGCGACCACCTTGGGCAGCGCCTCGCGGAAGCGAGCCCCGATCTCTTCGAAGGGCACGTTGACGATGGCGAAGTCGTCGGGGAAGGCACCCGAGCCGAAACCGCCGCCCACACGGCCTGGGTACGCGGCGTTCAGCCACGCCAGGAACTCTGCGAACATCGTGTAGGGCAACATGGGCAGCAGCATCGGCGCAGACGCGATCCAGCCGTGGGGCATCGCCGGGAGCAGGAAGCCCCCGATCTGGTGCGGGTTCGGGAAGTACCCCGGGAATCCGCAGTGGTGCTCGGCCACCATCACCCCGTCGAACCCGGCCTCGACTGCGAGGCGGGCTTGGACGCGCGCCTCGTCGATCTGACCCTGCGCGGGGAGATCGTGCGGGTACAAGCGCATCGAGACTGATCCGATCGCCAATGGCTTGCTCATACGCGTTCCCTCTCGGAACAAACTTCGGAGGTCATCGACTTGCCAGGTGTTCGACGAGTAGTCGACGTTGCACCTGGTTCGTGGCCGGCGTGCGCGGGATCTTGTCGACGAGCTCCACACGACGCGGCCGTTTGAACTTCGCGAGGCGCTGCTCGACATGGGCCTGGATCGCCTCGAGGGTAGGCACTTCGGCACCGTCGCGAACCACGATCGCCGCGCACACCACCTCGCCCCACTCCGCATCGGGCATGCCGACGACCGCCACGTCCGCGAGCGCCGGGTGATCCACCAATGCCGCTTCGACCTCGGCCGGCGCCACCGACTCGCCGCCGGTACGGATGACGTCCTTTACCCGGCCGACGATCGAGTAGAAGCCTTCATCATCGAGCGCGGCGACATCGCCGGTGCGGAACCAGCCGTCGGCGGTGAACGCCTCGGCGGTTGCCTCGGGGTTGTCAAAGTAGCCGTCGAACAGCAGCGGTCCGTTCGACTGCATCTCGCCGGTGACCGGGTCGATGCGGATGGTGCACGAGTGCTGCACCGTGCCACACGAGCCGGGCTTGCGCTCCATGTCGGCGTCGCGCAGGAGTGTCACGGCACCGGCCTCGGTCGAGCCGTAGAACACGCGACGCGCGGCCGTGGGGATCGCGCGGCGAATGCCGTCGAGCAATGACAGCGTCGTTGCGGAAGTACCGGAGTCGGCGATACGCAGCGATGAGAGGTCGCGTGGCGCACCGGCCGCCTCGCGGTCGGCGACATGGTTCAGCACGCGTTGCCAAACTGCAGGAATTGCGTTGAGGTGCGTGGCTCCCCAACGCTCGACCTCGTCGCAGATCAAGGTGGCATCGGCCTGCGTGATCAATGCGATGGTCGTCTGGGTCTGGAACGCCTGGAGGGCGATGGTCCATGCACCCATGTGGAACAACGGATACATGCACACCGTGGTGCCGCGTGGCTCGAACTGGGAGCCCGGATGCGTGCGCAGGTAGTTGGCCCGGTGCGAGATCACGACGCCCTTCGACTTGCCCGTGCTGCCGCTCGTGAAGAACAGCGCGTGCGTGTCGCGTTCGGTGAGACCGGGCGCGTCGACATCGTCGGCCGGCGTGCTGGCATCGACCATCGCGCCGAGGTGGAGGAGCGGCACACCGAGTCGAGCGGCGATGATCTCGCCATCGACGCGGTGCGCGTCGTCGACCACCAGCGCTGCAGGGCGGGCCAGGCCGATCATCTCGGTCGCCTCGTCTACGCCGAGCAGCGCGTTGGCCGGAGCGAAAGCCGCGCCGATCTTGGCCAACCCCACGAACAGCGGCACGGCGTCGATGTCGTTGAAGCTCCACATCACCACGCGATCGCGCAGACCGACACCCGCCGCGATGAGGGCGTGCGCGTGCTGGCTACCCAGACGATCGAGCTCGGCGTAGGTGATCGCGCGGTCACCCAGCGACACCGCGATGGTTGCCGGCTGCGCACAGGCAGCGGCCCGGAACACCTCGCCGATCAACAGGTCTCTCATCTGCTTCCCCTAGGTCGTTCGGCAGTTCCGTGGTCGGCAAGAGCAGCATCGCCGCGTGCCATGATCGGCAACAGCATCTCGAGTATCGGAGCCGCGTGATGCGGTTGGATATCGTGGCCCATGCCCGCGAGCTCAACGTACTGCGCGCCCGGTATCGAGCGCGCCAACATGCGCCCGTGCTCCACACCGAGCACCGCGTCGTGCGTGCCGTGCACGACGAGGCACGGCACGGCAATCGAGAGCAGTTGCTGCAGGTCGCGCTCGCCGAGCGAGCGGTGCTTGGCGGCACGCGCGACACGGCGCAATGAATCGAGTGTCCACCCACGCCGCACGCAGCGTTGCGCACGCACCATCGCTGCCGCCTCGTCGAAACGAGCGTCGCTCATCACACGCAGCTCGCGCACGAGGTAGTCGACGCGTTCATCGACCGACGGGCCGGGTGGGCTGAAAGCGACCTCGGTGTACTCCGGCGACCAGACCGGCAACGACCCGTCACCGGGGCTCGAGCCGAGGAACGTGAGCGAACGCGCCACACCCTCGCACTCGAGTGCGACGCAGCGAGCGATCACACCGCCGACCGATGAGCCCACGAGATGCACCGAGTCGACGTCGAACGCGGCCAGCACGGCCTTGGCGTCGTCGACCAGGTTCTGGAACAACATCGGCGTGTCGAGCGGACCGCTCTCGGACCAACCGAACCCACGATGGTCGTAGACGAGCACGCGGTAGCCGGCCTCCAGGAGGCCGTCGAGCAGCTCATCGGGCCATTCGAAGCATTGCGCGGCCATACGGTGCACGAGCAGTACCGGCACCGCAGCGCGGTCGCCGATTTCCTCGGCCCAGATGCGAGCACCGGGACCTTCGATCATGCGGCCGCGGCGTTCGGCTCGGTCGAGGGACGTCATGCGAGTGCCTTGCGCAGGCGAGCCCCGACCAGATCGATCTCGGTCATCACCTCGGGGACGAGCGATCCATACTGCATGAACCCGTGAATCATCCCCGACACCCGACGATGCTCGACGGGCACACCGGATGACGCGAGGCGTTCGGCGTAGGCGTCGCCTTCGTCACGCAGCGGATCGAACTCGGCGGTCACCACGTGAGCCGGCGCGAGCTCGTCGAGCGTCG
>WLNW01000014.1 GCA_009699605.1 Actinomycetota bacterium | reverse complement strand
GTCGTTGTCGCTGGCCATCTCGAGCCTCACGTCGCGCCGAGCCGTCGCGTCGGCGGCCATCGTGATCGTCCTGATCGCAAGCGCGGCCGCGGTCGGCTCACTCCTCAGCGCCGGCGGCGCCACCAACCTCCAGGCGTTCGACTTCTTCATCCTGCCGTTCCAGCTCGTGTACACGATCTACGGCAAGCGCTGGCCCGCGACCGACTACGAACCCCTCGCGAGCTGGCTCGTCATCGTGGCCAACGTCGGGTGGACGCTCCTATTCGCCGGCATCACGTGGTGGCGCTACCGCAAGCTGACGGTGACCAAGTGAACACCACCACCCCACCACCGCCGCCACCGCCCCCGCCGCCGCCGCCTCAGGGGCGACCCAACATCACCATCGCGCCACCGCTCGCCGCCGCGCCAGCCGACGCGCTCGTCGTGGTCGAGAACGTGTCCAAGTGGTTCGGTGACCTCGTGGCCGTCTCCGACATCACGTTCCACGTGAGCGCGGGCGTCACCGCGCTGCTCGGACCTAACGGCGCCGGCAAGTCCACCATGATGCGCATGCTGTGTGGCCTGACTGCGCCGTCCATCGGCACCATCCGCGTGCTCGGTTGCGACCCACGCCATGACCTGCAGGTAACGCGCCGCATCGGCATCGTGCCCCAGCAGGAGGGGATCTTCGAGCTGCTCACCGCCTTCGAGTTCGTGCGGCTCGCCGCGGTGCTCCACCAGCTCCCCGACCCGGATGCGGCCGCCGCGCACGCATTGGCCATTGTCGAACTCGACCCGACCGACACCCGGCGCCTGCCTACGTACTCGAAGGGCATGCGCCAGCGCGTCAAGCTCGCCCAGGCGATTGTGCACGACCCTGAGGTCATCGTGCTCGACGAACCACTCACCGGGCTCGACCCTCGCCAACGACTGCACATGATCGACCTCGTCCACCAACTCGGTGCTCGGGGCAAGGCGGTCATCGTGTCGAGCCACGTCCTCGAAGAGGTCGAGCGGTTCGGTTCGCGGGTGCTGGTCATCGCGCAAGGGCGCCTGGCCGCGGTGGGAGATTTCCACGCCATCCGCGATCTCATGGACGACCGTCCGTTGCGCATCCGCGTGCGCACCGACAAGCCGCGCGAGCTGGCCAGCCGGCTCATGTGCGGCGACACCGCGGTCGGCGTCAGCGTCGACGGCGAAGGCAACGTCATCGTGGACGTCATCGAGGTCACGCGCTTTCGGCGCAGCATCGCACCCATCGCGCACGAGCTCGGCGCGCGGCTATACGAGGTGGCCCCACTCGACGACGACCTCGAGAGCGTCTTTCGTTATCTCGTCGACCCCGCAGCGCAGGGCACGCGCCGGTGAAGCAGTTCAACGTGCTCTACCGCCTGATCCTGCGCAGCATCGCAACCACCGGGCGCATCGCGTCGCTCGGTGCCCTCGGGGCGCTCGGAATCATCGTCGGCTCGGCGCTCGATGCCGACACCGCGCGTGAGGGCGCGCAGTTCGTGGGCCTGTTCGGGCTGTCGGTCGTCGTGCCGCTCACCACGCTGGTGTTCGCCACCGCCGCGCTCGGCGACATCATCGACGACGGCACCATGGTGTACCTATGGCTGCGCCCAGTCGCGCGTTTCCGCATCGTCGGCGCTGCGGCTGCCGCCACGCTCACCGTGGTCGTACCACTCGTGCTCGTGCCGCTCGTGATCGCCGCCTCACTCACCGGGTCGGGCCGCGACGTGGTGGTCGGCACCGCTCTGTCCGCGATGTTCGGCCTGGTGGCCTACACGGGGCTGTTCGTGATGCTGGGCGTGCGTGTCCGGCGTTCGCTCATCTGGGGTCTGCTGTACGTGTTCATCTGGGAAGGCTTCGTCGCGAACGCCGGCGAAACCGCCAGCCGGCTCGCCGTGCGCTCATACACCCGCTCGATCCTGTCCGATATTGGGCTGCCGGCGGGCGCCGCGCCGTTGCGCTTGGCCACCATCTCGTCCGGGTACTCGTACGTCATCCCGGTCGTGGTGTTCGTCGCGGCGCTCGCGTACGCGACCTGGCGGATGCAGCACCAAGACGTGGCCTAGGAGTGCGCAACGAGCCGGGCTCTCGGGCCGGGCGACCGACCTACTTCGCGAACCCGTCGCAGTTCTTGACTGCCCAGGCCTGGATGTTGTCGGTGGCCTTGGTGAACGTCGGATCATCGAGCGCTTCGAGGGCCTTGGCGTCCTTGGCCGCAGCGGCCTTGTAGCTGTAGGCGTTGGCCTTCAGCGCGGTGTTCGCCGCGCTGAACGTGGTGGTCACCGTGGTGAGGGCGGTGGCGATGTCGGTGGGCGGCGTGCCGCCGACTGCGGCGAGCGCAGACTCGGCCCCCGTGAAGGCCACCTTTAGTGCCGCTGGGTCATCGGCGCGGTCGCTGATGCCGGCCAACGCCTGCACGGGCGTGACCACACCGCAGAAGTTCTGGGCCGCGATCGAGGTGTCCTTGCCGCCGCCGCCGCCGCACGCTGCGGCGAATGGGACCAGGACGAGTACCGCTAGGGCGAGAGTTGCTCGGATTCGCATGGGGGAAGCCTCCGTTGATGGGTGCGTTGTCGATGCCCGCGCAGCAGTGCACAGCATGGTCGGTCGGAGGGGTCAGCGCGCGGCGCGGCGGGCCAGGACCTCGGCGACGGCCCGGCCGTCGGCCTGGCCCTGCGTGGCCTTCATGACCTGGCCGGTGAAGAACCCCGAAAGCTTCTTGCGGGCCTTGTCGTCGGCGACGACAAACTCGGCCCAGTCGGCGGGGTTGGCCGCGATGATGCCGTCGACAACCGCTTCAAGCGCGCCGCTGGCCATGGCCTCGAAGCCCTTGGCCGCGGCGATCGCCTTCGGGTCTCCGCCGTTCTCGAGCATCTCGGCCAGGACCTGCTTGGCCTGCGTCGCGGTGAGCTCACCAGCGGTCTCCATGATCACCAGCTGAGCGAACGACTGCGGGGCGAGCGTGATCGGCTGATCGGGGGGGAGATCGTTTTCGACGCGCGTCAGCGTCTTCTTCGCGTCGGCGCCGACTCCCACGACCGATACGACGAAGTCGTCGTGGCCGCGGTCGACCACCAAGGTGACGTCGGCCGCGGCGGCCCCGGTTATCTCGGCCAGGCGTCGGCGACGCGAGGCCGGCAGCATCGGGAGGGCGGCGTCGATGCGCGCGATGTCGTCGGCCGTGGGCACGAGCGGCACGAGATCGGGTTCATCGAAATAGCGATAGTCGTCGCTGTTCTCCTTCGACCGACCAGCCCGGGTGCGGCCGTGCTCCTCGTCCCAGTGCCGAGTCTCCTGGGTTGGTTTCTCGCCCACGTCGTACAGAGCGATGTGGCGCTTGGCCTCGTACTCGATGGCCCGGCCGACCGAACGGATGGAGTTGATGTTCTTGATCTCGCACCGCGTGCGGAACTCGGGCTCGCCGACCGGGCGTACCGACACGTTGGCGTCGACGCGCATCGAACCCTCTTCCATCTTCGCGTCGGACACGCCGAGGGCGAGGACGATCTTGCGCAGCTCGTCGACATAAGCCTTGGCCTGATCAGCGGTGCGGATGTCGGGCTCGCTCACGATCTCGACGAGGGGCACGCCGGCGCGGTTGTAATCGACGAGCGACGATTCGGCGCCGTGGATGCGACCATCGCCCCCCTGGTGCGACGTCTTGCCGGTGTCCTCTTCGAGGTGGGCGCGCGTGATGCCCACGAACGAACCGTCGGGCAGCTCGAGCTTGCCCGCGGTGTTCGTGGGCTTGTCGTACTGCGTGACCTGATAGTCCTTCGGCATGTCGGGATAGAAGTAGTTCTTGCGGGCGAACACCGACGGGCTCACCGTGCACTGCAGCGCGCGACCGAGGCGCATCGCATACTCGACCGCCGACCCGTTCACCACCGGCAGCGAACCGGGCAGACCGAGGCACGTCGGGCACACGTTGGTGTTGGGCTCGTGGCCGAACTCGTTGCGGCAGCCACAGAACATCTTGGTCTTGGTCGCGAGTTCGCAGTGGACCTCGAGCCCCACGATGAGCTCCCAACCCGGCTGGAACTCGATCACCTCGGTCATCGGCTCGTCTCCTTCATCGCAGCCTCGAGCACTGCGGCAGCACGGAACATGGTGGGCTCGCCCTGCAGGGGGGCGAGCAGCTGCACACCGACCGGCATGCCATCGTCGCCCACACCGAACGGCACCGACATGGCCGGCTGCCCGGCGAGGTTGGACGGGATCGTGCAGATGTCGTTGAGGTACATGGTGAGCGGATCGGACGTCTTCGCGCCCAGCGCGAACGCGGTGGTCGGCGACGTGGGCGACAACAACAGGTCGAACTGTTCGTAGGCCTTCGCAAAGTCGTTGATGATGAGCGTGCGAACCTTCTGCGCCTTGCCGTAGTACGAGTCGTAGTAGCCCGCCGACAAGGCATAGGTGCCGAGCATGATGCGGCGCTTCACCTCGGCCCCGAAGCCCGCCGTACGCGACAGCTCGTTCATCTCAGCCGTGGTGGGCGCGTCGACCCGTAGGCCGTAGCGCACGCCGTCGTAGCGGGCGAGGTTGCTCGACGCTTCGGCCGGTGCGATGAGGTAGTACGCACTGAGGCCGTACATGGCAGCCGGGATAGTGGCGGTGTCGATGATGGCACCAGCCTTCTCGAGCACGTTCGCCGCTTCGTGCAACCGGGCCAACACGTCGGGGGCGATGCCCTCGCCAGCGAGCTCGCCGATGATGCCTATGCGCAACCCGTCGACGCCGCGATCGAGCACGTCGACGAGCGACGGCGCGGGCGACGGGATGGAGGTGGAGTCGAGCGGATCGTGCCCACCGATGATTTCGAGTAGCAGCGCGGCGTCGTGCACCGTGGTGGCGAACGGGCCGATCTGGTCGAGCGACGACGCGAAGGCCACCAGCCCGTAGCGCGAGACGACGCCGTAGGTGGGCTTGACCCCCACCACGCCGCACAACGAGGCCGGCTGGCGGATGGAGCCGCCCGTGTCGCTGCCGAGCGCCAGCGGCGCGAAGTTCGCGGCCACCGCAGCAGCCGAACCGCCCGAGGATCCGCCAGGGACCTTGGTGAGATCGTGCGGGTTGCGCGTGGGGCCGAACGCCGAGTTCTCGGTAGAGCTGCCCATAGCGAACTCGTCGAGGTTGGTCTTGCCGATCGTGATGGCGCCGGAGCGTCGCAGCCGTTCGACGACGGTGGCGTCGTAGGGCGGACGCCAGCCCTCAAGGATGCGCGACGAGCACGTGGTCGGTATGCCGCGCGTGCAGAGGTTGTCCTTCAACGCCACTGGGACGCCAGCGAGCGGGCCCGGATCGTCGCCGGCGGCGACGGCCGCGTCGACGGCGTCCGCAGCGGCGAGGGCTTCGTCGCGCAGCACGAGGTTGAAGGCGTGGATAGCCGGTTCACGCTCGGCGATGCGAGCCAGGTGCTCCTCGACGACGGAACGAGCCGAACGTGTGCCGCCCCGCACCTCGGCGGCGATGGACACCGCAGTTGGCGCCACGCCCGCAGTCACGATTCCTCCGCGAGGATCGACGGCACGCGGAACTGGCCGTCCTGGACGTTGGGGGCCGCGGCGAGCACGGCGGCGCGGTCGATGGACGGACGCACGACGTCGACGCGGACCACGTTACGCAAAGGCAACGGATGAGCGGTGGGGATGACGCCGGTGACATCGAGCGCCTCTACATCGGCCGCATGGGCGAGCACGGCCGCCAGCTGCGGGGTGAACTGATCGAGCTCGTCGTCGGTGAGGCGGAGGCGCGCGAGCCGGGCGACGTGCGCGACGTCGGCGCGCGAGATGGGCTTTGGCATGGCCAGCATCGTATTCACCGACCGTCGACATCAGGGCACACCACCGCCGCGAAAGCCCGCCGCGCTACCCTCCGGGCGTGGCCAAATCCGCGAGGCACGAGTTCCTTTCCCCCGGGTGGATCGCCGCGATCGAAAATCTCCGCGACGAGTTCGCCGATCGCGCGCCCGCTCCCACCATGGTGCTGCGCGCCAACGTGGTCATCGGCGACGCGCCGTTCGACGAACCCGAGATCCAGGGCCACATCGACACCTCGCTCGGCCTGAGCATCGCGCCCGGCCACGTCGAGCGGCCTGATTTCACCGCCACGCTCGACTACGCAACCGCCAAGGCGCTGTTCGTCGGGCGCGATCCACAGGCCGTGCTCCAGGCGTTCTTCGGGGGCAAGATCCGCCTCACCGGCGACGCCTCGAAGCTGCTCGCCATCCCGCTGCCCAAGCCCGGCCAGACCGGCCCCGAGGCAGAGCTGCTCGACGAGATCAGCGCCCGAGTCGCGGCGATCACCCTCTAAGGGCACCCCGCGGCGCGGCCCGGGCGGTCAACGCGTCGACGTGATGATGTCGACTTTGGTACCCGGCACGCGCAGCGCGCCGACCGGCGGATCGGTGGCCTGGACCTGACGATCAGCCGCGCCCTTGGTGTCGCCCACGTCGAAGCCGGCCTCGCGCAGCTTCGCCGCGGCCTGCAACACCGTGAAGCCGAACAGGTTCGGGATGGGCTTCGGTTCTGGGCCCTTCGAGACGAACACGGTGACCGCGGAGTCGCGCGGCACTTGTGTGCCGGTCGCCGGATCGAGGCGGATCACGTTGCCTTTGACGATGGTCTCGTTGAACTCCTCGACGGGGGCCGCCGGGACGAGCTTGAGCTCGGTCAGCTTGGCCAACACGACAGCCACAGGCTGATCGAGGAGGCCGTTGGGGATGGTGCGGGGCGTTGGGCCGTCGCTCACCCTGACGATGACGGCCGTGTCGGGCGGCGCCTTGGTGCCTGCGTCCTCGACGCGGATGATCTTGCCCGCCCCGACCGTCTCGCTGAAGTCGTACACCGGCTCGCCCAACCTGAGTCGCACCTTGGCCAGCTCGGTGGAGGCCTCCGCCAAGGTTGCGCCGTCGAGCTTGGGGATGGGCACCGGCTCCGGCCCGATCGACACCGTGTACTCGACGGTCTGGCCCTCGGCGAGCTTGGTCCCCGCGGGTGGCGTGACCGAGATGATCTGACCGGCCTTGATCTGGTCGGAGCGCAGAGCGTTCGGCGAGCCGAGGATCCAGTCGTTGTCGAGCGCCACCTGTTGAAGCTCGGCGAGGTCACGACCGACGAGCTCGGGCATGACATGGCTGACTGTGCGACTCGCCACGTAGGCAAACGCGCCGCCGGTGGCCGCGCCGGCCAGCAACAAGAAGCCGAGGAGCACCCAGGGCCAACGGCGGCGGTCGTCGTCGACCGAGATGTTGGGCACGACCTCGTCGATCGGCGGGGCGTCCAAGGCCATCCCAGCCGGCACCTCCTCGTCGCTCAACGGGCGCACCATGGTGAGGTCTTGGCGCACCTTGTCCTCGGCACCGACCAGCGCACCCACGATAGGCAGCAGCTCGGGGCGACGAAGGTCCTCGGCTACCGACATGAGGGCGATCGCGAACTCCTCGGCATCGGGCCGATCGTTCGGGTCGGGCTGACCGGCGCGCTCGAGCGCGGTGCGCAACGGGCCTAGGGCGGCGGGTACCGGCACGGGTTGGTCGACGCGGGCGAGCAGCGTGCCGAGCGTGGTGTCGGCCGCGAAGGGCACCTCGCCGGTGACACACTCGGCCAGCACGAGGGCCAGCGAATAGACATCGGTCTTGCCCGAAAGGGTCTCGCCCTTTGCCTGCTCGGGCGAGGCATATCGCACGGTGCCGACGATGGAGCCCGCTGGCTCGGTCACGCCGGCTTCGGCGAGCGCTCGCGCCAGGCCGAAGTCGGCGATGCGCAGGCGGCGGTCCTCGTCGAAGAGCAGGTTCGCCGGCTTCACGTCGCGGTGCACCAGCCCGCGACGGTGCGCGTACTCGAGCCCGCGGGCGGCCTCGAGTCCGACGAGCAGCGTCTGGGACAGGCTTAGGCGGTGGCCGGCGTCGAGCATCGATCGGAGGCTGCCCCCGGCCAGGTACTCGGTGACGATGTACGGCAGCTCGTCGTGGCCCCAGTCGAACACGGACAGCACGTTCGGGTTGTTCAGCGCGGCCGCGGCCTGCGCCTCCTGGCGGAAGCGCCGGAGGAAGGTCTCGTCGTGGGCCAGCGATGCGTGGAGCACCTTGACCGCCACCTGACGGCGCAACGTCGTGTCGTCGGCCAGGAACACCTGGGCGGACGCGCCCGTGCCCACGAGTGCCCGCAGGCGGTAACGGCCCCCGAGGACGCGGCCGATGAGCTCGTTGGACGTGGCCACGGCCTCGCAGACTACGCGTCTTGCCGTTGGCGGCGGCGGCATCGCGGCGCGATGTCCGAGAAGGCCGTCGACGCGGCCAGAATGACCGTGTGTTCTTTCCCTCCTCCATGCCCACGAAGGTCCGCTCGTTACTCGTGGTGTTCGCCGTGGGCGCCATCACAATCTTCGTCGTGGCCTACCGGGCCAACAGCGATCCATCCGCGAACAACGGGTGCAACCAGCCTGCGGCCATCGAAGTGCTGTACCCGCAGTGCAAGACGTTGGTGTTCAACCAGGCCCAGGTCGGGGTCGACATGGCCCCCGGCTACCGCGTCGAACTCACGCTGAACGGCGTCGCCATCCCGCTCGATCAGCTC
The DNA here is from genome assembly GCA_009699605.1 of Actinomycetota bacterium. Taxonomy (GTDB): domain Bacteria; phylum Actinomycetota; class Acidimicrobiia; order Acidimicrobiales; family WLNW01; genus WLNW01. Next base: position 26,397 of record WLNW01000014.1, on the reverse strand, counting down.
CAGAATCGGCCCGCTGCGAGCACGGTCGACTTGCGCACGGCACCCGACCTCTTCATCTTCACACCGGGGCCCGGCAAGGCCATCGAAAAGCTCAAGCCGGGCATAAACGACGCCGCCATCACGTATCGCAAGATCAGCGAGAACGCGGCCACGACCACCAGGTTCGCCTGGTATTTCAACGCCAACTGACGCTTGGCGCCCCCTTCCATCGCGTCAGCGGAGCCCGGCCAGGCGGCGCAGTTCGGCCATGGCGGGCGCGGGGTGTTCGACGAGGATGCCGTGCATGCCAAGCGCCCGGGCCGCAGCGACGTTGGGCTCGAAGTCGTCGAGGAACACCGTGGCCGAACGGTCGCTCACGCCCAGCCGCGTGAGCGCCAACTCGTAGATCGCCGGGTTCGGCTTGCGCAGGCCCACCGCGCTGGAATCGACCACATCGTCGAACAGCTCGTCGACGGGGATGAGGGTGCGCCAGCTGTCAGCGAACTCCTTGGCGTTGTTGGTGACGATGCAGTTGCGCACCCCGAGCGCCCGTAGCTCTCGTACGGTGTCGACGACGATGGTGCGGTCGATGTCGTCGCGCATGGCACCGAAGAACGCTCGCGCGTCGAACGCGACACCGCGTTCCTGCGCGGCCGTGGCCGCGGCAGCCATGGCCGCCGCGAGGGTGCCCTCGCCCCGCTCAAGTCGATGCCACGGGTGATCGGTGTCGAGGTGATACGGCCCGAAGACCAGATCGAGCAGCTCGTCGTGGGCGATGCCGAGCAATGCGCTGTAAGGACGCACCGCGTGGAACGGCGACGCGGTGAACACCCCGCCGAAGTCCCAGAAGACCGCTTCGATCATCCCGGCAGCTCCCCGGTGTCGAGCAGATGCACGAAAGCAGCCTCGTCGAGGACCGGCACGCCGAGCGACTCGGCCTTGGTGAGCTTGGAGGCGCCCGGCGAATCACCCACCACCACGGCAGTGGTGGACTTCGAGACGCTACCCGGGGACTTGCCGCCGCGACTCTTGATGGCCGATTCGGCTTCCTCGCGAGTGAACCCCACCAGCGTGCCGGTAACCACGACGGACTTGCCCGACAGGATGTGCGATGACGGCTCGACCGGCTCGGGACCGACGAAGTTGACCCCGGCCGCCCGGAGCTTGTCGATGATGGCGAGATGGCGCTCGTCGCAGAAGTACGCAGCGACGCTCTTCGCGATCACCGGCCCGATACCCGGTACCGAACCGAGCTGGTCCTCGTTCGCGGCGATCAGTCGGTCGAGGTGACCGAAGCCGGTGGCCAGCCACTCGGCCCCGGCGTCGCCGAGGTGGCGGATGTTGAGCCCGATGAGCAGGCGGCCGAGCGAGCGGGACTTCGACCCGTCGATCGCCGACTGCAGGTTGCGGATGGACGTGTCGCCAAACCCTTCGAGCGCGCGGACCCGATCCCAGTCGATGGCGTACACGTCGCCGATGTCGCGCAGCAGCCCGAGCTCGCAAAAGATACGGACCCGCTGCTCGCCGAAGCCCTCGATGTCCATGGCAGAGCGACCGGCAAAGTGCTCGATCCAGCCCGCGAGCTGGAAGGGGCACTCGGCGTGGGGGCAGTAGTGCGCGGCGTCGCTGCCCTCGCGGACGAGGGGCGACTGCAACGGGCACGAACAGAAGGCCGGGAACACCCACGGCCTGGAGTCGGCCGGGCGTTCGGCCAGCACGGGCCCGAGTACCTCAGGGATGACGTCGCCGGCCTTGCGCACGATGACGAGGTCGCCGGGCCGCACATCCTTGAGCCGCACCTGGTCCTCGTTGTGCAGCGTGGCCATGCCGACCGTCGACCCGCCGACGAAGACCGGCTCGAGTTCGGCAAAGGGCGTGGCCTTGCCCTTGCCGCCGATCGACACGTGGATGGCCCGCAGCCGAGTGGTCTTTTCCTCGGGGGGGAACTTGTACGCGATGGCCCACTTGGGTGCGCGGCTCGTGCTGCCGAGCACCCGTTGCTGCGCGAGATCGTCGATCTTGATCACCACACCGTCGATCTCGTAGGCGAGGTCGTGGCGGTGCTCGACACGGTGGGTGATGTAGGCCTTGACCGCCTCGAGATCGTCGACCACGCGGAGCTCGTCGTTGACCGGGAGCCCGAGCGAGCGCAGCACCTCCAAGGCGCCCGAGTGCGCGGTAATCTCGGGTGCGCCCGCAACCTCGCCCAACCCGTAGGCGAAGAACGCGAGCTCGCGCGACGCGGTCACGGCGGGGTTCTTCTGGCGCAACGAGCCGGCGGCCGTATTGCGCGGGTTCGCGTACCGGGGCTTGCCCGCCGCCTCCTGCGCCGCGTTGAGATCGGCGAAGACGGCAACAGGCATGAACACCTCGCCGCGCACCTCGAGCACCGCGGGTGCACCCGCGGGCAGCGTGTGGGGCACCGAGGCGATCGTGCGCACGTTGGCCGTGACGTCCTCGCCGACGCGGCCATCGCCGCGCGTCGCGGCGCGCACCAGGCGGCCGCGCTCGTAACGGATGGACATGGCCAAACCATCGAACTTGAGCTCGCACGCGAAGGCGGGCACCGCCACGCCGCCGAGACCGCGCACGGCGCGCTCGGCCCAGGCATCGAGCTCACGGAAGTCGAACGCGTTGTCGAGCGACATCATGGGGATGACGTGAGCGACCGGCGAAAACGCTGCGACGGGGGTGCCCGACACGCGTTTGGTGGGCGACTCGGGATCGTCGAGCAAGGGGTAGCGCGCCTCGAGCGATTCGGCCTCGCGAACCCACGCGTCGTAGGTGGCGTCGGGAACGGTGGGCGCATCGTTCTCGTAGTAGGCGCTGTTCGCCGCGGTGAGCAGGCCGCGCAACTCGGCGAGGCGCGCAATGTCCTCGGGCGGGGCCGGTTCGGAGGGGGGCAGCGTCGGCACGAGGCCGATGGTACCCGCCGGGTATGACAGCCCCGAGCAGGTGTGCGAGCCTTCGCTCGACATGAGCAACCTCCGCCTCTGGCCGCTGCGTGTGCTGTGGATCCTGGTGCCCTTCACCACCGGAGCCCTGGTCGACGACGCGTTGTCAGGCCGTATCGCCTCGTTGCGCCACGGGGCCACTGCCTTGTTCTGGATCGTCTGGGCGGTCACGCTCGTCGCGACCCTCGTGCCTCGGGGGCCCTGTCTCACGGCGGTGCGCCTGGTGTTGCCCGCGAGCGCCGCCGCTGCGCTGTGGTGCAGTGCGCTGGTCACGATCGACGCGACCGCCGTGGCGGGCGTGGTCGTGTCGATCGCCGCGAGTGCGGCATCGCTCGTGGCCCCGGCGGGCGAAGAGTTCGTGAACGGTTCGTCCTACGGCGACGAACGACGCATGCTCCTGCGCCCACCGGCGGCGCTACTGGTACTGCTGGTCCCGCTCGCCGCGATAGCCGTGATGGTGGGTGCGGTCGCCGGCGTCCTCCTCCTGCTCGCCCACATGTGGATCATCGGCGCCGTCGCGGTCGTGGTCGGCCTACCCGTGGCGGTGGTGGCCACACGGGCGCTGCACCAGCTCACCCGGCGCTGGGTGGTCTTCGTCCCTGCGGGCTTCGTGCTCCACGACCACCTCGCGCTGCGCGAACCCGTGCTGTTCCCCCGCACCGACATCGTGAAGCTCGGCCCCGCCCCCGCCGACACCCGCGCCACCGACTTCACCGCGGGCGCATCGGGCTTGGCGATACAGGTCGACTTCGCGGTGCCGGTGAGCGTCACGCCGGCTGCCGGAACCGACGAGGTCGAGATGGTCGGCATCACCCAGTTCCTCGTCATGCCGAGCCGGCCCGGCCACCTCCTCGCCGAAGCGGAACGTCGGCGCATTCGCGTCGCGCGGGGATGACCGCGATCGAGGCACAACGGGCGCGAAATCCCCCGTGGTGGGGGTTTGCGCGCCCACTCTCGCTCGCTGACTCAGTGCTGGTCGGCCGCGTCGCCATCGACGTGCAGGAACATGGTTGCGTTCACTGCGCGGTGCCACCGCCCAGCACCACGCAGCCGGTGACCGCGTCGTAGAGCACCACTGCCTGCCCCGGCGCGACGCGCCGGCGGGGCTCGAGCCAGGTGAGCGTGGCGGCGCTGGGGTCGAAGGTGGCTGGGTGCGCATCGCCGTGCGCGCTGACCTGGGCCCGCACCTGGCCCGCGAACGGTGACGCACTCCACGCCACGTCGTCGAGGGTCACGGTGGAGCGGTCGAGATCGCGACGCTCCCCGATGGTGATCGTGGCCGTAGGCAGGTCGACATCGATCGCGTAGCGCGGCTCGCGAGTGCCGCCCGCCATACCGAGGTTCTTGCGCTGGCCGATGGTGACCAGCTCGACGGCGGGCACCGCGCCCACGACGGCGCCAGTGCCGTCCACCACACGCCCGGGGGTGAGCGGCAGATGACGACGCTCGAGGAAGCCCTGGCGCCCGGCCGCGGAGGTGATGAAGCACACGTCCTGGCTGTCGGGCTTGGCGGCGGTACGGAGCCCTTGCGCTCGCGCCTGTGCGCGCACGTGGTCCTTGGTGGTGTCGCCGAGGGGGAACAGCAGCCGCGCCAGCTGCGCCTGACCGAGCATGTGCAGGACGTAGCTCTGATCCTTCGCCCGGTCGGCGCCACGAGCGACCCGTCTCGTGCCGTCGGCCTCGGTGACGATGCGTGCATGATGACCGGTCGCGACGAGCTCGATGCCCAGCATCGACGCGCGGTGCAGCAACCGATCGAACTTGAGATGGCGGTTGCACTCGATGCACGGGTTCGGAGTTCGACCAGCGGCGTACGCGTCGACGTACGGGGCCACGACGTGGCGTTCGAAGTCGTCGCCGAAGTTGAATACGTGGTGGTCGATGCCGATCTGCTGTGCGACACGGCGAGCGTCGTCGACGTCTGACACCGAGCAACAACCGGTGTCGCTCTCGCCGCCCCACAGCTTCATGGTGACGCCGACCACCCGATAACCCTGCCCGAGCAATATCGATGCCGCGACCGACGAATCGACACCACCCGACATCGCGACGAGCACCTCAGGTGCGACCGTGCTCATGAGCGCACCGAGAACCGACGCAGCTGCGCGACCGCTGCGGGTACGGCCTCGAGGGCGATGTCGACGTCGGCGTCGGTGGAAGGCCATCCGAGCGACAGGCGCAATGAGCCTTGGGCGAGCTCGCGTGACACGCCCATGGCGGCCAGCACGTGCGACGGATCTTGCGCGCCGCTCGCGCACGATGATGCCGCCGACGCGTACACGCCAGCGCGCTCGAGCAGGAACAACAACGCTTCGCTCTCGACATCGGCGAAGCACAGATGGCACGACCCCGCGACCTTGTGCGAACGGTCAGCCGGCTCGCCCGAGTACCCCACCGCAGATTCGTAGGTGCCGTCGATGGCGGCCTTCAACCCGTCGGCCAAGCGATCGCGCAGCGCGCCGACCCAAACGACCGTATCGACGCGGGCATCGTGGGTGAGGCGTGCCGCGACGGCCATGGCTGCGATACCGGCCACGTTCTGCGTGCCACTGCGCAGCTCACGTTCCTGCCCACCGCCGAGCAGCATCGGGGTCAAGGCCACCCCGTCGCGTACGGCGAGCGCGCCGACGCCCTTCGGTCCGCCGAACTTGTGCGCGCTCACCGATATGAGCTGCGCATCGCGCGCCGCGCTCGCGACATCGAGCCACGAGAACGCCTGCACTGCATCGGTGTGCAGCACCGCGCCCGGCGCACATTCGCGCACGATCGCCGAAACCTCGGCCAGCGGTTGGATGACCCCACTCTCGTTGTTTGCGAGCATCACCGAGACAAGGGTGACCGAAGGATCGAGCGCGGCACGTAACGCGTCGAGATCGACCGTGCCCCATGACGTCGCGCCCACGACCCGGCCGCCGAGACGCTCGACGGGGTTCAACACTGCGTGGTGCTCGTGGGCCACCGTGACCACCACCCCACCCATCGCCTCGTGTACGCCGTGCACCGCGAGGTTGTCGGCCTCGGTGCCGCCCGCGGTGAACACGACCTCGCGAGGCAGACAACCGAGCACCTCCGCCATGGTCTCGCGGGCATCCTCGAGCACCCGGCGAGCGTTGCGCGCGAGGAGGTGCGTGCCCGAGGGGTTGCCGAAGTGCTCGCGCTGCACCGCGACGAAGGCATCGAGCGCCTCGGGGCGCATCGGCGTGGTCGCCGCGTGGTCGAAATAGGCCGGCACGGTCCCCAGGCTACGGCCTCGACCCGCGGCGCCCGCCGGTGGGCCAGACTCCACCCATGGAGGGCTACGACAACGCGCAGTACGGCCGAAGCTTCGCCGACGTGTACGACCGCTGGTATCGCGACGTGAGCGACGTCGAGGCAACGGTGAACCGGGTGGCCGTGCTGGCGGCTCGACGAGGCGGCGGGCGGGTGCTCGAGCTGGGTATCGGCACCGGGCGCCTCGCGCTGCCCCTAGCCGCGCGAGGCCTGCACGTCACCGGCGTCGACGCCTCGCCCGAGATGCTCGATCTGCTGCGGGACAAGCCCGGCGCCGATCAGCTCGACCTCGTGCTCGGCGACATGGCCGAGCTGGCGGTGAAGGGCCCCTTCGCCGTCGCGTTCGTGGCGTTCAACACGTTCTTCAACCTCACGACCAGCGACGCGCAACAGTCCTGTCTGCGCCGCGTGCACGACGTGCTCGCGCCCGGCGGCTGGTTCGTGCTCGAAGCGTTCGTGCCGCCGGCCGACGGGGACGACGCCAGCGGTGTATCGGCCCGCACGGTGGAGGTCGATCTGGTGGTGCTCACTGCGGCCCGCCGCGATGCAGCATTGCAGACGATCAGCGGCCAGCACATCGAGATCACCGAACAGGGCGTACGACTACGACCATGGATGGTGCGCTATGCAGCCCCGGCCGAGCTCGATGCAATGGCCGCCGCGGCGGGCCTGCGCTTGGTGGAACGCCACGCCGACTGGCATGGCGCGCCATTTCACGACGCGAGCGACAACCACGTGTCGGTGTACCGGCGCCCACCGAACTGAACGACCGAGGCATCACACCCGCGTGCGGGCATTGCATCGACGCGCACGAAGCCTCTCATTCGTGGAGGTGGTGGGGGATGCGGCGGTCGACGCGACGCCGGACGTTGCGCGTTTGTGCCGCCCCGATCGGCGCGAACGCGCAAAGAGCACCCGGATCGAAGGGAAACGCTGCGAGATCAGCGCCGCATTGCTCAGCGTGGCCGGGTGAGCAGGGGAAGCTGCGGCATCTCGCGCAGCGTGCGCTTGAGCTCCGCAAAGCCCGGCCACTTGGCGAGCGTCATAACCGCGTGCCACAGCTCGACGGCCTCCTCGTCCGAGGGGACGCGCGAGATCACCGGGCCGAAGAAGGCCGGCCCGTTCGGTGGGTCGATCGCGATGATCGGCGTGCCGACGTCGCGTCCAGCCCGCGCCAAGGCCGTGGTCGTCTCCTCGCGCAACACGCTGTCGCGCGCATCGTCATCAGCGGCTGCCGCGTAGGACGGGTCGAGGCCTACGGACGCGAGCACGGCCACCAGGTGTGACTGCTCGGCGATGCCGTCCATCGTGTCTTGTCCTTCCACGGGCGATCGGTCCCAGATCGACTCGCCGAACGCCGTGTAGAGCGGACCCATTGCCGCGAGGCCTTCTTTCTCACGCACCGCCGCGGCGACGCGCAGCATGCGCAGCCCCTTGGTGTGGAGCGCCATGTAGCCGGGCGGGAAGTCCTTGTCGTAGTCCTTGGCCTCGTTGAGGAAGCGCAGCGAGATGAACCGCCACTCGACCTCGAGCTCGAGCTGAGGCTCGACCTTCGCGATCCAGCGCGAGGTGATCCAGGCAAACGGGCACACCGGATCCCAATAGAACTCGACCTTTTGCATGGCTCGACCGTACCTTGGTTGCCGAGGTCCCCTCGCGCACCCATACCCTGCTCCCATGGCACGAGTGCAAGCATCGGTGATCATTGAAGCAACCCCGTCCGAAGTCTGGGCCTCGGTTGAGCACGTCGACTCCCACGTCGACTGGATGCATGACGCGATCGCCATACGGTTCACCTCCGCGCAGCATTCCGGGGTTGGCACCACGTTCGACTGCGACACGAAGATCGGGCCGATCAAACTCGTCGATCGCATGGAGATCACGGCGTGGGAGCCCGAGCACACGATGGGGGTGCGCCACGTCGGCATCGTCACCGGCACCGGTGCCTTCACGTTGCGCGACCTAGGACGCGATCGAACCGAGTTCCTCTGGGACGAGACCCTCAGCTTCCCGTGGTGGATGGGGGGCCCACTCGGTGGGCGCGTCGGCGCTGTGGTGTTGGCCCAGATCTGGAAGCGGAACCTGCGCGCGCTGAAGAAGCAGATCGAGACCCGCTGACGCAGGGTCCCGCGATCAGATGCCGATGCCGATGCCGACGAGCGACGACCTGCTCACGGCCAGCACACCGAGCGCGAGGAGCAGCGGTAACAGTGCACACAGGGCGACGAACGCCGCCTTGGTCGAGCCCAGTGCCTGCGAGCCGTGCACCGCGATCCACGCCGCGGCCAACCCGCCCACGAACCCGCCGACGTGACCGCCGAGCGAGATGCCGGGCAGGGTGACCGTGATCACGAAGTTGATGAGGATCGAGATACCGAGCCCGCTGCGCATCACGTCGATGCCTTCACGTCGGTAGACGATCACGAGTGCGCCGAACAGTCCGTACAAGGCGCCGGATGCCCCGGCTGACAACGAGTGCGGCGACACGATGACCGCGCCCGCGCCGCCGGCCAGCAGCGCCGCGACGTACACGAGACCGAAGCGCAGGCGACCGAGGGCTCGTTCGACCGTGGGCCCGAGGTTGTAGAGCGCCCACATGTTGAGGCCGATGTGGATGATGTTCCAGTGCAGAAAGCCCGACGTGAGGAGGCGGTAGTACTGATGACTCGTATCAACGCGCGTGATGCCGCTCGAGCCCTGCTCGAACAGGATCGCCCGACCGATCGCCGAGAAGTCGGTGAGGATGTGCTGATCGCCCACCGCGGTGCCGAGGAGGAAGATCGCGATGTTGAGGCCCATGAGCGCGAACGTGAGCGTGGGCGTGAACGCGGCGCTGAACGCAGCCCGACCCGAGATGACCTTCTGCTTGCCCTTGGCCACGCAGTTCGGACAGTGGAAGCCCACTGACGCCTGGCGCATGCACGACGGGCAGATCGGTAGGTCGCAGCGCTGGCACACGACGCCAGCGCGTCGATCGGAATGCCAGTGGCACGTCGCGAAGTCGGTAGTCACGGCGGCGACGCTATCGGCGCGGGCGCATCGACCGGTGTCGCGCCGCGGCACGCGGCGAGGCGGTCGAACCGACGGCGATCACAGGGAGAGCGGCGTGCCTTCGTATTTGGAGTCGCCGACGTTGATGACCTCGGTGACCCCGGGGACCCGATCCTTCATGATCCGCTCGACGCCCGCCTTCAAGGTCTGCGTGGACGCCGGACACGTGACGCAGGCGCCCATCAGCTCAACCGAGACCACACCAGACGGCTCATCGACGTCGACGAGCAAGATGTCGCCCTTGTCGGCCTGGATCACCGGGCGGATGATCTCGATCACTTCCTGCACCTTGACCCACATGGCCGACGAGGGAGCGGTTTCGGTTTGATCGAGCACGTGAACGTCTCCGAGCGGTGTCGAGTGTACGGGATTGGAACACCCCGCCGGTGATGAATTGTTCCCCGGCCCGACATCTACGATGGCGGCGATGTTGCTCGCACACCAAGGCGGCTGGGACGAGATCCTCTTCGCCCTCTCCCCACTCGTCGTGGTGGCCGGGCTGCTGGCCCTCGCCAACCGCCGGGCGAACGCCGCGCAAGCGGCCAACCGAACCGCGAACGGCACCAGTGTTCCGGGCGACATCCCGCCCACGCCCGACGCAAGTCAGCGCTGAGCGCTTCAGATCTGGACGCGCTGGACGTCGGCGCCGATGGCCTGCAGCTTGCCGACGAAGTTCTCGTAGCCACGATCGATGTGGTGGATGTTCGTCACCAAGGTCTCGCCCTCGGCTCGCAGCGAGGCGATCACGAGCGCGGCACCCGCTCGGATGTCGGGTGCTTTCACCGGTGCCCCCGAAAGCTGCGCGACTCCCCGCACCACCGCATGATGGCCTTCGGTGCGGATGTCGGCGCCCATGCGCACGAGCTCGTCGACGTAGCGGAACCGCCCCGAGAAGAGGTTCTCGGTGACGATGCCCACACCGTCGGCCACCGACAACAGCGCGACGAGCAGGGGCTTGTAGTCGGTGGCGATGCCGGGATAGGGCAGCGTGGAGACGTCGACCGATGACAGGCGGCGGTTCACCATGGCCCACAGCCCGTCGTTGGTCGGCGAGATGCGCATACCCATCTCGCCGAGCTTTAGGCACAACATGTCCATGTGATCGGGTCGCGCCCCCGCCAGCGTGATCTCGCCGCCGGCCACCCCCACCGCCGCCAGGAACGTGGCCGCTTCGACACGATCGGGGATGATCGTGTGATCCACCGCACCAAGCTCGTTGACCCCTTCGACGGTGATGGTGGAGGTACCCGCACCGAGGATGTGCGCACCCATGCGATTGAGGAACGCCGCGAGATCGGCGACCTCGGGCTCGCGCGCTGCGTTGTCGATGACGGTGGTGCCCTTGGCGAGCGACGCGGCCATGAGCACGTTCTCGGTGGCGGTGACGCTCGGGAAGTCGAGGATGATGCGCGCGCCGAGCAGCTGCTCGGCCCGCGCGATGACGAACCCGCGCTTGGTCTCGATGTGCGCGCCGAGGTCGGCGAGCGCTCGCAGATGGATATCGATGGGACGTGAGCCGAAGTCGTCGCCCCCGGGGAGCGCGACGCGCGCCTCGCCGAAGCGCGCCAGCAACGGACCGAGCACCACGACCGACGCACGCATCTTCTCGACGAGCTCGTAGGGCGCTTCGGGGATGACGCTCTCGCCCACGTCGACGGTGAGCACATCGCCGACGTGGGCCACCGTGACGCCCATGGCCTCGAGTAGCTCGGCCATGATCGCGACGTCTTCGATCCGGGGAACGTTGCGGATCGTGTAGGTGCCAGGAGCGAGCAGCGTCGCGGCCATGACCTTCAACACGGAGTTCTTGGCGCCGGAGATCGGCACGGTGCCCGTGAGCGGCCCCGACGGCCGCACCAGGATGGCTTCACGGACCTCGGGCATCGTCTCAGTATGCTCTCCGAGACCCGCTGGAGGCACCACCCGGCATGCACCGCCGTCACGCGCGAACCATCACGCACACGCGCGTGGTCGACCACTCGGAGCTCGCACGGCTGCGCGAGCCGCGCGACGATTTCGTGGCCGAGGTCGCCGGATCCGTTCCCGACACGTTCGAGCTCGCGACCGGTCCGTTCCACACCTACCGCCGTGAGCTTCGGGTCGAACCGCGCGACGCGAGATCGCTCGTCACCGAAACGTTCCGCTACGACCTGGCGGCGCCGCTTTGGCGCGTGGTCTTCCGAATACCGATTGCACGCCGGCTCCGCCGCCGGCCGACCGCTGGGCACACCCCGTGGTGGGCGCCACCTGCACAGCTCGATGCGCGGGCCTCGACGGTGCTCGCGTTGCTCTGCACGGTGTCGATGGTGTGCGGCTACCTCGGCACCGTGATCACCCAGACCATCACCTTCGCCGCCGACGAGTTCCGCAACGACAAGGGAGCGCAGGGCAACACGCTCGCTGCAGTACGCATCGGCATCCTCCTCTCCATGGCCATCGTCACCGCCGCCGACCGCCATGGCCGTCGCGTGTTCACTGCGTGGGGCGCGATGGCCGCGTGTGTCTTCACCGCGCTCGGCGCGGCGTCGATCAACCTGTGGACGCTCGGCGCAACACAGACCATGGCCCGCGGCATCACCACCGCGGTTGCGATCCTCGTCACGATCATCGCCGCCGAGGAACTTCCCGCGGGGGCGCGCGCCTACGGGTTGAGCGTGCTCACCCTCGTTGCCGGCCTCGGTGCGGGCTTGGCCGTCTGGGTGTTGCCAGTGGCCGACCTCGATGTGCGGGCCTGGCGCATCGTCTACGTCATCCCGATCCTTGCGTTGCCCCTGCTTTGGCACGTGGTGCGCGAACTGCCCGAGACCCGGCGCTTCGAGGTCGCTGCGGCGCACGCCGATGCTGCACCGATCGCCCGCAAGCGCCTTGCGATGTTGGCCCTTTCGGGGTTCTTGATCCTCGCGTTCCGTACGCCCGCATCGCAGCTGCAGAACGATTTCCTTCGCGACGAGCGCGGGTTCAACGCGGCGCGCATCACGCTATTCACGGTGGTCACAAGCACACCGATCGGTGTCGGCGTCTTCCTCGGTGGGCGGCTCGCCGATCGGCGCGGCCGGCGCATCGTCGGAGCGATCGCCATGGTGTTCGGGTCCATGGCGATCGTGGTCTCGTTCCTCACCCACGGATGGCCCATGTGGGTGTGGCAGTTCGCCGGCATCGTCATCGGTGCCGGCACCATCCCGGCGCTCGGCGTGTACGGGCCTGAGCTTTTCGGCACACGCACTCGTGGCCGGGCGAACGGTTTCGTGTCGATCGCGGGCGTGCTGGGCAGCACGCTCGGCCTTTTGGTCGCGTCGCACCTCGCCGATCGGGTCGGCCTCGGCAAAGCACTTGCCGTGCTGGCGATCGGGCCGCTGCTCGTAGCCGGGCTGGTAATGCTCGTGTATCCCGAGACCGCGCACCTCGAACTCGAGCAGATCAACCCCGGGGACGAAGCTTCGCGCCCGTGACGAACCAGTAGCGTTCGGCATCGATGCGCCGGCCGGCTTCGTTCTTCGTGACCTTCCTGGCGATGCTGGTTCTCGTGGCCGGGGGTTGCGGCGGATCACAACCGTCGGTCAACGGCGCCGACCCGCCGACCACAAACGGCTCTCCCACCAGCTCTCCCACCAGCTCTCCCACCAGCTCTCCCACCAGCTCGTCGAAGGTCGCGACGCTCGACGCGAACGCGGCCGATGTCTCGGTGGTGGCCACCGCGACGGTCGCGAGCGTCAACGTCTACGACGCCCCCGACGCAGCGAAGCCAGCTCGGTCGTTGACGAGCCCCAACCTGAACGGTGTGCCGGTCGTGTTCCTCGTCGACGGCAAGCAGAACGACTGGCTTCGCGTGCTGCTTCCCGTGCGCCCCAACGGTTCCACCGGCTGGATCCGATCCAGCGACGTCACGCTTTCGCTGCACAACTTCCACATCGAAGTACGCCTCTCGGAGTTCCGCATCAAGGTCACGCAGGGCAACGACCTGATCCTCGAGACCTCCATCGGCGTGGCGAAGGACAACACCCCAACCCCGGGTGGCCGCTACTACACCACAGAGCTCCTCCGCCCTCCCACACCCACCACGGTGTACGGCACGTACGCATACGGCCTCTCGGGCTTCAGTGACACCTTCGAGACGTTCAACGGCGGGCCGGGGCAGCTCGGCATCCATGGCACGAACGACCCCACGAGCATTGGCCAAAAGGTCAGCTCGGGCTGCGTGCGCCTGCGCAACGAAGACATCAGCCGCCTCGCGGCGATCCTCCCGCTGGGCGTACCCGTCCAGATCATCGAGTAGCGACTGCGCCCCTACGCAAGGCCCTCGTGGTGAAGCCATTGCTGCACCGCGTCGACGATCACCGCGTCCTTGCCCTTGAGGTCGTGGCCGGCCTTGGGCACCCACACCTGCGTGACGCGCCCGGGGATGGCGCCGAGGTGCTCATCGAACTCGTCGCGGGTGCCGAACGCGTCACGCTCGCCCGACACGAACAGGCACGGCAGATCGAGCAGCGGGAAGTGCGCGGTGCGCAGATTCTCGGGCTTGCCCGGTGGGTGCAGCGGATAACTGATCAGTACCAGCCCGGCTGCGGGAAGACCTTCGGCGACGGCGAGCGAGCACATGCGGCCGCCCATGGACCGCCCCCCGAGCACGAGTCGCGACGGATCGACCGCGGCGGTCGCCGCGAAGATCGCCGCCTCCTCGCGCACGCAGGCGATGAGCTTCGGCGCGCGGTCGGGGGCCTTGCGGCCCTCGCGCCGGTAGGGGAAGTCAATGCGGAGCACGGGCATCGGTCCCAAAGCCGCTTCGATCGCGAGGAGCGATGAGTGCGACGCCGAGCTCCCTGCGCCGGGGGTCAGCAGCATGGCCCCGGCCGTGTTCGTGCTCACGCCAACAGGATACGACGCGCTTCCGCGAGGTCGGCGATGCGCTCGGCCGCGCCGTCGTTCTTCGCGCCGTGGTCGGGGTGAGCGTCGCGCAGCCGCTCGCGGAACCGTCGTTGCACCGCGACCTTCGAGACCTTGGCGTCGGTCTCGATGCCGAGGATGCGCATCGCCCAGCCGACCGGGTCACTCATCGCCAGCGCCGGCATCGCGGCGTGAGTGCTGCCGCCGAGTACCCGTGACACGAATCGGCCGTCGAGGGCGCCGCGCCAGGCCACGCCCACGTTGATCGCCGCGATCGCCGCTGCTCGGTCGGCAACGGCCATCGGCGCACACGCGTAAGCCACGGCGAGCAGGAACTGCTCGGGTGTACCCGTGCCCTTGTCGATGCGGAAGCGCAGCCGCGGCCCCTCGACCATCAGGCGATGCGTCGACCGCGTCAGGCCGATCCGATCCTGTTGGAAGCGGTGACGCAGCCGCGGTTGGGCAATCCGTTGGCCGCGATCGATCTGGCGCAACAGCTTGGTGTAGTCATCCGCGAGCTCCGGCACGAGCATCGGCGCGAAGGTCGCCGCAATTGCCGAGAGCAACACGGCGCCGTACCCCGGTGGAGGGTCCATCGGCAACTGGGCATGACCGATCGCGACACGACGCGTCGGGGCCACGGGGCGCGAATGAAAAACTTCGAGCTCGGCAACGATCATCGAATGGACATCGTCAGATCAGGGTGTGGAGCACGTCGCGCAGGCGCTTTGCTCGCTCCTCGATGTCGGCATCGTCGCTGTCGTTTTCGTCGAGCATCGACTCGATCTCGGTGACCTGCTCGACGATGGCGTCCCACGCCGGGCGTTCGAAACCGAATGGCATTCCCATGCGCGAGATGGTGGGTGCATTGTCGAGGAACTTCAGTACACCGTTGGAATCACGAGCGTTCTTGCGCAGGCGGTCGGACGCGCTGAAGAGCGCTGACAGCACATCGTTCACGTCGAGTCCATCGAGATCGATGGGCTCCTCGGCGGCGGCGGCGTCGCCATCGGTGGTGCCCGACGCGACCAGCGGAGACTTCTCGAGGTCGTCGAGGAGGGCATCGATGCGGTCCTCGTCCTCGACATGCGCGACAAGGTCGCCGCTCGCGTCGAACTCGTGGGGAATGCCCTGGGCTCCGAGGCGTTCGGACAGGAGGGTCTGCTGCTCGGCGGTCCACCCGGCCATCTCGTACACGACCTGCTCGAGCTCGGGGTCGAGCGTTGGCAGCGTGGCGTGCTCGACCTCCTCGACGAGGTCGTCGACCTCGGACTCGTCCATCGCTCGGACGATCATCGTGGCTCCCTGCCACGCGTGATCGACGCCTCGACCGGTGAGCAGCTGATCGAGCATGCGACGCGACTCGAATGCCCAATCGTGGAACTCGTACGCGAGTTGCTCTTCTTCCTCTGTTCCGACCGCTTCGGGCGCCAGCGGTTCTTCGGCGACGAGACCTACGCCACACTCGATGCACTCGACAACAGTGGCGTCGTACTCGGCCCCACATTGGAAACACCACATGGCAGTCACAAGTTGCAGTCTCGCATTTCAAAACGCGAACGCGCGCTCGTGAGGCCAGCCCGTCGATCGTCGGTCAGGCGCAGAGTCGTCCGGTTCATGGTCGAGCGAGAGCAGTTCGCTAACCTCAGGAAATGAGCACGAACACCTCCGTCCCCGACCGCAACCTGGCCCTCGAACTCGTCCGGGTCACCGAGGCCGCGGCGATGGCGGCGTCGCGCTGGATGGGCCGGGGCGACAAGCTCGGCGCCGACGGGGCGGCGGTCGACGCCATGCGGCTCGTGCTCAGCACGGTGTCGATGCGGGGCGTGATCGTCATCGGCGAAGGTGAGAAGGACGAAGCCCCGATGCTGTTCAACGGCGAGGTCGTCGGGTCGGGTGGCCCCGAGGTCGACATCGCCGTCGACCCAATCGACGGCACCACCCTCACCGCGCTCGGCCGCGGCAACGCGCTGGCGGTCATCGCCGTAAGCGACAAGGGCACCATGTTCAACCCGGGCCCGTGCGTCTACATGGATAAGTTGGCGGTCGGCCCCGAGGGCAAGGGGCACGTCAGCATCGACCAGTCCCCCACCGAGAACCTGCGGGCACTCGCCAAGGCCAAGGGCATCGACGTCCGAAATCTCACGGCCGTGATCCTCGATCGCGATCGCCATGCCGCGCTCATCGCCGAGGTTCGCGAGGCCGGGGCGCGCATCCGCCTCATCCCGGACGGCGACGTCGCCGGCGCCATCTCCACCGCGTGGCCCGAGTCGGGCGCCGACATCATGTTCGGCATCGGCGGCACCCCGGAAGGGGTGATCGCGGCCGCGGCACTCAAGTGCATCGGCGGCGAGCTTCAGGGCAAGCTCTGGCCCCGCAACGACATCGAACGCGCTGCCGCACTTGCGCTCGGCTACGACCTCGATCGGGTGCTCGGCACCGACGACCTGTGCGCCGGCGACAACTGCTTCTTCGCCGCCACCGGCATCACCGATGGCGAACTGGTCAAGGGTGTGCGCTACGACGCCTCGGGCGTGTACACACAGTCGCTGGTGATGCGTTCGAAGTCGGGCACCACCCGCGTGGTCAACGCCCACCATCGCCCCGAAAAGATCGACTGACACGGCGCACGCCCCACGGCTGACGCAGGCGTCAGCTCGTCGGGTCGGGGTGGGTGCGGGCCCGCACCTGGCCCACGAGCCCCCGCGCGACGGTGCGCGGCAGTGCTCGCATGCCCAACGCGATTGCCCGGTTGCGCCAGCCGTTCACTCGAACGACGGTTCCGCGCGCCGCGGCATCGAGTGCGTCACGCGCCACGTCGGCGGCCGGCATCCACATGAACGCGACCCGCTCGGCGCGCGAATCCGTGAGCCCCGCAACGGTATGGAACTCCGAGTACGTGAGCCCCGGGCACGAAGCCGTGACGTGCACGCCTGTGCCGCGCAGCTCGAGTGCAAGACCCTCGCTGAAGTTCGTCACGAACGCCTTGGTCGCGTTGTACACAGAATTGCCCGGGCCGGGCTGGTTGCCGGCGATCGACGAGATGTTGAGGATGGTGCCGCGGCCCACCGCAATCATGCGCGCCGCAGCGGCATGCGACAAGCGCACGAGCGCACCGACGTTGACGTCGATCTGCCCGCGCGCATCGGCGACCGGAAGCTCCCAGAACTGACCGAAGCTCGAGAACCCTGCGTTGTTCACCAACAGATCGATCGGTTCGTCGTCGTCGGCCATACGGGCGGCGACCCGTTCGAGGTCGTCCAACGAGGCGAGATCGGCCACGAGCACCTCGACGTTCGCGGCCCCGAGCTCGTCGCGCAGCGACTCGAGACGATCCCCCCTGCGCGCCACCAGAACCACAGCTACGCCCTCGGCCACCAGCTGTCGTGCGATCTCGGTACCGATACCTGCCGATGCGCCCGTGACGAGCGCTCGTTCCCATCGAGCCATCCGGCGAGGCTACCGACGCCCCACGCCGCGGTTGCGACATCGCTGCTTCGACGAGGCGAACATCGCCACCGTGTCGAACATGGACGGCATGAGATGGACCTTCGATGAGGTCAAGAACCGCTACGCCCGCACCGCCGTACCCATCGTTGATCCGGACAGCTGAGCGGTCTCAGCGCAGCACCGTCTGGATCTCGCGCACGGTCGTCGCGATGGTGGTCTCGTCGCCGATGAGCGTGTCGACCAGATGGCGCACTGGGTCGTCGCTCGTCGTGAGGTAGATGTCGTACACGATGTGCGCACGAACAACCAGCGAGGCGATCCCCGTACGAGGGTCGGCGTCGGTGTAGACGTGGCGCAGGCAGTCGGGTCGGGCAACGGGCGCGCTCGCCGTTGCGGTCGATGCCACCAGGTCGCAAGCGATGACTGGCGTGCCGTCGCCCGGATCGATCACGACCCGTCGAACCACCGGCTCGGCGGTGGCCCACAACGGACCCGCCTGCGCCGTGCGCGCCTCGGGGGCCACGGTAGAGGCGGCGAACCAGGTCTCGAGACCGGTGATCTGGCGATTGGGCGGAGGGCTCGATCGCACCACCGGAGCAGGCGTGTCGATGAGGTTACGGGCGTAGGCCGCCACGTTCTCGACGGTGGTGGCCTGGCCGGCGGTGGGGTCGGCGGGGTTCCACGCCGCGAACGTGGCGAGATACGGCAGGGGCTCGTCGATCCGGTAGCAGATCAGCGAGTGCCAGGCCCCCGGGGTCAAATCCAGCGGCGTGGCGCGCGCGAGCGCTCGCATCTCGGCTGGCGTGTAGGGGCCGTGACCGTCGGGTGGCGCTTCCTGGTTGGGCAAGGGCAGCCGCACGCAGAACCGGATCGGACGGCGCGCCAACCCGGTATCGGCCACCACGACCTCGTGGGGACGCTCCTGGTAACCCGCCCACACGTGGCGGTCACCGTACCCAAACGATCCGTCGCCCCCGGGCCCCTCGGCTGCGGACACGACCCCGGACCACGCCACCACGAGTAGGGCGACGACGGGCAGCACTGCAGAAGTTCGACGCACAAAGAAAGAGTACGAAATATAGCATAACCACACAAGGGTTCTTGGCGTATTCGCTCGAGGTAGTTGCGGAGAACCCGGGCGTCGGGCCGACGCACCGGACAGGCCGAGCTGATGGTGCTCACCGAAGTTCTCCAGGTGTGCGCGTCGGGTTCCAGCGGTCGTCGCTCTTTCCCCCACGGGCGCGTTCCGATAACCATGGTGTATGGACACCGATCGCTACCGGGTCAAACCCGGCTCGAAAGTCGGCCTCGCCGCATGGGATCCCGCCGATGACGGTGGGCTCGACAAAGTCGACGGTCAGGCTCAACTCGAGAAGGAACGCTTCGAACTGGCACGGCTCCAGGAGTTGTTGTACGCCGACGGCCGCCACAAGTTGTTGGTCGTATTGCAGGCAATCGACGCCGGAGGCAAGGACGGAACGATCCGTTCGGTGTTCGAACGGGTCAATCCGCAAGGAGTAGAGGTCACGTCCTTCAAGCGGCCTACCGATGTCGAGGTGGCGCACGACTACCTGTGGCGGGTGCATCAACACGTGCCGCGTTCGGGCATTTTGAGCATCTTCAACCGCTCGCACTACGAGGATGTGCTCGTGGTGCGAGTGCACGGCCTCGTCCCGAAGGCGCAGTGGTCGAAGCGGTACGGGCACATCAAGGCGTTCGAGCAGATGCTGATCGACGAAGGCACCACGGTGCGCAAGTTCCTGCTCCACATCTCGAAAGAGGAGCAGCGCGTCCGCCAGCAGGAGCGCATCGACGACCCGTCGAAGAACTGGAAGTTCGCCAAAGCCGACCTCGAAGAGCGCAAGCACTGGGACGCGTACCAGGCCGCGTTCGAGGACATGGTCACGAAGACCAGCACCGCTGCCTCGCCGTGGTACGTCATACCGGCGAACCGCAACTGGTACCGCAACCTCCTCGTGACCACCGTGCTGAACGAGGCGCTCCGGGGGTTGGGGCTGCGCTACCCGCCACCTGAAGAAGGCATCGCCGGGCTCGTCGTGAACTGAACGCCGGGTTGGCGCGAGACTTGCGTCGTGCGACCCCAGCTCGTGATCCACGGCGCGACCGCAGCGCACGCCGTGCTGGTCGATCAGATCCCACGGCTCACCGCCGACGAGATCCGCCGACCGAGCCTGCTCACCGGTTGGACGGTCGGGCATGTGCTCACCCACCTGGCCCGTAACGCGGACAGCCACACCGGCATGCTCCTCGCGGCGCAAGGAGGCGGCATCGCTGACCAGTACCCCGGTGGCCCGGCCCAGCGTTCTGCGGACATCGCGGCTGGCGCAGCCCGCGACCCCGAGGAGCTACTGGGCGACCTCCGCGCCTCGATCGAGCGACTCGAGGCCACGTGGGACGCGACGTCGGTCGCCGCCTGGGCGCACGGCACGGGGCGCACCGGCAACGCCGGCGAGCAGCCGCTCGGTGAGCTCGTGTTCCGCCGGTGGCGGGAGACCGAGGTTCATCACGCCGATCTCGGCCTGGCCTTTGGGTGGGCCGAGTGGTCCGGTGCCTACGTCGACCACGAACTCGATCGGACGATCCACGGCCTCGCAGCTCGCCTACCGGAAGGCGTCGCGCTCCGGATCGAGGCCGAGGGAGTCATTGGCGCGTGGGTGGTGGAACCCGTGGCCGCGCCCCGGGTCACCGTGCGCGCGCCCAAACACGAACTCCTGGCTTGGCTCCTCGGTCGCCACGCACGACCGGATTGGCCCGAGCTCGCCCCGTGGGGCTGAGCGCCCCGTGGGGCTGAGCGTTCGGGTGCTCCGCGTCTCGTGTGTCAGCGCGCTCGGGCGGGGCTGCCGGCGGCGGCCACCGCGAGCCGCAACTCGGCGCGATTGAGCGCGGCCTGCGCGTCCTCGTCGCCGACGTTGGTCGCCAAGGCCGCACGAGCCCGATCGCGGGCGGCCTCGGCGCGAGGCACATCGACAGTCTCGGGCAGCTCGGCCACGTCGGACAGGATCGACACGACATCGTTGGCCACCTGCACGAACCCGCTGTGCACCGCGACCTGCATCACGCCGCCCTCGACGAGGAAGATCTTCACCGGACCGCGTCCGAGCAGCGTGCCGATGAACGGCACGTGCCCCGACTGGAACGCGATGTCGCCTTCGGGCGTGCGGGCCACGACCATCGTGGCCTCGCCCGTGTAGATGATGTCCTCGGGAGAGACGAGCTCGACCTGCAGCGCCATGGTCAGGAGCCCTGAAGCTCGCGGGCCTTGCGCTCCGCGTCCTCAGCCCCGCCGACGTTGAGGAACGCCTGCTCGGGCAGATGGTCGAGATCGCCGCCGCACAGCGCCTCGAACGAGTCGACGGTTTCGCTCACCGGCGTGGTCACGCCGGGCAGACCCGTGAAGACCTCGGCCACGTACATGGGCTGGGACAAGAAACGCTGCACCTTGCGGGCTCGCGAGACCGTGATGCGATCTTCTTCGGAAAGCTCGTCGAGGCCGAGGATGGCGATGATGTCCTGCAGCTCCTTGTAGCGCTGCAGGATCTCCTGGACGCGGCGGGCCACGGCGTAGTGGCGGGCGCCGACGACCTCGGGCTGCAGGATCGTGGAGGTAGAGGCAAGCGGATCGACGGCCGGGTAGATGCCGAGCGCCGCGATGTCGCGGGAGAGCTCGGTGGTGCCGTCGAAGTGGGTGAACGAGGTGAACGGCGCCGGGTCGGTGTAGTCGTCTGCGGGCACGTACACGGCCTGCAACGAGGTGATCGAACGGCCACGGACGGAGGTGATGCGCTCTTGGAGCTGGCCCATCTCGTCGGCGAGGGTGGGCTGGTAACCCACGGCCGAAGGCATGCGGCCGAGGAGGGTCGACACTTCGGAGCCGGCCTGCACGAAGCGGAAGATGTTGTCGACGAACAGCAGCACGTCCTGGCCCTGCACATCGCGGAAGTACTCGGCCATGGTGAGGGCCGACAGCGCGACGCGGAGGCGCACGCCTGGCGGCTCGTCCATCTGTCCGAACACGAGGGCGGCCTTTTCGAGCACACCCGACTCACCCATCTCCTGGAAGAGGTCGGTGCCCTCACGGGTGCGCTCGCCGACGCCCGCGAACACCGACACGCCGCCGTGGTTCTGGGCCACACGACGGATCATCTCGGTGATGAGCACGGTCTTGCCTACGCCGGCGCCACCGAACAGGCCGATCTTGCCGCCCTGCACGTACGGGGTGAGAAGGTCGATGACCTTGATGCCGGTCTCGAACATGACCTTCTTGGGGGCCAGGTCGGCGAAAGCCGGAGCGGGACGGTGGATGTCCCAGTAGGTGTCGGCGTGGATCTCGGCCACGTCGAGGGGCTGACCGATGGCGTTGAATACGTGGCCGAGCACCGCGTCACCCACCGGCACCTGGATCCCGTGGCCGAGGTTGCGAACCTTCGCGCCCCGGGTGAGCCCGTCGGTGGGCTTGAGCGCGATGGCCCGGACACGGCCGTCGCCGATCTGCTGGGCCACCTCGGCCATGACGACGATGTTCGCGCCGCCGACGTTGATCTCGAACTCGAGGGCCTGATTGATCTCGGGCAGCGAGTCGGGCGGGAACTGGACGTCGACCACCGGGCCGAGGATGCCGACGATGCGGCCTTCTTTGCGGTGCGATTCGGTGACGGTCATAGCGTGCTCCTCGGTGCGGAGATCAGTTGTCGGCAGCGGCGTCACGGCCACCGGCGAGTTCGTCTTGGAGAGATTGCAGTTCGTCGAAACGGCTTGCGGCGGCAAGGCCGGATTGCGCGGGCCAGGTCACAGGGTCGAGCATCGCATCGATGTACACGGCGCCGGGAATTCCGGATTCGTCGCCGGAGCGCATCGCTTCGGCCCCACCGACGATCTCCATGATCTCGGTGGTGATGGACTCCTGGCGGGCTCGGTTCATCTGACGGGACAGCTTGATACGGAGTTCTTCGGCGTTGTCGGTGGCCGACTTCATGGCTCGCTGCCGGCTGGCGTGCTCGGACGCCGCCGACTCGAGGAGCGCGCCGAACAACCGGGCCTCGACGTAGCGGGGCAACAGCGCTTCGAGTACCGCTTCGGGCGACGGCTCGAACTCGGCCGCAGCTGCTGCGTGCTTGTCGCCTTGGCCTTCGGCTCCGACGACCGCGACCGACTCGAGCGGGAGAAAGCGACGCACGGTTACCTTCTGGACGCCGACGCTGAAGAACTCGGTGTAGATCAGCTTGACGATGTCGACGTGACCGCTCACGAACAGTTCGGTGATCTTGGCCGCGACAGCGCGTGCGTCTTCGTACTTGGGCGTGTCGCTGATACCGACGAACGACGCATCGACCCGGTAGTTGCGGAACCGGAAGTACCCCTCGGCCTTTTTGCCGATGAGCACGAGCGAGTAGTCATGACCCTCAAGCTCGTGGGCCATGACCTCGCGCTCGGTGGCCCGGATGACCGACGAGTTGTACGCACCGGCCAGTCCACGGTCGGAGGTGATGGCGATGAAACCGACGCGGCGTACGTCGGTGGCCTCGCGCAGCAGCGGGTGATGCACCTCGGTACCGCCGGCCGCAAGGTTCTCGATGACCTGGGTGATCTGACGGCTATAGGGCTTTGCCGCGGCGGCACGCTGCTGTGCCTTGACGACACGCGTGGCCGCGATGAGCTCCATGGCGCGCGTGATCTTCTTCGTTGACTGGACGCTCTTGATGCGGCGTCGCAGCACGCGTTCCTGGCCACCTGCCATCGGGGATCAGCGGTCCTCTCGCTTGATCTCTGTCTCGGGCAACGTGGTGTCGCCGTCGACCAGATGGGCGTTGGCCGCGCCCTGCGGCGTGGCTTCGGGCTCGGCGCCTCCGCCGTCTGCCGTGGTGACGAACGACGTCGCGAAACCCTGCAGGGCCGCCTCGAATGCCTCGGTGTCACCGATGGTGCCGGAGGACTTGATGGCGAGGAGAATGTCGTTGTAGCGAGTGCGGAACCACTCGAGCAGGCCCGCCTCGAAGCGCCGCACGTCCGACACCGGGACCGAGTCGAGGTAACCGCGGGTTCCGGCGTAAATGACCACGACCTGTTCCTGCACGGGCAACGGCGAGTTCAGGCCCTGCTTGAGCAACTCCGTAAGGCGTACGCCACGATCGAGCTGGGCCTGCGACACGGCGTCGAGCTCGGAGCCGAAAGCCGCGAACGCCTGGAGCTCACGGAACTGCTGGAGGTCGGACTTCAGCGTGCCCACGGCGGTCTTCATCGCCTTGATCTGCGCGGCAGAACCCACGCGGGACACCGAGATGCCCACGTCGACGGCCGGGCGGATACCCGACTTGAAGAGATCGTCCTGGAGGTAAATCTGGCCGTCGGTGATCGAGATCACGTTGGTCGGGATGTACGCCGAGACGTCGCCAGCCTTCGTCTCGATGACCGGAAGAGCCGTGAGCGAACCGGCGCCGTTTTCGTCGGAGAGCTTGGCCGCACGCTCGAGCAAGCGGCTGTGGAGGTAGAACACGTCGCCGGGGTACGCCTCGCGGCCCGGCGGGCGGCGCAGCAGCAGCGACATCTGACGGTACGCCTCGGCCTGCTTCGACAAGTCGTCGTAGACCACAAGGGCGTGCTCGCCGTTCTCCATCCAGTGCTGGCCCATTGCGCAGCCTGCGTAGGGGGCGAGGTACTTGAACGGGGCCGGGTCGGAGGCCGGGGCCACCACGACGACCGTGTACTCGAGGGCGCCGAACTCGCGCAGCGTCTCGACCGTGTTGGCCACCGTGGAGGCCTTCTGGCCGATCGCGACGTAGATGCACTTCACGCCGAGGCCACGCTGGTTGATGATCGTGTCGATGGCGATGGTGGTCTTGCCGGTCTTGCGGTCGCCGATGATGAGCTCGCGCTGGCCGCGGCCGATCGGGATCAGCGAGTCGATGGCCTTGATGCCGGTCTGCATCGGCTCGTGCACGGGCTTGCGACCCATGATGCCGGGCGCCTGGATCTCCATGCGGCGAATTGTCACGTTCGTGAGCGGGCCACGAGCGTCGATGGGTTCACCGAGCGCGTTGACGACTCGGCCGAGCAGGCCGTCACCGGCCGGCACCGACAAGATGTCGCCGGTGGCCCGGACAACCTGGCCCTCTTCGATGTGGTCGACGGTGCCGAGGACCACGGCGCCGATGGAGCCCTCTTCGAGGTTCAGCGCAAGGCCATAGGTGCCGTCTTCGAACTGCAGCATCTCGTTGACCGCCGCGTCGGGCAGACCGCTGACGCGAGCGATGCCGTCGCCTACCTCGGTCACGCGACCCACCTGGGTCTGCTCGAGCGAGATGGCGAACCCCTCGAGGTTCTTCTTGAGCGCCGCCGTGATGTCGGCGGTGTTGATCGTCAGGTCAGCCATGAAAGGTCTCCGAGCTCACGCGATCGCTTCGCGCACTTGGTTGAGGCGGTGACGGACGCTGCCGTCGATGACGGTGTCGCCGATCTGGGTGACGAGTCCCCCGAGCACCGAGGGGTCGATCACCACCTTGATCTCGACAGCCTTACCCGTGGCGGCCGTGATGGCCGCCGCCAGGCGTGTGGTCTGATCGGCCGTGAGGGCAACGGCGCTGCGCACCTCGGCCACGGCATGGTTGCGCGAGGCGGCCGAACGTTCGACGAGCGCTCGCACGATTTCGGGCAGTTCGGCACCGTGTCCGGCGCCCACGGCGAGGGACACGAGACCGAGCGTGGCCGGCGATGCCTGGCCACCGAGCAGGTCCTCGACGACCTGCTGGCGTCGCGCCACCGGAACCGACGGGTCGGACAGGACCGAGAGGAGCGCATCGTTGGCCTCGAGGGCCTGACCGAAGCGGAACAGTTCCTCCTCGACGACAACCAGCATGCCTTCGGCCGCGGCCACGGCGTGGAACGCTCCGGCGTAGCTCTGAATGAGATCGCTGCTCATCGGGTTGCCCCCAGTTGGGTGATGAACTGCTCGATGAGGTCGGACTTGACCGCATCGGTGAGGTTCTCGATCACCACGGCGTTGGTGGCCGTGACGGTCATGGCGGCGACCTCGGCCTGCAGGTCAGCGAAGGCCTGTTGCTTCGATGCCTCGATCTCGATACGAGCCCGCTGCTTGGACGCTTCGACATCGGCTTCGACGCGGGCGAGCAGGTCGACCTTGACCGTCTCGACGCGGGCGACCGCCTCGGCGACGACCGCCTCGGCGTCGGCTGCGGCGTTGCCGAGACTCGACGTAAGAGTCTTCAGTTCGGCCTCGGCGTCGGCCTTGTCGGCCTCGGCGTTGGCGATCTCGTCGGAGATGCGCTGGCTGCGCGCCGCCGCCGCCTTCTTGACGACAGGTACGCCCTTCCAGATGAACACGGCGAAGATGATCAGGAAGGACGCAATGCCCCAGATCAGCTCGTCTTTGTTGCCGTAGAAGCTGTTGTGGGCAGCTTCAGAGGCCAGGATGCGCAGGGAGAGTCCGTTCATCGCAGCCTCCTCAGTTGCTCAGGGCGCGGTCGACGATGGCGACGGCACCCGACCGATCGATGGGACGTTGCATGACCGCAGACGCGGCGCCGACCGCGAGGTCGACGACGTCGCCCCGCACCCGGCCGAGCGCCGCGGCGCGAGCCGAAGTGATCTCCTGCTGCGTCGCCTGACGGAGGACCGCCATGTCCCGATCTGCGGCAGCCTGCAGCTGCAGGCGATGCGCCTCGACCTCGGCCCGTGCACCCTCCATGAGGCGGTTGGCCTCGAGGCGTGCGTCGGCGAGTGCCGCGTCGTAGTCGCGTCGGGCCACGCCGAGCTCGTCACGCGTACGGTCGGCCGAGTC
>WLNW01000139.1 GCA_009699605.1 Actinomycetota bacterium | reverse complement strand
CCGTTCCGCGATCATGGCCTCGCGCGACGCGGTGGTCGTGCCGGCGTACGCATCGAACAGCGTGCGCTGTGCGGCGGTGGTGCACTCCACATAGATCCAGCCGTCGGCGGTGGCGTAGAGCCGAGCGTGATCGTCGAAGCCGTGCTGTCCGGCGTCGACGACGCGGCCGACCTTGTCGGCGTAGGTGGCCCCCCACTCGCTGACCGCGTAGGCCATGGAGGTGAGCATGACGGTTTCGACGTACTGGCCCCGGCCCGTGCGCTCGCGTCCCTGCAGCCCGATCATGATCGCCGCCGTGGTGGCGAGCGCCGATGCCGGGTCGGCGTAGGTGCGATTGATCGGTGGATTGTTCGAACCCGCTTCGATGAACCCAGCTCCGGATATGGCGTTGGGCGACGAATGGAAGCCGGCCTTCTTCGACCATGGCCCGACCGTGCCGAAGCACGAGCCGTACACGTACACCAGCCGCGGGTTGCGCTCGATCAGCTCGGCGAAGCCGATACCGAGCCGTTCCGGCGTTCCGGGGCGGAAGTTGTGAATGAAAACATCGGCGCGATCGACGAGCTCGTGCATCACGGCGCGCCCTTCGTCGGTCTTGAGGTCGAGCGTGACCGACTCCTTGCCGACCATCGCCTTCACATACGACGTGGTCCAGTTGCGACGACCCGGATCACCGGCGTTCGGCTCGACCTTGATGACGCGAGCGCCCGCTTCGGCCAGAAGCGTGGACGAGAACGGTGTGGCATAGAAGTAGCCGCACTCGACCACGGTGATGCCTTCGAGCGGCAAGCGTTTCAGTGGTGCGGCATCCGGCAGTGGCGGGTGCAGACGTTCGCGCGCGGACGCGAGCACGAGTTCGGTGTGCGCACCCAATGCGGGGGCGGGTTTCGTAATGATGCTCGGGGTGTCGGACATCTGCACGAGCGGCCCGATCTGGCGCGTGGGGCCCACCACGGGGTCGACGAACTCCTTCGAACGATCGTTCACGAGACACTGCTCGTGCACGAGGTACTCGGGCGCGGTGAGGAACGGGTCGGCGCCGATGTCGCGCGTGGAGAACAAGTCCATCCATTCGTCGGCCGTGCGCGTGCGCATGCGAGCGCGGATGATGTCCGCGACCTCATCGAGGCGCTCCTCGCTGGGGAACAGGTCGGGGATGTGCGGTAGGTCGGGCTCGTCGAGGAGCCACTCGAGCTCGAGGGCCTTCAGCCACTCGCGGAAGTGCCGCTTCTGACGGCTGCACATCTGGATGAATCGTCCATCGGCAGTGGGTGCAGTCATGAAGGGCACGCGCATGACGCCGAACACCTGCCCGGGGGCGGACGGCATGCTGGTGCGGTTGCCGTGTCCGCTCGTCATGTCGTAGGTGGTCAAGGCGTGCAGCAAGCTGGTGCTGACGTGTTGCCCATGGCCGCTGCGCGCCACCTCGCGCAGGGACGCAAGCACGCCTTCGACGGTGAGCATCGCCGCGCCGAAGCTGGCGATGGGCACGGGCGTGAAGATCGGCCCGGGGCGGTAGCCGTTGGTGGACGCCATGCGACCACTGACCGCTGCCAGCATGCCATCGGTGCCCGGTAGGTGCGACAAGGGGCCACCCTCACCGAATCCGTCGATGGTGGCCGCGACCAACGCCGGAAATGCGTCACACAGCGTGGGCCCGTCGAGTCGGAGGCGCCTACGCGTGGTCGCAGAGAGCGCGATGACGACCGCGTCGCTCGTGGCGAGCAACTGGTCGAGGTCGCCGCGACCCTTGGCGTCATCGAGATCGAGCACGACGCTCTTCTTGCCCCGGTGCCAGACGACCTGACCCGGACGACCGCGATCACGGCTTCCACCTGGGCGTTCGACCTTCACCACCTCGGCACCGTTCTCGGCCATGACCATGCCGGCGAACGCCGCCGCCGGTCCTGATCCGATTTCGATGACGCGAAGTCCGTCCAATGCTGTGGTCATGGCTAGATTCTTGCGGGTTCGAGGAGGGGCTGCATGACCATCGACCCACTACCCATACGAAGCGTGCTCTTCGTTCCCGCCAATCGCGAGGACCGCATGCACAAGGCGCTCACCGTCGGCGCCGACGCGATCATCCTCGATCTCGAAAGCGCGATACCCCGCGGCGAGGCCACCGTGGCCCGCCGCATGGTGCGTGACCTGCTCGAGGCCCACCGTCCGCCGCGCCCGGCCGTGTTCGTTCGGGTCTCCGAGATCGGCTCGCCCGACTTCGCCGCCGACCTCGAAGCGGCCGTGCACCCCAACCTCGCCGGCATCCTGCTGCCCCAGGTCGAAGGGGTCACTGACGTGCAGCGCGCGTCTGCGGCGCTCGATCTTGCCGATCCCGCCGGGCGCATCGTGCTTTGGCCGCTCGTCGAGACCGCAAGTGCAGTACGCGACGCGTACGAGATCGCTCGCGCCAGCGATCGCATCGCGTACTTCGGGGCCGGCGTGTCCCGCGACGGCGACATCGCCCGTTCGATCGGCTACCGCTGGACTCCCGAGGGCCAGGAGACGTTGTACCTGCGGTCGAAGGTGCTCATCGATTCGAGAGCAGCAGGCATCTTCAATCCGCTCACCGGCATCTGGGGCAACGTCGACGACCTCGATGGCCTCCGCGCGTTCGCGCAGCAGGCCCGCGACCTCGGCTACGAAGGGCTTCAGTGCATCCACCCGAAGCACCTACCGGTCATCCACGACATCTTCACCCCGAGCGCCACCGACATCGCCCACTGGCAGGCCGTCATCGACGCCATGATCGAAGCCGAGAAGCAGGGGAGTGCCGCCATCCGCCTCGACGGCCGACTCGTCGACGTGGCGCACGTGAAGACCGCGCACAAGAACCTCGACCGAGCCCGCCGCCTCGGGCTGCGTGCCTAGTCGACGAAACGGGTGATGCGTCGGCGAGATCTCGCCGTGCTCGAGTGTCGAGTTGTGCACCGTAGAGGTGCCTTACTCGACACTCGACCGTGGACGGTCCAGCAGGGTGGATCGAGGGCGCCCGATCGGAACGCCGCACGGCAGACGTGAGCGAAACCGTTGCGGCAGCCCTTCAGCGCAGAGTCGTTCGGAGCGCGACCTTCGCCGCCTGCACACCGCACATGCCGTGCACGCCGGCACCCGGCGGGGTCGACGCGCTACACAACAGGATCGAGGGCGCCCCGGTGCGATATGGCCGGATACTCGTGCCGCGGGCCAGCAGTTGGCGGCCGTTGTGGGCGCCACCGGCAATGTCTCCGCCGATGTAGTTCTGGTTGTACCGCTCGTATGCCGGTGCGTCCATGGTGTGGCGGCCGCGTACGAGGTCGCGAAAACCTGGTGCGAATCGCTCGAGTTGCAACTCGATCGCATCGGTCATGTCGACGGTGGAGTTCGCCGGAACGTGGCAGTACGTCCACAGGGTGTGCTTACCCGCCGGCGCGCGCGACGGGTCGGCGATGGTTGGTTGGGCGACCAGCACGAACGGCCGGTCGCTGTGCCCACCGCGCCACATCGTGCGCTCCGACGCGGCGATCTCGGCGACGGAGCCACCAACGTGCACGGTTCCGGCGCGGCGGCACGCATCGTTCGTCCACGGGACCGGCCCGTCGAGCGTGTAGTCGATCTTGAACACACCGGGGCCATGACGGAACCGTGCGGCCTGCGTCATGAACGAGGGAGGAAGGCGGTCGGCGGCGATTGACCCGAGCACGCTCGGCGATACGTCCGCGAGCACTACCGACGACGGCGCGAGGTCGGTGAGCGACCGCACTGGATGGTCGCACACGACCTCGCCGCCGAGACTGCGGAGGTACGCCACCATCGCGTCGATGATGGCCTGCGAACCACCCTGTGCGAACGGCCATCCCACGGCGTGCGCGGACGACAGCAGCATGAGCCCGAAGCTCGAGGTCAGGGGGCGCTCGAGCGGCAGGATCGAGTGGGCCGCGCAGCCTGCGAACAGCGGGCCGCCCAGCTCGCCGAACCATTTCGCGAGATGGGCCGCGTCGAGAAGCGCAGGGATTCCGAAGCGGGCGAGTACCACGGGATGGCGGGGTATCCGCAGGACCGGCGCGAGGACGCTGTCGGTCAAGGCGTCAAACCGGCGAACCAGCGGGCCGACCACGCGGCGATAGCGCGCCGCATCGGTGCCCAGCGCATCGAGCGTGCCGTCGATCGGGTGCGTGGCGACCCCGGCGCGCCCTTCGTCAAGCGGATGGGCGAGCGGCACTTCGGGATGGCACCATCGCAACCCGTACTGGTCGAGGGGTGTGTCGCGGAAGAAGGGGGAGCTGACGCCGAGCGCATGCACGGCCGCGCAGATGTCGTGAACGAAGCCGGGCTCGATGAGCTCGGCTGATCGGCAACCACCGCCGGGCGTCGAGGCGGCTTCGTAGACCGTGACCGAGCGCCCCGCCCGCGCCAGGGTTATCGCCGCGGCCAAGCCGTTCGGGCCGGCACCGATGATCACGGCGTCTGGGGTGGGGCCCACGTCAGCTCTTCGGATCCTCGAGCGCGCCCGAAGAGATCGCGGCGTCGATCTCTGCGTCGGTGAACCCGAGCACGTCCCGACAGATCTCGCGGGTGTGCTCGCCCAGGATCGGCGCCTGTTCGATGCGGGCTGGTGCCATCGCAGTGCCGGTAAAGGCCGGACCTTCGAACACGAGCGGGCCGCTCAGCTGTTGGTTCACCTTGACCAGGTAGCCGCGAGCCACGAGGTGCGAGTCGGTCTGTTGGTCGAGCGTTGAGAGCATTGCGCCGCCCGGCACGCCGAACTCCTGGCACCGGGTCATGACGTCGAGTGGCGTCCGGACGCGGGTGAAGCCGGCGACCAGCGCGTTGACTTCGCGGCGCGCGGCGAGCCGGGCGGCGGTGGTCGGGAACTGCGCCGCCAGCACGGGCTGGCCCATGGCAGCGCACAGGTTCTGCCAGTCGGTGTCGTCGCGCACGCAGACGACGGCGTAGTTCTCGTCGAAGTCGCCGTTGGGCGCGCAACGGAACACGCCCCACGGTGCGCCGAGGTCGTCGTCGTTGCCTTGCGGGCCGACGGAGCCCGGCTCGAGCGACTCCTTGGCGAACAGATCACCGAGCGTGTTGATGACGCCCTCGACCTGGGCGATCTCGACGTGGCTGCCCCCGCCGCGCAACTCGCGGCCGAGCACCGCGGCAAGCGCGCCGATTGCGCACAGGCGCCCCGCGAGGTGGTCGGGATGGATCGCCGGGTTCCCCGGAGGTCCATCGCCATCGGGGAAGGCCCACAGGTAGGTCATGCCGCCAAACGGCTGGATCGTCGGGCCGTACCCGATCCACTGGGCACAGGTGCCACGCGAGCCAACGAGCTGGCTCGAGGTCATCACGAGATCGGGGTTCAGCTCGTGGAGGGCCTCGTAGCCAACGCCCATTGCGGTCATGGTGCCGGTGCTGTTGTTTTCGATGACGATGTCGGCGTGCGTGGCGAGTTGGCGCAGGATTCGCAAGCCCTCGGCGTGCTTCACGTTCACCCCGAAGCTGCGCTTGCTTCGAGACGACGAGGCGAACGACGGCGTCATCATGCCGCCGAGGACGATGCGCATGAAGTCGGGGTACGTGTGCGTCTCGATCTTGATGACGTCGGCGCCGTACTCGACGAGCATGCGCCCGCCCTCGACCCCCACCCCGCCGTGACCGAAGTCGAGCACGCGCAATCCGGCGAGCGGCATCGATCGCTCGAGTGGGTCCGACACTCCGGGAGCGGGTGACGTGACGGGTCCGCCCAAGAGCGGCTCGCTCAGGATCGGCGGGCCGCTGCGGTAGCCGATCCGTTCGCCGTCGAACTCGAAGAAGCCTGACGCGACCTTCGCGGTGACCCCGGGTGCGATCTCGGCATCGACGAACGAGCCGCGCGACGTGAAGTGGTCGTTCTTCAACACGCCGGCCGGTTCGAGGCGAGGCGTCGCCACCACGCCGCGGCGCTGCGCTTCGGCCGCGGCGTCCTCCATGGTCTTGTCGGCGAAGAACTCGGCGAATACTGCGTTGAGCACGTCCATGTTCTGCATGCGCACGAAGGTCTGCTCCCACATGGGGTCGGCAAACTCCTCGGGGGATCCCATCCACTCCCACATCGCCTTCCATTGCCTCGCGGCGAGCAGCACGAGGCGGATGGCTCCGTCCTTGCACGGGATCATGGGATACATGGGTGAGTCACCGCCGCGCAGGACAGGCTTGGCCATACCTGCGGCAACGATGGCCGACGTGTTCGGAATGCCCCAGGTGTTGAGCTGGATGACTGCTTCGAGCGCCGACACGTCGAGATACTGACCGCGGCCGGTGCGTCGGCGTTGGTAAAGCGCGGTCAGCACGGCGAACACGGCGTGCACGGCGACAGCGTCACTGGCCAGGCTGCCCGGCGGGAGCAACGGTGGCTTGCTCGGGATGCCCGACGTAGCAAGCCACCCCGACATGGCCACGACGACATCATCGGTCGCGGCGTACCGCGCGTAAGGGCCCGTCTGGCCAAACGGCGTGATCGAGCACACGACGAGCTCAGGGAATTCGGCGCACAGCCCGGCGAAGTCGAAGCCCGCGGCGGCCATGACCCCCGGCGTGGACGACTCGATACACACGTCGGCGTCGGCGAGCAGCCCGCGCAACGCGTCGCGACCGCTTTCGGTCCCCAGCTCAATGGTCGCACCCTGCTTGTTTCCGTTGCGGAACGCGAACCAGAGGCTCGTGCCATCTGCGGTGCGCGGCGGGAAGTGGCGGCTCGGCGCGCCACCCGGCGGCTCGACGCGAACGACCGACGCACCGAGGTCAGCGAGCATGCGTCCGCACAAGGGGCCCCAGCTGTCGGCAAGATCGACCACGCGGACTCCGGTAAGCGGGAGGGGCTTTGCGGTCATGGAGCCTCCGGGGTCGTTGCTCAACTCAGCGCCCGAACGATAGTCAATCGGTGACACGGTCGAGGAACGCTCCTGCGTTCCCGATCGGGCAAATCTCGAATTGGTAGTTCGAGTGCGCGGCCCACGGCGCTTGCGAACTACCAATTCGATGGTTAGCGGAAGCGACCGAGGGAGGTCGTGGCACCCGGCTGCTTGAGAAGTAGCACGTCGTTGCCGGACTTGAGCGTGGGGGTTACCGGAAGGTCGACCGATTCGGGATCGAGACGGGCGAGCTTGCGGGCGAGCCCGATCGAATCACGGAAGCCGAGGGCGTCGTCCACCTTCATGTTGGAGGCCACGGCGTCACCGATCTTGGCGAGGGTCAGGGGGTTCCGGACGGAACCGACCTCGCTCATGACCGCACGCAGGAACGTCTGCTGGCGCTGGATGCGACCGAGATCGGCGGTCGGGTCGACCACGTTCTTGCCGTTGACGACGCGGGTGTACGCACGCGATCGCACGTACGCGAGCGCCATGTCCTTGTCGAGCTTGTGCACGCCCGGTGTGGTGATGTTGAGCCCGGACTTGTCGTCGAAGGCGGGGGCATCGAAATCGATCTCGACGCCGCCGACCGCGTCCACCAGGTCGAGGAAACCGGCGAAGTCGATCTGCACGTAGTGGTTCACCGGAAGGTCGAGCGACTGCTGGACAGTCTGGATCAGGCGCGCCGGCCCGCCTTGGATTGCGGTGTTGATGCGCTGACTTCCGGCCGTGCCGGCGATCGGCACCCACAGGTCGCGCGGTATGGGGAGCATGCGGTTGCCGTCGCGCCCCACCCGCATGAGCACGATCGTGTCGGAGCGCTCGCCGGCGACGCCCTCGCCGATGACGACGTCCTTGTTCTCGACATCGTCGGCGAGCCCTTCGCGCGAGTCGGTGCCGACGATGAGGTAGTTGACCTCACCGCCCCTTTCGGGCGTCAACACCGCGGCCACGGGGATCTTCTCGATCTTGTTGTAGGTCTTCCAGGCGTAACCCAGGGTCGCGGCCATGATCACGACGCCGAAGAGGGCCAGCCCGATTACCACCTGCACCACCCGTCGGCGGGTCTTCCTCGGCTGCGCTTGCGTTGCCGGCTCGTCGGCATTGGGCAACCCGCCCGGAAGCTCATCGGGGGACGGAACCTCGAACGAGCGCGGGTCAGAGGCCGGCGGACCGGCGGACCTCTGCCGCTTCGGCACAACGGCTCTCGGGGCAACCGAGGCCGGCTCGGATGGCGTCGACCGGGACGGCGTCGGTTTCGGTGTTGCGGCCGACCGGGGGCGGGGGTTGGGCCTCGGCGGTGGCCGAACCGAACCACCGGCGTCGTCGGTGGGGGCGCGACCGCCTCGATCATCCATGCCCGCGCATCATCGCACTCGCGGCACCTGACGCCGCGGCACCTGGTGCTAGAGTGAAGTCTGGGCCTCGGGCGGGCTATCCATGGGTACGACGCGTTGTCGTACCCGAGCCCCCGGACCAGCGCCCAGGCACCGGTCCTTGACCCACGGGCGGAACTTCCGTCCGGTCAGCGAGTTCGACGTGCCCCGCAGCGACGTGCCCCCTGCAGACGTGCCCGCAACCGTGGTGGTCCACGTCTCCGGTTCTGCGACGAGCGATCGTCGCCCGGCGATCGCGATCGCCGGTGCGCTCGCGATCGCCGGCCTCGCGGCCGTGGGGCTCGGACTGATCACGCCCGTCGGGGCGGCCGACGACGGCATCAAAGAAGCTCGGCAAAAGCGCGAGGACGCCCGGAACGCCCAGCTTCAAGCAGCACGCCAGATCAACCTGCTCACGGCCGAGGACACCGAGGTGGCCAAAGCCCTCGCCGATATCGAAGCAGCGGTGCTCAGCCAGCAGATGTTGGTCGAGGACGGACGTCGGCGTCTGTCAGATGCGCAGGCGCAACTCGTCGCCCGTGAATCCGATCTCACGACGGCGACCCACGAGCTCGAGGTCGCGAACGCAAAGGTCCAGGGGATCCTCATCGCTCGCTATGTCGGCGAGTCGGACGCGCCCATGCTCGTCCTCCGGTCGGCAGATGCGCAGGAGGCACTGCGCAAAGAGGCCGCGCTGGATTTCCTGCACGGTTCGCAATCCGACGCCGTCAACGCGTATCAAGCGGCCCGCACCACGCTGAGCCGAGCCGTTGATGGCGCGGCGGAAGCGCTTGGGGAGACCGACCGCCTCCGCCGCGCCATCGAGGCCGAGCTCGCCGAGCTGCAGTCGCGACTGGCATCGCAGGTGTTGGCGCGCAGCGAGCTCCAGCGCCGCCTGGCGACCTGGCGGACCAATCAGGATCAGCTCGAGCAAGACGAGGTCGTGTTGACGCAGCTGATCCAAAAGCGTCAGCTCGAGGCGCT
>WLNW01000138.1 GCA_009699605.1 Actinomycetota bacterium | reverse complement strand
GGTGTGGCGTCATGTCACCCGACATCTTCAGCAATGGGTGCCCTCCGGTGCCGACGTGCTCGAGCTCGGTGCCGGCTATTGCGACTTCTCGAACAACGTGGTCGCACGTTCACGCGTCGCCATGGACCTGCGCCCCGAGTTCGCGGCATTCGCCGTACAAGGGGTACGCACCGAGGTCGGCGACTGCCGCGACCTGTCGCGATTCGACGACGCGAGCGTCGACCTCGTGTTCGCCTCGAACCTGCTCGAACACCTCGATCTCGCCGCGAACGGAGACCTCGTGCAACACGTGCGTCGCGTGCTGCGCCCGGGTGGCCGGCTCGTGCTGGTCCAGCCCAACTACCGGCTACGACCGCGCGAGTACTTCGATGACTACACGCACGTCACCGTGTTCAGCGACCGGTCGCTCCCCGACTTCCTGGCCGCGCAAGGCATGACGGTCGAACACGTCAAGGCCCGGTTCCTGCCGTTCACGATGAAGAGCCGGCTCTCGTTCGGCCATCTCCTGGTGCCGCTGTACCTTCGTCTGCCGTACCGCCCACTCGCTGGCCAGATGCTGGTCGTCGCTTCGAACGACTGACCTCAGCGACCGGTGCCCATCCGTCCGTGGGCGTCGTCGAGCAGCACCGTTCTGATCTCGTCCGCGACGCGGTCAAAGGTCCACGTCGCTGCGTAGTCACGAGCGGCCCGGTGCATCGAGCCGTGCACTGCGTCATTGCGGAGCACGCGTCGCAACGCCTCGGTGAGCGCGGCAACCGAGCAGTCGGGTGTCACCATCGACACCACGTCGACGGGGAGGTCGGCGGCCGACGCAATGCTCGTGACGACGGGGACACCGCCCGCGATCGCGTCGTGGATGGCGCCGGAGGATTCACCGAAGCTCACGTCGCGCAACTGGGCGGCAACCGTGGCATCGCTGATCCATCGGGCGTAGGTTGCGACATCGACGAAGCCCGTGACGGTGATCCGATCGGCCAGTCCTAACGCTCGCGCTTCGGTGAGCAGTTCGCGCTCGAGTTCGGGCTCGCAGGGGCCGACGAACGCGACGTCGACGTCGTGTCCGAGCGCGGCGACGGCCTGTAACAGCACAGAGGGTCGTTTGATGGCGTGGACGATGCCGAGCGCGACGACCAGTGGGCGGTCACGACGCGTCGGGCGGATGTCGACGGGCAGCACCGATCGGTCGGGGATGGCATGGCGCAGCACGGTCGTCGGCGGCAGCATTGCGTCGGGGCCGGCATCGAGACGGACCATCTCGTGAGCGAGTTCGGAGTTGAGTACGAGTCGCCGCGACCCGCGCACGAGCCCTGCGTTGAGATACACCTGTCGATCAACGAACGCGTGATGCGACAACGGTTCGACAAGGACCAGGTCCGCGGGGATGCGTCCGCCGTACAACGCGGCGATCTCCTCGCGAAAGATCGTGAGCACATCGGTGGCGCGGCCCTGCGAACGGATCTGCCACAACGCCCATTCGAGGTGCAGCCCGATGAGGTAGGCATCGTGGAGCCACACGACGCCAGGGATGCGCCGGGCCAGGTCGAACGTGCGGACGTGATAGCCGCTGTTGCCCATGGTGTAGAGGACCGTGTCGTAGTCCCGCGGGTCGAGGTGTGGGCCCAGGGCGTCGATCGGGTAGCACGGCGCATCGATCGGTGGGTCGTGTCGCGTGCCGGGTGGCGCCTCGACGAAGAGGTGCACGTCGAGCCCGGCGAGGTCCATCGCCCCGAGGACCCGTTCGTTGTAGAGCGCGACCCCGCTCTCGGCCGGGGGCAGCGGCCCGACGAACGCAACCCGTGCTCGTGGCGCAGCGCGACGACGCCCGCCCCCGCCTTCAACCCCCTTTTGGGTCGTCAGTCGCGCGCCCTGGGATGCGATTGACGACCCAAAAGCAGAGGACGACAGGGTCGCGTAGGCCGCGATGGTGCGGTCGGCGACTGCGTCCCAGGTGTGCGCGACACCGGCGCGGGCGCCGGCCACGAGCAGTTCGGCTCGAAAGGCTTCGTCGGTGAGGGCCGCGGCCATGCGTTCGGCCATGGCGGCGATGTCGTCGGCCGGGAAGGTGGACGATGCCAGCTCGAGTATCTCGGGCAGCGACGACGAGTCGGAGGTGAGCACCGCGGCGCCGCACCGGGCGGCTTCGAGTGCCGGCAGGCCATACCCCTCGTAGCGCGAGGGGAACACGAACAGCGACGCGGCCTGGTAGAGCGACTGCAGGAGCGACTCGTCGACGTACCCGGTTATCACGAGGTCGTCGGGGGCCAAACCGCATCGGGCGGCATGTTCACGCCAGGCACGCTCGCCTTCGGCCGGCACTGCACAGGCCACCACCAGCTGGCGGCCGGCGCGCGCCCGAGGCGGCACCTGGGCGAACGCCTCGATGAGCGCCTCGGTGTTCTTGCGCCACTCGTAGCCCGCAACAGTGAGGACGTACTCGCCCCTCACCGACGGTCGGGCATCGTGCACCGCGGCGAGCGGGTCGGTACCCGGTGCCGGGGGGCCGAACGACTCGGCGACGCCGCCGCCGATCGCCACCACGCGGGCCGGATCGAGCCCGAGGTGTTCGATCCCGTCGCGGCGAGTGTGCTCGGAGATGGCGAGCACGAGGTCGGCGCTGCGCACCATCTCGAGTCGGGCGAGGTACGGCTCGCGCACGCGTGGGTTCGCGAGGTAGCGCTCGGCAAAGATCAAGGGAATCAGGTCGTACAGCACGACGACCAACGCATCGGCGCGATCGAAACCGGCCCTAGAGAACACCAGCGGCGCCGGCAGGTCGAGCTCGATCGGCGACATCACGTGGTACGCGAACGGCCCACGTCGTTGCTGGTCGGCGAAGGTGCGGGCCGTCGCGAACCCGAGCAGCGGCGAGGTCGCGAGGTCGCTCGGCAGCCGTCGCGGGTTCGGCAGGTTCGGGTTGAGGGTGATCGCGTCGACCGGGGCGCCGCGTCGCAGCAGCGCTCGCGTGAGCTCGATGCTGTAGCGCGCTATGCCGCGCTCGCCGTGGGCGATGCTCTGGGCCGCCTGCAGATCGACGACGATGCGGAGGTCGTCGAGCGGAGCAACGGGTGGAACCGCAGCCGGCGACGCGGTTGACGTCACGCCGGGGGCCGGGCCGGCAGCACCACGACACGCAACGACGAGTCGTCGAGGACCGCCGCGCGCACCCACGCACCGTCATCATCCCGGACGAACGCCGCGACCTCGTCGGGGTCCGTGGCCTCGGGAACGTGAAGGGGTTCGCCGGGCAAGGCGAGTAGGAACCGGCGAGGCATGGTCGGCCGGTTGGCATCGGACACGCGACGCGCCGTGCGATCGATCCCGACCAGATGCTCGGACAGCACCGCCACGTCGAGCGTGAGCCGATCGTCGATGCGGTGGATCTCGGTGCGCTGGTCGACGGCGAGACGTTCGGTGTGTCGCTCGAGCCGCGTGGCCAGCGCATCGAGGCGCCGATCGAGGGTGGCGACCACAGGTCGTGAGACCTTGCCCGCTGCGGACCTGAGTAGGGATCGACCGTTCACGACGCAACGCTAGCGGCCGCGCCGGGTGGCGCCGGTGAGCGCGAGGAACCCGGCGTGGTCAAGGGCGACAACTCCCGCTGCTAGAGTCCGCCCTCGCGCGTATGACGACCGAGACCGCACCTTCCAACGATTCTCCGCCCGCCTCGTCACGGCCCCGGCTCACGGTCGTGGTCCCTGCCTATCAGGAGGGGTCAACCATCGCGCATGCGCTCGAGCGCATGCGCGAGGTGTTCGACACGCTCGGTCGCACCTACGAGGTGCTGCTCGTCTCCGACGGCAACACCGACGGCACCGAGACCGCAGCCAAGGGCGTCGACTTCCCCCAGCTCGAGGTCTTCCACTACGCACCGAACCGGGGCAAGGGCTACGCGCTCCGCTTCGGCTTCGAACGGGCGCGTGCCGACATCGTGGCGTTCATCGACGGTGACCTCGACATCCACCCGTCGTGCGTGCTGGCGTTGTTGGCCCAACTCGAAGCCACTGGCGCGGACGCAGTCATCGGCTCCAAGGTGCATCCCGACTCCGAGGTCGTCTACCCGATGTTCCGGCGGTTCCAGAGCCGGGTGTTCCGAACCTTCATCCGCGCGTTGTTCCGGCTCGATGTCACCGACACGCAGACTGGCTGCAAGGTCTTCCGGCGCCAGGTCCTCGACACGTGTCTACCCCACGTGCAGTCGGACGGCTTCGCGTTCGACCTCGAACTGCTCGTGCTCGCCAACGACGCCGGCTATCGCGTCACCGAAGGCCCGATCGCACTCGACTACCAGTTCTCGTCCTCAACTGGCATCCATGCAGTCGGGCACGTCCTGCGCGAGGTCTTCTCGCTGGCCCGACGACGGAGCGCGAGCCGCCGGGCCGGTACCTGGCTTGCGCCGATCACCCAGCAGCCGATCAGCTAGGCGCCGACACCGACCTCGGCCAACCCGCTCGAGAACACCCGCGGCCAGTCGAAGCGCTCTGCGTACGCCGAGGCCGCGGCGCGACGGCGGCGCCATTCGGGCTCGTCATCCAACAACCGTGCAATGGCGTCGGCGAAGTCCCGTGCGTTGTCGAGCACGATCTCGGCGCCGGCCGACCCGGCAAGCTCCTGTGCGTTCGGTGGCACGTCCGTGAGGATGATCGGCAGCGACGCACCGAGATAGCCCTTGAGCTTGCCCGGATCGGCATAGCGGGTGAACGAGTCGGGGTTGCGCACGTAGGGTGCCAAGGCCACCGAGGCCTGCGACAGCATGTGCTCGATCGTGGTGTAGTCCTCGATGAAGCCGTGCACGGTGACCCGATTCTCGAGACCATGGCGACGCACCGCGGCTCGCGTCTCGTCGAGCAGGGGCCCGCCCCCGATGATGTCCGCCGACACCTCGACGCCCTCCGCGGCGAGCAGTGCCACCGCATCGACGACGGTGGCGACACCCATCCGTTCGACGAGGTGCCCGAGGAAGACGACGCGACGGCGGCCGAAGTTCTCGAGCGACGTCTTTGCCGACCGGTCGAGCCACATGCCCATCGGGATGACCGCACCGGGCACGGTGGACCCCGTGAGCCCGTAGCGCGCCGCACGGGCCTCGAGTGCGGCCTGCGAGAGGTCGACGCGACCATCGGCGTGGGTGCAGCACCACCGATCGATCCCTTCGTAGATGCGCGTGAGCGCCCCCGGCCCGAACCGTTCGGGGACGAAGTCGACGTTCCAGTGCACCACGTGTGCTGATTGCCGCACTGCTCGCTGCACGAGCCCGCGTGCCGTAGCCAAGCAGTTGAACCCGAACCATGCGTCGACCTTCGGAACGCGCAGCGGCACGAACGGGTCGAGCGCGAAGCTCGCCGGTGGATGCAGTCGAAGATCGCGCACGGTGCGACGCTCGCGGCCGTCGCGCGCATCGGTGATCCGGTGTTCCGTCGGGCCCTCGGGCACCAGTGGGTGGGCGATGGTGATCACTCGGCGGGCGCCCTGATCGACCAGGTACCGCTGCAACGGCTGGGCTGGTCCGTCGGCGTAGCCGTTGGCGGCGATCACGAACGACCCACCCTCGATGGGTATCATGCGCGGGGTCTCACGTCGCACGGTCGACGAGCAGCGCTCCGAGCAACGCGGTCGCGCTCACCACGAGAACCAGCGCGAACGACGACCCCGACGAGTGCACGGCCATGAACCCACCGAGTTCAGCGACGGTGCCCACGCCGAGCCACACGAGGAATCGATTGCTTCGGTGCGCCACACGCTCGTAGAGCAGCAGGTTCACGATGGCGAGCGGTATACACGCGACGCCGATACGCCACGCCACGTCGGCGGCCGGTAGGTATTCCTCGCCGTAGAGGATGCGGAACATCGGGTCGCCGAGCACGTAAAGCCCGGCAACCCCCACCACCGTG
This sequence comes from Actinomycetota bacterium, assembly GCA_009699605.1. Taxonomy (GTDB): domain Bacteria; phylum Actinomycetota; class Acidimicrobiia; order Acidimicrobiales; family WLNW01; genus WLNW01. Next base: position 3,413 of record WLNW01000138.1, on the reverse strand, counting down.
AGGCCGCCGGACAGCATCACGGCACGGCGCATGATGCCCGTGGCACCCTCCCCTGCCACCGACGCACTCGCGAGCCGCGGAAAGACCAAGAGCCCGACAACACTCGGCAGCCACAACACGGCCTTTCCCAGCACCGCGGCGGCGGCGTAGTGGCCTGCCTCCTCACCGTCGAAGAACGCGCGGGCGAACGGCACGTCGGCGCTGACCATGACCCAGAACAAGGTAAACGCGAGCATCGCTCGCCCGACGTCAGCCGAGAACACACCGAAGCCGATGTCGCCGATGTCGCGGGCCAGCCAGAGGCCGATCGCCCCACCGGCAAACGTCGAGAGGGCGAGTCCAAACATCAGCGAGGTGACGCCCACACCGATCACCGCAGCCGCGACCGCCACTGCCAACTTTCCGAGCGCGAGTCCGGCCGACAGCCCCGACATCAACCCGAACCGGTGGGCGCCTTGGAGCCGGCCGGCGGCAATGGCGCTGAGCAGCGCGGGCACGATCAACAGGGCCAACCCGAAGATCGGCAGGAGGCCTACGTCGAAGAAGATCCCGATGAGCGGCGATGCAGCCATGGCGATGGCCGTGACCACGAGACCGGCCACGATGGCCGAGCGGCTGAACCGATCGATCACGTCGCGCCCAGGTCTTGTCTCCCCGGCGGCGACCGCGCGAGCGGCGGCGGTCTGAAAGGAGCCACCGGCCACGCTGATGATGGTGGCCACGGCCATGAGGCCACCGAGCAGCCCGTAGTCTTGGGCGCCAAGCGAGCGACCGGTGACGATCTGGAACCCGTAGTTGGCGGCGTTTCCCACGCCGACCGACACGAGCAACAAAAGCCCGCCGCTTCGCGACAGCGATCGATTCGGAGACGCCGCAGTCGTTGACTCAGCCATCGCTGCGCAATCTAGTCCGGGCCCGTGGGCGAACTGCGTGTTCGGGACTGCTCGGCGGCGTAGGACGTAGCGTCGATCACCCCGCGTGCGAACCGCTCGTAGTTGTTCATCACCGAGTCCCAGGCATAGTGGGTGCGAACGTACTTGCGGCCGCCCTCACCCATCTGTGCGCGCAGCCCCGGCTCGCGCAGCAGCAACGCCAACGCCTCAGAGAATTCGGCGAATCCGCTGTACGGCAAGCCGCCGCCAGCCCTACGCACCTGGCCGTCGAGCACCTTGCACTGGCGCTGGACAAGTGCGGGAAGTCCGAACGTCCATCCTTCGCACAGCGCGAGCGAAAAGCTCTCGAAATAGGACGGTTGGGCCAACAGCGTTGCACCGGCGAGCGCGTCAAGCTTCGTTTGTTCATCGACGAACCCGGTGAGGATCACATCGTCGTGCGGTGGGAGCTGCGTGACGGGTTCGCCCACCACGACCAGCCGAAGGTTCGACGGATGGCGCCGCTTGTGCTCGATGAAGTAACGGTGCAGCTCGTCGCTGCCCTTTCCCGGATCGATGCGGCCCACGAAGATCACATAGGGCTCGTCACCGAGTCCGTGAGCGTCCCGGAACCGTCGGCCGTCGCCGACCGGGTTCTGGTCGACGCCCAATCCGATCACCTCGGCGCGAGGCGTGAACCGAAAGCGCTGCGCCACGAGCTCGAGCTCTTCAGGCGTGAGGCACAGCAGCCCGTCGGCCGCGCGCACGAGCTCGTCGAACACCCGCAGTTCCATCATCGGCTCCTCGTGGGCCGTGGGGAACAAGATGGTGGGCAACCGTCGGGCGGCGACCGGTAGTCCGAACGCCGTGGTCGGGTAGAGGTACGTGAAGAAGTTCGCGAGATCAAACCGCTCGGCGTTCGCATCGAGCCAGAGGGGCAGGCCCGGCACGTCGGGGCCTTGCAACCGGAGCCAGTCGCGCTGCACGAACAACGGGGCCCGCCGGGTGCGCAGGATCCTGCCATGGAGCGGGCCGAACTGCTTCGGGTCGCGAGGCTGGCGCACGCTCAGCCGGTGCACGACGACGCCGTTCAACGTGGTAGGTCCAGCCGGGTAATGGTCGGCCCAGTCGACGTAGCTCTTCGCTCGCGAAGTCACCACCTCGACCAGGTGCCCGCGAGCGGCCAAGTGCTCCGCGACCTGGCGGCACGCGGCCTCCGAGCCACCGGCGACTTCCTCGCCGTAGCGCTGGACGCAGAAAAGCAGCCTCATCGCCGACGACCGAACTGGCCGGACACGATCAGCCGGATCGCGTCGAGCATGCCTGCGGTGGTGCGATCGACGGTGAAGTGCTCGCGACGTTCGCGACCGCGGGCTACAAGCGTGTCGCGCAGCGCGTCGTCGGTGAGGACGCGGCGCATCGCCTCAGCCATGTGTCGCGCCCCGGTATCGGACGGCAGCACCAGCGCCGCGCCTCGGGCGGTCTCTGCGACGGCACCGAAGTCGCGGGCGATCACCGGCACGTCGTGGTTGAACGCCTCGACGATGGGCACGCAGAACCCTTCGTGTTCGCTGGCGGTGACGACCACGTCGGCGCGTCGGTACATCGCTGCGAGCTCGCCATCAGTGAGGCCACCGGTGAACCACACCGTGTCGAGCGCGAGGTCGTCGATGTAGCGACGCAACGCGTTCGCGTAGCGCTTGTTCCGTGACGGGCCGGCGATGACCAGGCGGGCGTCGGGAAAGTCGTTGGTGACCAGCAGGTGGTGCGCTGCGACCAGCAGGTCGGGTCGCTTGTGCGGGAGCACCTGCCCCACGAACAGCAGCATCTTCCCCGGCACCGCGACCGGCAGGATCGCCTGGATCTGCGGGTCGGGCTCGACGTCGAGCAACCGGCGCAAGTTCAGCGGCGGGGCGGCGACGACGACGTCGTGGCGACCCAGCGCGCGCAGCTCGTTCGCGTTGAACTCGGAGACTGCGATGACCGCCTCGGCCCGGTCGAGCAGCGTAGGGAGCTCGCGCCGGCCGGCATCGAGCAGGTCGGCGAAGACCGGGTCGACGTCACGGAAGAACGATGCCGGGGTCATGTTGTGGTACACGAGCACCAATCGCTCGCTGCGGTGCAGGACGAAGTCGGTGATGCCCGGCTCACCGATGCTGACGTGGTACACGATGATGTCGTCGGGCGAGCGGTGGCTCGGCAACGGGTAGTGCTCCATCAGCCCGATGTCTTGGTCGGCGTTCGGTTCGCGATGAAAGGCGTAGATGTTCGACTCGACCGTGTTGCGCAGCGCATTCCGGATACGGATCGCGCTCTCGGTCACGGCGTCGCCGACTGCCGCGCCGACGACGATCTGATCGATGTGCATCAGTCGGTTCGGGCGTCGAGCCGATCGACCACACGCGGCAGCACCCGCTCGAGATCACCGACCACCGCCGTGAGCCGGCCGATGCTCCGCTCGAGCACCGCAATGCGATCCTGCACGCTGTCGAGTTCGTGCACCAGGTCCTCGTGCGCGTGGGTGCGCGGCTCGCTCACCGC